>SXWY01000150.1 GCA_005789825.1 Burkholderiales bacterium | reverse complement strand
GGTCAGTCTGAAGAGGAAGCGAAAACTTTGATCCTGAAGGCGCGCGAACATTGGTTTGCGGGTCAAGCGTAACGGTCATGAAGAGGAACACCACAGATGACCATCACAACGGTTGCCGAGTTTGCCAAGGAACTCAAAAAATCTCCCGACACACTGCTTGAACAGCTGAAATCAGCGGGTGTCGCCAAGTCTTCGTCTGCCGATCCGTTGACCGATGCAGACAAGCAAAAATTGCTGGGCTATTTGAAAGCCAGCCATGGAACAGACACGCCAGAGCGTAAAAAAATCACGCTGGTGAAAAAATCCACATCGGAAATCAAGCAAGCAGATGCCACCGGCAAGGCGCGCACGATCCAAGTGGAAGTACGCAAAAAACGCACATTCGTCAAGCGCGATGAAGCGGATACCACCGAAGCCGATGCACCTGCCCAAGAGCGTGCCACTGCCGCCCCCATCCTTGATCAGGCTGAACTCGCCCGACGCGAAGAGGAAGCCAGACGCCAAGCCGAATTGATTCGTCGCCAAGAAGAAGAATTGGCCGAGAAACGCCGTGTGCGCGAGGCGCAAGAGGCCAAAGAACGCGAAGCCTCGGCCATGGCTGACGATCCTGCGGCCACCAAAGACGAAGACCAAGCTGACGCGAAAGCTGCCAAGGCCAAAGCGCTTGCTGAACAACGCGAAGCAGCAGCCAAAGCCAGTGCGGCGGAGGACGCTGCTCGCGCCAAAGACTTGGATTCCCGCAGGCGCACCGCTTTGGCCGAGGCCGAAGCCATTCGGTCGATGATGAATGCGCCGAAAAAGGTGTTGGTTGCCAAAAAACCGGTGGTTGAAAAGACCGAAACACCCGACCCCAAAGCGCTCAAGGGTACGTTACACAAGCCTGCCGCAGGCAGCACCGCGCCAGGTGCCCGACCCACGGGATCCGCCACCAACAAAGAAGGCCAAAAAGAAGTCAAAAGTGCCAAGCTGTCGTCAAGCTGGGCGGATGAACAAGCCAAAAAGAAAGAAATCAAAACCCGTGGCGATGCCAGTGGCGGCGTCGGTCGCAACAGTTGGCGCGGTGGTCCGCGCGGCAAACGCGAGCGCGATCGTGAAGAAACACCGGTGCAAGCAGCGCCAGCCGAGGCCCGTGTCATTGAGGTACACGTGCCCGAAACCATCACCGTCGCCGAGTTGGCACACAAGATGGCGGTCAAGGCCTCTGAAGTCATCAAGCAATTGATGAAGCTGGGTCAGATGGTCACCATCAACCAACCGCTTGACCAAGACACCGCCATGATCGTGGTGGAAGAGATGGGACACAAAGCCATCATTGCGTCGCTGGATGACCCTGAAGCGTTCACGGAAGAAGAAGCGTCCGCACACCATGGTGAATCGATCACACGTGCTCCTGTGGTGACCGTCATGGGCCCCGTTGACCACGGTCAAACTTCTGTGCTGGATTACATCCGCCGCGCCAAAGTGGCCTCGGGTGAAGCCGGCGGTATCACCCAGCACATTGGTGCTTATCACGTGGAAACACCGCGCGGCATGGTGTCTTTTTTGGATACGCCTGGCCACGAAGCGTTTACCGCCATGCGTGCGCGCGGCGCGCAAGCCACTGACATTGTGATCTTGGTGGTTGCTGCAGACGACGGCGTCATGCCACAAACCAAAGAAGCGATCAAACATGCCAAAGCAGCAGGGGTGCCTATCGTGGTGGCGATCAACAAGATCGATAAACCTGACGCCAATACCGATCGCGTGAAAAGCGAGTTGGTGGCTGAAGAAGTCATTCCCGAAGAGTTTGGTGGCGATGCGCCTTTCGTGCCCGTGTCCGCCAAAACCGGTCAGGGCATTGACGAATTGCTCGAACAAGTGTTGTTGCAAGCCGAGGTGTTAGAACTCAAAGCACCTATTGATGCCATGGCCAAGGGCTTGGTGATTGAAGCCAGTCTCGACAAAGGCCGCGGACCGGTTGCCACCATATTGGTGCAATCGGGTACCTTGAAAACTGGCGATGTGGTGCTGGCCGGTCAAACTTATGGCCGTGTTCGCGCCATGCTGGATGAAAACGGCAAACCGATCAAATCAGCTGGTCCATCCATACCCGTGGAAATCCAAGGCCTGACCGAAGTCCCGCAAGCGGGTGACGAATTCATGGTGTTGTCTGACGAACGCCGTGCCCGTGAAATTGCCACTTACCGCGCCGGCAAATTCCGCAACACCAAACTGGCCAAGCAGCAAGCCGCCAAATTGGAAAACATGTTCACCGACATGGGTTCAGGCGAAGTCAAAAACCTGCCCATCATCATCAAAGCCGATGTGCAAGGTTCTCAAGAAGCCTTGGCTGCCTCGTTGCTCAAACTCACCAACGAAGAAATTCGCGTTCAATTGGTCTACGGTGCGGTCGGTGGCATCAGCGAATCCGATGTCAATTTGGCCATCGCATCCAAAGCCGTCATCATCGGTTTCAACACCCGCGCTGACGCCGGTGCGCGCAAATTGGCTGAGAACAATGGCATCGAAATTCGTTACTACAACATCATTTACGACGCAGTAGATGAACTCAAAGCAGCCATGTCTGGCATGCTGACTCCCGACAAAAAAGAAGAAATCATTGGCATGGCCGAGATCCGTCAGGTGTTTCGCATCAGCAAAATCGGCGCAATCGCCGGCTGTATGGTCACCAATGGCGTTATTCGTCGCAACGCGCGTTTGCGTTTGTTGCGCGACAACGTGGTGGTGTTCACCGGCGAACTCGAAAGCCTCAAGCGCTTCAAGGACGATGTGCGCGAGGTCAAAGAGAGTTTTGAATGTGGCTTGAACCTCAAGGGCTACAACGACATTCAAGAAGGCGACCAACTCGAATTCTTTGAAATCAAGGAAATCGCCAGAACGATTTAACCCCACTGCATGCCCGCCAAAAAATCGTCTACCCCTCACCGTGGCTTTCGCGTCGCTGACCAGATCCAACGCGATCTGGCCGAGTTGATTCGCGAACTCAAAGATCCGCGCTTGGGGATGGTGACCATTCAGTCGGTCGACGTGACCCCCGATTACGCGCATGCCAAAGTGTTTTTCAGCGTGCTGGTGGGTGACCCTGAGGCCTGTGCCGAAGGTTTGAACCAAGCCGCCGGTTTTTTGCGCAACGGCTTGTTCAAACGTTTGCATATCCACACCGTGCCCACTTTGCATTTTCAATACGACCGCACGCCAGAACGTGCCGCTGACATGAATGCGCTGATTGCACGTGCCGTGGCATCTCGAGCCAAAGAAACCGATTGACCATGAAATCGCCACGCACACGGGTGCAACGGCGTCCCGTGCATGGGGTGTTGTTGCTTGACAAACCGCTGGGTATCTCCAGTAACCAGGCCTTGCAAAAAGCCAAGTGGTTGTTGCGCGCGGAAAAAGCCGGTCACACCGGTACTCTTGACCCATTGGCCAGTGGCGTGTTGCCTTTGTGTTTTGGGGCCGCCACCAAATTCAGCCAATTGCATTTGGACGCTGACAAAACGTACGAAGCGGTTTTGCGTTTGGGGCAACGCACCAGCACTGCAGACGCAGAAGGCGAAGTGATCGCTGAGACTGCTGTGAATTTCACGCCAGCCCAATTGCAACAGGTACAAACTTTGTTCACGGGCGAGTTGTTGCAATTACCGCCCATGCACAGCGCGTTGAAAAAAGATGGCAAAGCTTTGTACGAATATGCACGCGAAGGTGTTGATATCGTGCGTGAGCCCAGGCGGGTGATTGTGCATGAGCTAACGCTTCAAGAACTGCCTGCATCACAAGGCGTGAGAAGCATCGCACTACGCGCCAAATGCAGCAAAGGCACTTACATCCGAACGCTGGGAGAGGACATCGGCAACGCGCTAGGTTGCGGGGCTTTTTTATCGTCTCTCAGACGCGTCCAAAGTGGCAGGTTCGATGCCAGCGCATGCATCTCACTTGCCGAATTCGAAGCATTGAGCGAGTCAGCGCGAATCACCCAATTACTGCCTGTGGACGCATTGCTGCATAACCACCATGCCATCACATTGCCGTCCGACGATGCCGGTCGTTTTCTCAGCGGCTTGCGCCGCAGAGGCAGTTGGCCTGACCATGACCAAGTCGCTGTGTTTGGCAGCGACCCACACACTTTGTTGGGCACCGCCCATGTACGCGCTGGAGAACTCATTCCAGAGCGTTTACTCAATCCCCAAGAAATTCAATCCTTACTCGAGAGCGCAGCATGACTTTACAAATCAGAAACAGTGCCATCAGTGCCCACGTTGACCACGGCAAAACCACCATGGTGGACCAGTTATTGCGTCAGTCCGGCACATTTGCCGAACACGAAAAAGTGGTGGATACCGTGATGGACAACAACGCCATTGAGCGCGAGCGCGGCATCACTATTTTGGCGAAAAATTGCGCAGTCAGTTGGAGCGGTACACACATCAACATTGTGGACACCCCAGGGCACGCTGACTTTGGCGGCGAAGTGGAACGCGCTTTGTCGATGGTCGATGGCGTGGTGTTGTTGATTGATGCGCAAGAAGGCCCCATGCCACAAACCCGCTTCGTCACCAAAAAAGCATTAGCGCTGGGCTTGAAACCGATCGTGGTGGTGAACAAAGTCGACAAGCCAGGCTCGCGTCCGAGCGTGGTGATCAACCAAGCGTTTGAGTTGTTCGACAAACTCGGTGCCAACGATGAGCAATTAGATTTTCCAGTGGTTTACGCCTCAGGCATCAACGGCTGGTCTTCACTCGTTGAGGGGGAACAAGGTGAGCAGTGGGGGCCGGACATGTCGGCTTTGTTTGAAACCATTCTCAAGCATGTGCCGCCGCAGCAAGGCGACCCGCAAGCGCCATTGCAATTGCAAATTTCTGCGCTGGATTTCTCAACATTTGTTGGCCGCATTGGCGTGGGCCGAATCAGCGCAGGCACCATCAAACCTGGCATGGATGTGGTGGTGATGGCGGGCGTTGATGGCTCACCCATCAAAGGCCGTATCAACCAAGTGTTGAAATTCCAAGGCCTTGACCGCATTCAAGCCACCCAAGCCGGTCCAGGTGACATTGTGTTGATCAACGGTATCAATGAAATTGGCATTGGGGTGACCATCACCGATCCGCTCGACCCCAAACCGTTGCCCATGCTTAAAGTCGATGAGCCCACGTTGACCATGAATTTTTGCGTCAACACGTCTCCATTGGCTGGACGCGAAGGCAAGTACGTCACCAGTCGGCAAATTTGGGATCGTCTGCAAAAAGAACTGCAAGCCAATGTGGCGTTGCGCGTCAAAGAAACAGACGAAGACGGTATTTTCGAAGTCTCTGGTCGCGGTGAATTGCACTTGACCATTTTGTTGGAAAACATGCGCCGTGAAGGCTATGAATTGGCCGTATCCAAGCCGCGCGTCGTGTACCGCGAAATCGATGGCGAGCGTTGCGAACCGATTGAGCTGGTGACTGCAGACATTGAAGAACAACACCAAGGTGGTGTGATGCAGGCATTGGGCGAGCGCAAGGGCGATTTGGTCAACATGGAACCCGACGGTCGTGGTCGCGTGCGACTGGAGTACCGTATTCCTGCTCGCGGCTTGATTGGCTTCACCACAGAATTTTTGAACCTGACCCGAGGATCTGGCTTGATCTCCAATATTTTCGACCGCTATGAACCGCACAAAGGCGAGATCGGTGGTCGCAAAAATGGCGTTCTCATTTCGATGGACGATGGCGAAATTTTCACCTACGCACTGGGCAAACTTGATGACCGTGGCCGCATGTTTGTCAAACCCAACGATCCCGTGTATGAGGGCATGATCGTTGGCATACACAGTCGCGACAATGATCTGGTGGTCAACGCCACGCGCACCAAACAGCTGACCAACTTTCGCGTCTCAGGCAAAGAAGACGCCATCAAAATCACACCACCGATTCAACTGACATTGGAATACGGTGTGCAATTCATCGAAGACGATGAACTGGTGGAAATCACCCCCAAAAGCGTTCGACTTCGCAAGCGCTATTTGAAAGAGCACGAGCGCAAGCGCGCCAGCCGCGAAGCATGACCTGACCCGTCTCGCATGTCACTGAGCCGCTTTCAACCGGGTCACGCACAGTCCGTGCTCTTGATGATGCTGGCCACATTGTTGTGGTCCATGGCGGGTGTGGTGTCGCGTCAAATCACGCAGGCGCAAGGTTTTGAGGTCACGTTCTGGCGCAGTTTTTTCACGGCCCTCAGTTTGTTTGTTGGTCTGACATTGGCCACGCGTGGCAGTGTGTGGCGCTGGCAGACATTTCGTTCTTCGACGCTGTGGTTATCTGGTGTGTGCTGGTCGGTGATGTTCACCGCTTTCATGTTGGCGCTGACCATGACCACTGTCGCCAACGTCTTGATTACCTTGTCGTTGGGCCCTTTGCTGACGGCGCTGCTGCACAGGCTGTGGGGTGGTCAGGCGTTGGGCAAGCAAACCTGGTGGGCCATTGCGCTGGCTGCTGTGGGCATGGGCTACATGTTTGTGTCACAAGTGCAATTGGATGGCGGCCAGCATCTCAAAGGCATGCTGATCGCAGCTTGTGTACCCCTGGCAGGTTCTGTGCAATGGAACCTGATGAAAACCCGGCAAGCTTCAGCAAATCAACAAAACATGTTGCCCGCCATATTCTTAGGTTCTGTGCTGTCTTGTTGTGTGACTTTGCCGCAAGCATGGCCATTTCAAGCCAGTGTTTTAGACATACAGTGGCTGGCGTTTTTAGGTATTTTTCAATTGGCCTTGCCATGTTCGCTGGCGGTTTGGAGTTCGCGTGTGCTCAAACCGCATGAGGTTGCGATGTTGGCCTTGTTAGAAGTGCTGTTTGGCATCACTTGGGCATGGTGGGGTGCGCATGAAGCTCCTTCTCACAGCGTCATGTTGGGTGGCAGTTTGGTGTTGATGGCATTGGCATCTAACGAATTTTTTTCATGGAGACAAAGACATGACTAGCACCCCCAATGCTTTTGGTATCGAGAATGGAGAAGTGTTGGCCCAAGTCTGCGGCGGTGTGGGTCTGCTGACTTTGAACCGCCCCAAAGCGCTCAATGCTTTGTCGTTGCAAATGGTGCGCGATATCACCCAAGCTTTGTTGGCGTGGCTAGACGATGACCAAGTCCAAGTGATTGCCATGCGCGGCATGGGAAAAACACAAGCCTTTGGCGCCTTTTGTGCAGGAGGTGATATTCGGTTTTTCCACCAAGCCGCGTTGTCTGGTGATCCTCGGTTGGAAGATTTTTTCACCGAGGAATACCGTCTTAACCATTTGATACATCGCTATCCCAAACCCTGCTTGGTTTTCATGGATGGTGTGGTCATGGGAGGTGGCATGGGTTTGGCACAAGGTGCAAGTGTGCGTATAGCCACAGAGCACACCAAAATGGCCATGCCCGAAACCCTGATTGGATTGTTTCCCGATGTGGGTGGCGGTTATTTCCTCAGCCGTTGCCAAGGTGCATTGGGTGAATATTTAGGGCTCACCGGCCAAATACTTGACGGCGCGCAAGCGGTGTATGCGGGACTCGCGGATGTGTTGTGTCCCAGTTCAGCCTTGCCTGAGATATGGGACGCATTGCCCCACCAAGCATGGAGCCATCCTCCCGCAACGATTCAACAACTTTTGCAGCCTTACCAAGACGCGACGCACAGCGCGAAAAACACGGTTCCTGACTGGTGGCATCCTGTGTATGAGGATGTTTTCTCGCTGCCAACAGTTTCAAACATCACAGCAACTTTGTCGCAGCACCCTGCCTCGGTTTCACAAGCGGCATCACAGGCTTTGCAAAAGCGTTCTCCTTTGATGCTCGCTGTCACACTGCAGCAAATTCGGCGGGCCAGACACATGGGTCTGGCTGATGAACTGCGCATGGAGCGTGATTTGGTTCGGCATTGTTTCCATCCTTCGCATTTGGGCATCGGACCGGCAAGCAGCGAAACCGTTGAAGGTATTCGTGCCTTGGCGATTGACAAAGACCATCAACCCCGTTGGTCGGCATCCAGCGCAAACGAGATCACAGACGACATGGTCTGGCCTTTTTTTGAAAGCCCATGGCCTTTGCAAGCGCATCCTTTGCGTGACTTGTCAGACGCTCGATGATGCTGACCGTCATCGGAACTCACTCAGGAACACACCATGGCTAACAGCCCCAAGATATTGTTTGGATTTCACGCGGTGGGTGTGCGTTTGAAGACCACGCCTTCGTCGGTGATTGAAGTGTTTTTCGACCCTACCCGCCGTGATGCGCGTATGCGTCAGTTTCAAGAGCGCGCCAAAGAGGCCAGCGTGAAATTGGTCGAAGCCGACGGCATGCGATTGGCGCAGTTAGCGGGTAACCACGGGCACCAAGGGGTGGTGGCGCGTGTGCATGCGATCGACATTGCCCGCTCTTTGGATGAATGCTTGGAGGCTTTGCCTGAAGATCAGCCGGCATTGATTTTGGTGCTCGATGGCATCACAGACCCGCACAACCTTGGGGCCTGTTTGCGCGTGGCCGATGGCGCTGGTGTGCATGCCGTGATTGCGCCCAAAGACCATGCTGTTGGCATCAATGCCACCGTGGCCAAAGTGGCCAGTGGCGCGGCTGAAACCGTGCCTTATTTCATGGTGACCAATTTGGCACGCACACTCAACGAATTGAAGGAACGCCATATTTGGGTGACGGGTACCAGCGATGATGCTCCCCAAACTCTGTACGACGTGGATTTGAAAATTTCCACCGCCTGGGTGCTGGGTGCAGAGGGCAGTGGGTTGCGACAACTCACGCGCAAGACCTGCGACCAATTGGTTTCTATTCCCATGGCAGGAGGGGTAGAGAGTTTGAATGTGTCGGTTGCCAGCGGTATTTGTTTGTACGAGACAGTCCGTCAGCGTCGTGGATCGCGCTGAAAAAAATCGCATGCACTGAAGTCCGATAAAAGACTGTTTAGGCATATAAAAGCTGTGTTTTTTTATTACAAACAGGGGTGATTTTTCCTTGTTTGTGGTGAATAAATGCGACTGATCTGGCTGGGGTTCATCGGGTGTTTTCTGCAAGCCTGCGCCAGTGGCGCAAGTGCACCAGACAAAGGTGAAATTCAATTCAGCGGCTTTGTGCCTGAAACCCTGGTCACCAACAAGCCTGTTTACAGCTACGAAATTGAGCCCACGCCAGTCACGTCAACCGATCCCAATACCAAGGTTTCTACAAACACTGAAACCTACGACCTGAACCGAGCCACACCTGACTCGCAAGGGGTGTCTTACAACAACCTGTATTCCTTGGGATACTGGACGCCCAGCCCCCATCTGAAGTTTTGGGGGAAAACCATCACCTCATCGTCATGTCATGGAAATAGCTGCCAGCCAGCCAAGATTGCCATGCCCATCGAGGAAGTGATGGCCGCTTGGCGCCAAGGTTGGACCGGTAGGGGGGTCAATGTGATGATCGAAGACAACATTGAAAACGATCACGGCGTGGTCACCGGTTTGTTGGCTTACCGATATGCGCCTGGCGCCAACTACTATGGCGTGCAAGTGATACCTCGTTTGAATTCGACCCAGGTGTTCGACAACCAACTCGGTCAATTTCACAGCAGTTATGCAGGCAATGTGAAATTGGGCGTGGTCAATGCCAGCTACACAGCGCAGATGAATTCCTTGATTGGCCGCGAACAATCCTCGCAAAATCCATGGACATCGGATGAGCTGATTAAAGCCAGAACAGACTTTACTTGGGAAGCCACGATCACCGTCAATAGGTTCAAGGATTCTGGTGTCATTGGTTCATTGGCGCAATTCAAATACACCGACGCCGTCATTACCAAAGCCGCAGGCAACGACCAAATTTCATCCGAATACGAGCCTGTCAACTGGTTCATGGCCAAGGACAGTTTGGTCAACCCCCGATTGTTGTTGGTGGGGGCTTTGGACCGCACAGGCAGTGTGGCCGATCCCGCTGAAATCGCCAGTTACAGCAACACCGCTGGAAACGACACAGACATCAGCAGCCGTTTTTTATTGGCCAGCGGAAACATCCCCTTTGGCTACAGGTCGGTGGCCATTGACGGCAAGGTGACCAACGCATTTCAGGGCACATCGTTTGCCGCGCCCAGGGTGGCGGGGTACGTGGCCATTTTGCGCAGCAAATTTCCCAACTTGAATGCAAGCCAGTCCGCTTCCATCATGCTCGACACCGCAGGCTATGAAACGTTGCGCTGCAACACCCAACCCGGTGGTTGCGACCCCAAGATTTATGGCAAAGGCGAAGCCAATTTGGCTCGGGCATTGGCGCCGGTGGGTCGCCTGCGTTAACCGTGCTTCAGTTCCGCATGCAATATGGGTGGTTATGGGCATGGGCCTGTACGCTGGGCACAGCGACTGCAGGCGAACTCGATCACCGTTTGGCGGTGCAACATGCGCTGTGGTCTGCCCGCACAGAAATGCACAAGGGTTATTTGCTGTTTTTCAGCGATATGTACGTACAAAAAGAAAATGGCAGTTTCACGCTAAGTTCCGGTCAGACATTCATGTCAGTCCCCGCTTGGACGTATTCCCATTACGACCCCAGCGTAGCGCATTCGATGCAGGCGTTTTATTCAAGTGCACAATTTCGCTACCGCTGGGTACTGAACTATGTATCGCCCTCGTCGCATTGGCTCTTGTCCATTGGGCATGACAATGGGGTTCAAACGCCCAAGCTCGACATTTCTCCTGCTGTTTTTTTTGGCATGGCCAAAGCGGTTGACCTGCACAAAAACCATTACCTTCAACTCTCATGGGGACAGTGGTTTGGGGGCAAAGTCACACAACGTCCCTGCTGGGATGTTTATGACCGTGCGTATTGGTGTCCCCAACTCACGGCGTGGTCTGATCGCCCTGTGTTGGCGTTGCCTTCACTCCAATACTACGAACTTAAATACCAATGGGTGTTTGATTGATGGCGGTTGTCGATCAATGACATTGCAAAGTCAGCGGCCTTGTCTGTGTCTTACTCGGCCATGCAGCATCCCACCTAGAATCAAGGGCTGATGAATGCCCCCATAGACGTCTCCTTTTTCAACCGTGCCGCCAAGCCCCTGACCAGCTACAAAAAGTATTGGGCGGCGCGTTTTGGCACGGCACCTTTTTTACCGATGAACCGAGACGAAATGGCGCAATTGGGTTGGGACCGTTGCGACATTATTTTGGTCACTGGAGACGCGTATGTCGACCACCCCAGTTTTGGCATGGCGGTCATCGGGCGCATGCTCGAAGCCCAAGGCTTTCGTGTCGGCATCATTGCCCAACCCGAATGGCACTGTGCCGATCCTTTTCAAGCACTGGGCGCACCGGTTTTATTTTTCGGGGTGACTGCGGGCAACATGGATTCCATGATCAACCGCTACACCGCAGATCGAAAAATACGCAGTGACGATGCCTACACACCGGGGGGCATTGGTGGCAAGCGTCCGGACCGCAGTGTGTTGGTCTACAGCCAGCGTTGTCGTGAAGCCTATCCTGATGTGCCGATCATCATCGGTGGCATAGAAGCGTCGTTGCGGCGCATAGCCCACTATGACTATTGGCAAGACAAAGTTCGTCGTTCCATTTTGATCGATGCCAAAGCAGATTTGTTGCTGTACGGCAATGCCGAACGTGCATTGGTGGAAGTGGCGCATCGTCTTGCAGGCAAAGAACCTATCACGCAAATCACTGATGTGCGTGGCACGGCGTTTTTGGTCAAGCAAACGCCTGCGGATTGGTTTGAAATTGACTCCACTGAAGTCGATACGCCCGGGCGCATTGAAGCCCATGTCAATCCTTATTTGATGGTGAGCGAACAAGCGGCCGCGCAAGGTGCCACCTGTGCCAGAGAGGATGAGGCGCAAGCGGTGGCCGACGCGCAAACCTTGTTGTTCAAGCCATCCCACATTTCATCCGATAAAAAATTCAATACCTCGCCTTTGAACTTTGTGCCCAATCCTATGCTGCAAGGCAAGGGCAAACTCAAAGTGCCACCAAGAGAACGTTCGGTGATTCGATTGCCTTCGTATGAGCAAGTCAAATCTGACCCGGTGCTGTATGCGCATGCCAACCGAGTGTTGCACTTGGAAACCAATCCGGGCAATGCGCGTGCCTTGGTGCAAGCCCATGGCGAAGGACGCACTGCTCGCGATGTGTGGATCAACCCGCCTCCCATACCCTTGACCACTGCCGAAATGGACCATGTGTTTGACCTGCCTTATGCCCGCAGTCCGCACCCGGTGTATGCCGACGCACAAGGTGGACACGATGGCGTGACCAAAATTCCCGCCTGGGAAATGATCCGCTTCAGCGTCAACATCATGCGCGGTTGTTTTGGGGGATGCACGTTTTGTTCTATCACTGAGCACGAAGGCCGCATCATCCAAAGCCGCAGTGAGGCTTCTATATTGCGCGAGATTGAAGACATACGCGACAAAATTCCAGGCTTTACCGGCGTGGTCAGTGATTTAGGCGGGCCGACCGCCAACATGTACCGCATCGGTTGCAAAACACCAGAGATCGAAGCCGCGTGTCGCAAACCGAGTTGCGTGTTTCCCGGCATCTGCCAAAACCTCAATACCAGCCATGCCCCGCTGATACAGCTGTACCGCAAAGCGCGTGCGTTGCGTGGCATCAAAAAAATCTTGATCGGTTCTGGCTTGCGTTATGACCTGGCAGTAGAAAGCCCGGAGTATGTGAAAGAACTGGTGACGCACCATGTGGGCGGTTATTTGAAAATTGCACCCGAGCATACCGAGGGCAGTCCTTTGTCCATGATGATGAAGCCAGGCATTGGCAGCTATGACCGCTTCAAGCAAATGTTTGACAAATACAGCGCAGAAGCCGGCAAAAAACAATATTTGATTCCCTACTTCATTGCAGCACACCCGGGCACCCGCGATGAAGACATGATGCATTTGGCGGTGTGGTTGAAAAAAAATGGTTTTCGCGCAGACCAAGTGCAAACTTTCTATCCCAGCCCCATGGCCACGGCCACCGCCATGTACCACTCAGGCAAAAATCCACTCAAGCGTATCGGCCGTGACAGCGAAGCCGTCGATATCGTGCGCGGAGAAAAACGCCGTCGCTTGCACAAAGCTTTTTTGCGCTACCACGACCCCAACAACTGGCCGCTGTTGCGCGATGCGCTCAAAGCCATGGGGCGTGCCGATTTGATCGGCAATGGCAAACAACATTTGATTCCCCGTTTTCAGCCAATGACCACCGAGGGATACACCAGCAGCCGGCGCAAAAACAGCACAGGTGCTGCGGCCAAAACTTCGCCTGTGACCTTGGGTCGGGTCAAAGCCGCGCCTGGCAAGTTATTGACTCAGCACACGGGCTTGCCACCCCGTAAAAAATAACGGTTCAGGCCAGCGACAGCAAGGGCAGGTCGTGCGTGGCAGCCAGTTTGTCAATCTGTTGGCGTGTCAGGCCCGCGAAAAAAGCGGCCAGTTGCTCGCGCGTGCTGGGCAAAAACATGGGTGAAGTCGGTTGCTGGGTGGGTGGTACGCCAACCACTTCCAATAACTTGGCGGCGAAATGCGGCTCAAGCGCAGCCACCGCCACACGCCCTTGTATGCATTCATACACCGCATACCCGGCATGTGCGCCGCCTACACTGCCTTGGGGCAAAGTCAGCCCCCAGTGCCTGGGCAGCGCCAAATAGGCCGCCGCATCTTCAAGGGCTACTTCGTGAAACACGCCTTTGCCATGCCCACGGCCGGGTCGTGCGCGTTGCCACAGGGATTTGAGAACGGCTTCCACCGCCAATGCAGAACCCGCCATGTCAGCAAACAACGTGGCGGGCAAATGGAGTCCGGTGACCAAGCCATGCGCGGCCAAGTAGGTGAGGTCATGCCCGGGAATTTCGGCGGCGGCTCCCTTGGCACCCACGATGCTGACCATGATCAGCGAGGGAAATTGGGCGTGAAGGCTTTTCCAATCCATGCCAAGTTTGCGAAGTGCCGATGGCCGAAATGAAGTCAACAACACATCAGTTTTGGCCAGCAAGCCATGCAGTTTGGTTTGCCCCGCTGAAGATTTCAGATCAGCTTGCACCACTTTCACGCAGGCATGCAGTTGGGCGTATGCATGCGGAGCATATGTACCCATGGGATCACTGGAACTGCCCTTGGGGCTGCCAGTGGGCGGCAGGGGTTCTAGCTTGGTACAGGCAGCGCCCATGTCGGCCAATCGCATCACAGCAGCGGGCCCAGGCAGGTTCAGCGCCACACTCAGCACACGCACACCGCGCAGACTGGTGTCAGTGGGTTGGAATCGTTTCACGGTTGACATGTATAAAAGTTGAGCTGTGGTGATTAGGTTGCAAAATCCAAAGGCAAACCGACGTAGTTCTCAGACAAAGAAGCAGACAACGCAGGGCTGTTGACCAAATATTCCAATTCAGCTTCTTGCATTTTTTGGCCAAATGCACCTGTCTCGGGAAATTGGTGCATCAATGAAGTCAACCACCAAGAAAACCGTTCAGCCCGCCAAATACGCGCCAAAGCGCGTTGCGAATAATGGTCGATACCTGCGTCGGATTGATCGACATAGTGTTCAATGAATGCACTGCTTAAATATTTCACATCGCTGGCTGCTAAGTTCAACCCTTTGGCGCCAGTGGGTGGCACGATATGCGCAGCATCGCCTGCCAAAAACAATTTGCCAAAGCGCATGGGTTCTGCGACAAAACTGCGCAACGGAGCCATGCTTTTTTCAATGGAGGGACCAGTTTGCATGCGTTGCGCTAGTTCAGGATCGAGCCGAAGACGTATTTCATCCCAAAAACGTTGGTCGCTCCATTGGTCCACACTGTCGGTGCTGGGGCACTGAACGTAATAGCGACTGCGGGTCATGCTACGCATGGAGCACAAGGCAAAACCGCGATCGCTGTTGGCGTAAACAATCGCATGGCTGGAGACGGGCGGCACATCTGCCAAAACGCCCAGCCAAGCGAACGGATACACCTTTTCATATTCTGTGATCGCGTTCTTGGGAACACTGGCACGGGCTACACCATGGTAGCCATCGCAACCTGCAATGAAGTCGCAGGCCAGTGTATGTGCCACACCGTCTTTGTGGAAAGTCACCGATGGTGTGTGGCCATCAAAGCCATGCAACTGCACATCTGACGCTTCGTACACCGTGGACAATCCCAAGGATTGGCGGTGGTCCATCAAGTCGCGTGTCAATTCGGTTTGTCCATAGGCGGTGACCACCTTGCCTTGGGTGAGCCCCGTGACGTCAATCGCATGGCGGGTATTTTTGAAAACCAATTCAATGCTGTGGTGAACAATACCAGCACGGTTTACACCCTGACCCACCCCCGCTTCGCGCAACAAATTCACCGTGCTTTGTTCCAAAATGCCTGCGCGAATTCGACCGAGTACATAACTCGGCGACTGGCGTTCGATCAACACATGTTCAATACCTGCTTTGTGAAGCAACGCACCCAATAACAACCCGGACGGCCCAGCCCCAATGATGGCGACCTGGGTGCGTGCTGCAGCCATCTTCAGACCCCGAGGTGTTGGCTGAGCAACTCAGGTTGCGCCAACAGCTCGGCGCTGCTGCCCTCAAACACCACCTCACCTTTGACCAAGATCAGGTTGCGTTGCGTGATGCGTGTCACGTGTTGCCAGTTTTTATCCACGATCACAGTGCTGATGCCAGATTTCGAAACCAATTCGCAGATGCGCCAAATATCTTGGGCAATCAAGGGTGCCAGGCCTTCGGTGGCTTCGTCGAGCAATAACAAATCGGGGTTGGTCATGAGCGCACGCCCAATACTGAGCATTTGCTGTTCACCGCCGCTGAGTTGTTGGCCGCCGTGTTGCAAGCGCTCGGCCAGCCTCGGGAAGGTGTCAAGCACGCGTTGGTAGGTCCAATCCTTTTGGCCGCGCACACCGGCGCGTTCTGCCATCACCAAATTCTCATGTACGCTTAATGTGCCAAAAATACCCCGACCTTCAGGCACATAGGCCATGCCAAGCATCGCAATGTCATATGGGGTTCGGGTGTGTATAGCGGTATCGTGAAATTCGATCCGACCAGTTTTGGGTTTGAGCAAGCCGGAGATACTTTTGAGCAAAGTCGATTTGCCCATGCCATTGCGTCCCATCAAGCCAACGGTTTGGCCAGGGGCGATTTTGAAATCCACATCGCGCAACACATGGCTGGCACCGTAGTAGGAATTGAGGCCGCTGACCTGAAGCAATGGCTTGGTCATGCCGACTCCTCGCCCAAGTAGGCCGCTTGAACCTTGGCATCAGCGCGTATATCGCTGGGTGTTCCTGTGGCAATCACTGTGCCGTTGACCATCACGGTCAGCACGTCTGCCAGCGCAAAGACAGCGTCCATATCGTGCTCTATCAGCAACATGGCATGGTCTTTTTTCAGTTGATGCAACAAGCCAACCATCGATTCTGCTTCTGCGGCGCCCATACCTGCCAAGGGTTCGTCCAGCAGCAACACTTGCGGTTCAGTGGCCAGCACCATGGCGATTTCCAATTGACGTTGAACACCATGGCTCAGGTTGGCCGCCACCAAATTTTGCACAGGGCCCAAAGCAGTCAATTGCAGCGCACGTTCTGCGCGAAGACGAACAGTAACCATGGATGAGGCGTTGCGCAGCCATGCCACAGGGTTGTAGGGTGCGAGCGCGTGACGCGATTGCGCGGCCAGCATCAGGTTGTCCCACACGGTCAACGCCAAAAATACATTGGTTTTTTGGTAACTGCGTCCCAGACCGTGCAACGACAAACGGTGGTGCGGCCAGCCCGTGACACGTTGGCCTTTGAGCCACAACTCTCCACTGGTGGCGCTCACGTCTCCACTGAGCAAATGGGTGAGGGTGGTTTTGCCAGCACCGTTGGGGCCGATGACCGCATGTAACTGGTTTTTGTACAAGGACAGCGATACGTCGTTGACGGCCAACAAACCACCAAAGCGCTTGCTCACGCCACGGGCTTGCAACAACGGTTCACTCATGGCGGGCCTGCTTTCTGCGCAACAAGCCCATGAGGCCTTGAGGCGCCACCACCACCACCAACACAATCAAACCGCCCATCCATAGCTGCCAGTGTTTGCCCAAATCGAAAGTACCTACTTTGGGCAAATCCTTGAACACATGCAAAAACAGTTCAAAACCAAAAGCGCCAATCATGGCACCGGCCACATTACCCATGCCACCCAAAATCACCATCATGATGGCATGCGCGCTCATGTGAAAGCCCATGAGTTCTGGATTGACATAACCGGTTTGCGCCGCCCATAAAAAACCAGCCAGTCCCGCCAGTGCGCCAGCCAAGGTGAACGCAGTGAGTTTGTAGCTGAATCTGGCAAATCCCAGGGCGCGAATGCGGTGCTCGTTCAAGCGAATGCCATTGAGCGTTCTGCCAAAAGGACTCCACAACAAGCGCCGCAAAAACGCATAGGTCAACACCATGCAAGCCAAGGTGAAGTAATACAACACCCATTTGTTTTCCATGTCTAAGCCCAAGCCATTGGGGCGCACATTGATGTAAACGCCGTCAGATCCACCCAAGGCCTTGTTGTCAAAAAACAGGAAATACAGCATTTGTGAAAACGCCATGGTGACCATGATGAAGTAGATGCCCTGCGTGCGAACCACAAAAAAGCCAATCACCAGCGCGCTCAATGCCGCCGCCAGCACGGCCAGCGGCAAGGCCAGCAGCCAATTCGCTCCGGCTTCTGCAGGCGACAAATAGGCCACGACATAACCTGCCAATCCAAAATACGCCGCATGACCCAAAGACACCAAGCCGGTGATGCCTTGCAGTAAATCCAAGCTCATGGCAAAGATGGCCAAGATCATCATGCGCGTGACCATTTGCGTATAAAAATCTTGTTGGGCAAATGGAAAAGCCAGCAGTGCCACCAAAGCAAATAGCAGAAATAATTTGACACTGCAAGGCAAAGTTTCTAGATGGGCTTGTGGAGTACTCATTGTTTGAACAAGCCTTCGGGTTTGTAAAGCAATACCAACGCCATCAACACATAAACCAACATACTGGCGAATTGTGGCAGCAGCACTTTACCAAAGGTGTCGACCAGACCGACCAGCAAGGCCGCAGTCAATGCGCCACGCACTGAACCAATACCGCCAATCACCACCACCACGAAGCACATGATCAGCACTTGCGAACCCATGTTCGGGTAGACACTGGACAGTGGAGAAATCAACATACCCGCCACCGCCGCCAGCGCCACACCCAGAGCGAACACCAGCGCGTGTATTCGAACAATGTTGACGCCAAGAGCTTGGGCCATGTCACTGTTGAATGCGCCTGCGCGAATTTTCATACCGACTTTGGTACGGCTGATCAGTACCCACAATCCCAAAGCCAATAACAAACACACGCCTAACATGAACAAACGGTATGCCGGGTAAGACAGCGTGTCGGTGAGGCTGATCGACCAGTTCAGTGACTGCGGAATCGCGACATTGTGTACATCGTCACCCCAGACCATGGACCGCACTTCTTCGAAGATGTAAATCAAACCAAATGTCAGCAGCACTTGGTCCAAGTGATCGCGCTTGTAAAAATGCTTGAACAGGATTTTTTCCAACCCCCAACCAATCAACAGGCTGAGAATGGCGCCGGCCAGCACCGCCAAAAACAAGTTGTCCCATGCCCCACTCAATGCATACGCCAAATACGCACCCAGCATGTAAAAACTGCCATGCGCTAAATTGACCACACCCATGATGCCAAAAATCAGCGTGAGACCGGCTGCCAGTAAAAACAGCAGCAGGCCGTATTGAACGCTGTTGAGCAGTTGGATGGAAAAATTGGCGAAATCCATCAGGCCAGCTTGCAACCAGCGCCGGAATCAGACAAAGCTTTGGCGGCCACGCCTTGCACCACGTTTTCTTTGCCTTTGACCACCCGAACATACATGTCTTGCACAGGGTTGTGCGCTTTGCTCATGGTCCATTTGCCGCGTGGACTGTCAATGACAGCGTTCTCCATGGCGGTGTAGAGGGTTTTCTTGTTGGAGAAATCTCCATTGACCGCAGCCGCGCCTTGAATCAGTAACTGTCCTGCGTCATAGCCTTGTACCGCGTAAACATCGGGTTGCATTTTGAAGGCTTTGGCATATGCCAAGCGGAACGCATCGTTGCGTTTGGTGGCTAAAGAGGTACTGTAGTGCAGCGTGGTGATGATGCCTTGTGCTGAGGGCGCCAGCTCATCGTCAAGCAAACCTTCGGTCAAAAAGCCCGATCCGTACAACGGTATTTTTCCTGCCAGCCCAGCAGCGGCGTAATCGCGGATGAATTTGGAAGCGCCGCCACCAGAGAAAAAACACGCGACTGCATCAGGCTTGATGGAAGCAATTTCGGTGAGCAAGGCTTGGAATTCCACATTGGGAAAGGGCAAACCGAGTTCTTTGACGATGGTGCCGCCAGCGGCCAAGTAGCCTTGCTTGAAACCTTCACCCGCTTCGTCACCAGCGGCGTATTTCCAGGTGATCCACACGGCTTTTTTATGGCCTTTTTGCACCATGACATTGCCCAACGCCAGCGTAGGCTGGCTGTTGGTGAATGATGTGCGAAATACATTGGGCGCACACAAAGCGCGGGTAGCGGCATGCATGCCAGCGTTGGGGATGATGTTGAGCACACCGGTTTCACGAGCCACTTTGTGGATGCCCATTTGAACACCTGAGTGCACCGTGCCTACCAGTACATCTACTTTGTCGCGCTGCACCAGCTTGTTGGCGTTTTCAACACCTTTGGATGGCTCAGATTCATCATCCACTTTGAAATACTCAATGTCTTTGCCACCGAGCTTGTTGCCTTTTTCTTCCAAGGCCATGCGAAAGCCGTTGTCGCAGGCGATACCCAATTGCGCAAACGTGCCGGTGTACGGCAACATCAAACCGATGCGGATTTTGGTGCTTTGTGCACGCGCGGGAAGAACCATTCCGGCTGAGGCAGCACCAATGAGCGCAGCGGATTGGGTCAGTACTTGTCGACGCGAAGTCATGTCATTCTCCAAAGATGGCAGTGAAAAGGCAATGTTGTTATGTACGCAGTTTAAACCGCTGAATCTTGCCCGTGGCGGTTTTGGGCAATTCGTTCAAAAAACTGATCCAGCGAGGGTATTTGTAGGGTGCCAATTGACCTTTGACATGGGATTGCAATTCTGCTTCGGTGGCCGCGTGGCCCGTTTTGAGCACCACGTAGGCTTTGGGTTTGACCAAGCCTTCTTCGTCGGCATGACCGACAACAGCTGCTTCCAGTACCGCAGAATGGCTCATCAAACAGGCCTCCACTTCAAACGGCGACACATAAATGCCACCGACTTTGAGCATGTCATCGCTGCGGCCGCCATAGGTGTAATAGCCATCCGCATCGCGGCTGTATTTGTCGCCACTGCGGGTCCACTCGCCGGCAAAGGTATGTTTGGTTTTTTCGCGGTTGCGCCAATACATCAAAGCAGCACTTGGCCCGTTGATTTGCAATTCGCCAAGTTCGCCGACGCTGCATTCTGTACCCGCATCATTCACCAACCGAAGCCGATATCCCGGAACGGGGTATCCCGTGGTGCCATAGCGCACGCGGCCGGGTTGGTTGGAGAGAAAAATGTGCAGCATTTCGGTGGAACCTATGCCATCCAAAATTTCAACGCCGTACTCGGCCTGCCATTTGTGTCCGATGTCTGCGGGCAACGCCTCGCCAGCGCTGGTGCACACGCGCAAATTGAGTTGCGCCGAATTGGGTTTTTGGGCATGCGCCAGCAGGCCAGCAAACAAGGTCGGGACGCCAAAAAAGACGGTGGGTTGGTGCACTTTCAGCACCTGAAACACATCGGCAGGTGTGGGGCGAGAGCCCAGCAGCACTGTGGTTGCGCCCACCGCCAATGGAAAGCTCAGTGCATTACCCAGTCCATAGGCAAAAAACAATTTGGCCGCAGAAAACACCACATCGTCCTCACGCAGCCCCAGTACACCTCTGCCATACAGCTCCGCAGTTTGAATCAGATGGCTGTGTAAATGCACCGTGCCTTTGGGTGATCCGGTTGAACCGCTGGAATACAACCAAAAACACACATCATCGGCCAACGTCGGTGCGGGATCCGTCAACGGGGCATGTTTCTCCAGCAATTCTTCTAAACCCATACAGCCAGGGGCGGTATCGCTCGCATCTGAAATGATTTGCAAGGGATGCGTCAATTGGGAAAGAATGGGTTGAAACACTGGCCACAAGGGTTTGGACACCAATAAAGCGCGGGCTCGGGCATCTTGCAACATGTACAAGTAATCTTGGGACGTTAACAAGGTGTTGACCGCTACCGGCACGACGCCCGCCCAAATGCAGCCTAAAAACGCCACTGGCCAATGCAAACCATCGTGCATGCACAACAGCACTCGGTCCTCTGGTTGCAATCCCGTTTGCAAGATGCCATGGGCAAATCGGCGGGCTTGGTTGCTGAGTTCAGCAAATGTCAGGTGCTTGCCGCTGTGAGAATCTATGTAGGCTGTCTTGTCAGACCTTTGGCCATGACGCATCAACAAGTCAGCTGCTGCGTTGTACTGCCGGGGTATGTCTATCTGGGGAGGTGACACCTCGTGGTTGGCTAGGCTGAACTGCATGGCAACTGAAAGAATGGAATGTGTCGCGGATTATTGCCCAAGGTCTCTGAAAGAAATGGCATCCCCTCCAAGCGCAGCTGTTTGTGCGGGTAGAATCTGATGATCGGGGTGTAGCGCAGTCTGGTAGCGCAT
>SXWY01000149.1 GCA_005789825.1 Burkholderiales bacterium | reverse complement strand
GCAGCCAACTACAGCTTTGGCGGTACGGTGGGCAACTACACCGTATCCACACTCGCCCTTACCGGCGTGCTCGGCGCGGGCTCGTCGGCCTATGGTGCTTCGCTGGTGCCTGGTGCAGTGACATTCAGCAACAAAGTGACTGGCGATATCGTCAACACAGCTACGCCTACCATCACCACCACGGGCAACACCAGCACCAGCGGCAACCTCAAAGCAGACAGTTACATGGGCATCCAAACTGTCTCTTCGGTGTTGAGCGGAACAGACGCCGCCAATTACACGTTTGCGGGCGCCACGGGCAACTACACAGTGTCAGCCCTGTCGTTGGTGGGAGTGCTGAGTGATGGCTCATCGGTGTACGGTGCAACGTTGGTACCTGGTTCGGTGACATTCAGCAACAAAGTCAGCGGTGACATCGTGACAGCCGCAACACCGAGCATCACCACCACGGGTAACACCAGTACCAGCGGCAACCTCAAAGCAGGCAGTTACGTAGGCATCCAAACTGTCTCTTCGGTGTTGAGCGGAACAGACGCCGCCAACTACACGTTTGCGGGCACCACAGGCAACTACACCGTTTCAAAGGCCACCTTGGGTGGCAGCATCGCATCCGGTTCTTCGGTGTACGGGTCGGCACTTGTGCCGGGAACCGCCTCCATCACTTCAGGTGTTGTTTCAACAGGCACAGGTACGGACTTGGTCACCGCAGGTACAGTCAGTGTGACCACCACAGGCAACACCAGCACCAGCGGTAACCTCAAAGCAGGTACTTACAGCAACCTGCAAACCTTGGCCCTGAATGGCGCTGACGCAGCCAACTACAGCTTTGGCGGTACGGTGGGCAACTACACCGTCTCCACTTTGTCGCTGGCAGGTGTGTTGGGCGCAGGCTCCACCGTCTATGGCGCTTCCCTCGTACCGGGTGCGGTCACCTTCAGCAACAAAATGGGTGCCGATGTTGTCACTGCAGCCACACCCACCATCAGCACCGCTGGCAACACCAGCACCAGCGGCAACCTCAGAGCAGGCTCATACACAGGCATTCAGTCGGTGGGCAGCACCCTCTCTGGTACAGATGCCGCCAACTACACCTTCTCCGGTGCCACCGGTGATTACGTGGTGTCCAAGCTGGCACTGACAGGAGGAAGCATCGGAGACAGTGATTCTTATTACAGCAACACCTTGGTACCCGGTGCGTTGACCTTCTCCAACAAAATCACCAACGATCTGGTCAGCGGCACTGTCAGTGTCAATACATCAACCACCTTCAACGGTTACCCGGTGATAGACAACTACACCCAAACCGCTTCCAGCTCACTGAGTGGAGATGATGCGGGCAATTACACCTTTGCCGGTGTGACCACACCCACCAAAAACTACGCCGTCAAGTACCCGGATACGAGCTTGACGCCGCTGACGATCACCAGCGCGCAAATGCCCGTGATCACAAGCAGCTCTATTGCCCAGTTCACACCAGCGCAATTGCAGCAACTCAGCGCCACACAGCTGCAAAGCATGAGCACCTCACAACTCAATGCCATACCACTGTCGAATTTCGGTCAGTTGTCGGGCACGCAAATCGGCTATCTGACGAACGCACAAGTGGCCGCGTTGCCCAACAGCTATGTCCAATCGCTGAGCTTGGGCCAACTCAGCGGCATGACGGCTTCGCAATTGGGATCCTTGGGCTTGTCGCAATTGGCGCAACTGAGTGCTAACCAAATCGCGAATTTGTCAGCTTCACAAATACAAGGCCTGACCGCTGCCCAATTGCAAAATTTGTCCAGCCCTCAGTTGTTGGCCTTGACCAATACACAGTTCTCGTCCATGACCGATGCCCAACTGCAAGCCTTGTCCAGCTTGCCGTTGGATAAATCTTTGGGGTCTGAAGCCAAAACTGCAAGCACCGCATTGGCCGATACACGCAACGCCAACCTGATTCGCTTTCAAAGCACTTCTGACAACAAATTGAAGCCGGACCAGTTTGGTAGCTTTGTGTCACAGGTCAACAACCAACTCAGCTTGGCCGATATCAAAGGCATACAGCATTTGAAGCCCAGTCAAATCACGGCATTGGCACCCGAACAAATCACAGCGGTGAGCCAAGCCCAGCTACAAAATTTAAACACCAACCAACTTGCCAATTTGAGCAGCAGCCAACTCAAAGTGCTTTCGGCGAACCAACTCAATGCTTTGTCGCCTTCGCAGCTGGCGGCTTTCAGCGACAGCCAGTTGTCTGCACTGTCGTCCACGCAATGGGCTGCACTGACAGAAAACCAACTCGCCGCACTCACACCTGTGCAACTCGGCGCTGTACCCGCCACGGCATTCGCCAAGATGCGCGACTCACAGTTGCAATCGCTCACACCCACGCAATTGGTCAATCTGTCCACCGACGTGTTTTTGGCATTGAACAAAGCCCAATTGGGCTGTTTGACCTGCAACCAAATCAAGTCGCTCAAACCCAGCCAAACGGCGAGCCTGCCATTAGGTGTTTTCAAAGACCTGGTGAAGAAAAAGGCCGACTGCATGTCCGCGCAACAGTTGGCCAGCTTGACGCAAGAACAGTTGCAGCATGTGATGAGAACCCAGACCACTGAAATGGGCAAAGAACAATTGCAAGCCATCAACGCCACGCAATTGCCAACCCTGCCAGCCAGCCAGCTACAAAAACTCAGCGCTGAGCAGTTGCGCTTGTTGTTGCCCGAACAAATCGCACAGTTGAACCTGGTGAGCGTGCGCAATTTGCTGAAATCGTTGTCGGCTGAGCAGTTGCAAGCCTTGACTCCGGCACACATTCGCGGCTTGCAAGCAGCCGATACCGTCAAGCTCAATGCACTGCACATTCAGGCTTTGACGCCAGTGCAAATCGCTGCGATCGCGCCAGAGGTGCTGGCCCAATTCAATAAGCAGCAATGGCGCGAATGGTCGCCTGAGCAAATTCGCAGCTTGCAGTCCAACCAATTGAAAGCCTTGACACCCGAGCAACTCTCTTGGCTGAGTCCATGGCAATTGAACGCGTTGACAAGCAGCCAAATGGCGCAGCTGCTGCCCTTGCAAATCGCGGGCCTGAGCGCCAGACAACAACAAATACTGCTGCCCGAACAATGGAGCCAATTGCAGCCCAACCAACTGCAAGCATTCACCAACCCCTTGTTATTGACCCCACCCAAATCAGCAGCGGACATCGTCATAGACAAAGACTTTCAGCAGCTCGCTGCCGACCAATTCACGCCGCAAAAAATCACGCTGCTGCTGCCTGACCAAATGCGTTTGATCACCCCGCAACAAATCAGTGGCTGGAACAAAACCCAACTCAGCAGTTTGGCGCCCACGCAATGGCAATTGCTCAGCCCAGAACAATGGGCCGCCATTTCACCCGATGTCCTCAAAACACTGGACCCTGCCGCCTTGAAAAATCTGAGCCCTGTGCAATGGGCCGCCATGAATGCTGCGCAGTGGCAAGTACTGACACCTGCACAACTGCAAACCATGCCTGTTTCAGTGTTAGCTAAGTTAATGCCAGAGCAATGGCGCGTGCTCAGTGTGATGCAAACCAATGCCCTGGACAAAGACCAGTTGGCTGCGCTGTCTACACTGCAATTGCAAGCCCTCAATCCTCAGCAACTGGCTGCGTGGAATGTCGCGCAGTTGCAAAAGCTCAATGCCGCGCAGGTCGCCTCACTTACTCCTGCGCAATTGAACCAACTCAATGAATCGCAATGGAAAGCATTGACACCTGAACAAGTCAAGCAACTGCAACCTGCACAACTGGCCGCACTGAATCCCAAATCGCTCAACGCGTTGCAGCCGGAACAATTACAGTCGTTGACTGGCACTCAACTGGCCGCGATGTCACCCGCACAACTCGGCGGGTTGAAATCCGCGCCATTGCAAGCATTGACAGACAGACAAATGGCAGTGCTCACGCCTGCTCAACTGGCCAATTTGTCGCCAGAACAAATGCGCAGCCTGACACCCATCCAAGTCAATGCGCTGACACCCGTGTTTTTCAGCAAGATCAGTCCCTCCGTGTTGCAGGCACTCAGTCTGAACCAATGGGCAGCGGTGTCACCCCAAGCGATTGCTGCCATGGACAGACCGCAAATTCAATCCCTGACCATCGTCCAAGTGGGCAACATCAGTCCAGCGCAATTAGAGGGCTTGTCCGCCTACCAATTGCAAGCTTTCACACCCTTGCAATTGAACGCCATTCCACCGCGCATGCTCTGGTCCATGAGCAACCAACAATTGCAATCATTCTCACCAGAGCAAGTGGCGCAATTCACACCTGCGCAACTGAACCAATTGGTGAACTTGCTCACGCCTCAACAGTTGACAGCGCTTGACCGTAACCGCCAAGCCGCCTTGGACAATCCCAGTAACCGCGTTCAAAGCACACCGCCAGCGCGTCCCCTGCCTGAGCGTCAACCCAACCGTGCGCCGCCCGTGCTGCCTCGCTGAACCCATGCTTTGCATGGTGCGAGCTTTTAACGCTCACCCATCGATTGGCTGAGTGTTTTGGTGATGGGTTTGGTGAGGTAACTCAACACCGTGCGGTCTTGTGCTTTGATTTCAACCGTGGCGGTCAATCCAGCCCGCAAGCGGATGGCGTCTGCTTTGGCGCCTTTGAATTCTTTGCCAGTCACTTTCACACGCACCCTGAAATGGCTGAGCGTTCCTTGCTTGGTTTCTTCTACCAACACATCGGGGCTGATGTAGCTGACTTCGCCGCGCATGGAGCCGTGTATGGATGAATCGTAAGCATCGAGTTTGATGGTGGTGAGTTGCCCAATTTCAACAAAGGCGATGTCAGAAGGGGACACTTTGGCCTCTACCACCAAGTTGTCCCCGGCCGGCATCAACTCCATGACCACCTCGCCAGAGCGCACCACACCCCCCAAGGTATTGATGCGAATGTTGTTCACCACCGCATCCATGGGTGCGATCAATTCGGTGTGCTCCAGCACCTGACTGCGGTCTTTGAGTTGTTCTGTTTGGGTACTCAGGTCTTCTTGCGCCTTGGTCATTTCCGCTTGGGCGTCTTGGAAATACTTGTTGCGTCGGTTGGCCAACTGCGCTTTGATATCCGCCACGCTGCGCTGTAATCGCAAAATTTCTGCTCGGCTCACGTCGCCCGAGGCTTCGAGCTGGCTATTGATGCGCAATTCATCTTCCGCCAGTTTCAATATGTTTTCCAATGCGCTCACATCGTCTTTGAAGGCAGTTTGTCGCTTGTTATACAAATCGGTTTGGTTGCGTATGTAATCGGCATAGGCCAGCAAGCTGTTGTCAAACTTCAAGGATGTGTTGTAAACCTCGGCATGCAATCGCGCCAAGGTGATCCGCAATGCAGCCACTTTGGCGTTGCTGTCTGACACAGCCGCGGCTGCCCGTTCCTTTTGCAAAGTCGCCAGCAGCTGACCCGCTTTTACCGTGTCGCCTTCTTTCACATGCACCTGCGTCAACACGCCACCGTCTGACGACTGGATCAACTGGGTGCGTCCTTCGGCAATGATTTGGGCGGGAGCGCGTGTCACCTGATCAATGCGGCCGTGATAAGCCCACACCACCAAGGCCACCAAACCCACCATGAACACCCACAGGCTGAACCTCGATGTGCGGGGTATGGGTGTGGGATCGAACATATCGTTCGAAGACGCGATTGGCGAGTCATTCATAAAGCTGCTACCTCTGTGACAGTCTGAGGAACTTGGCCGGTGGCTTTGGCATGCCGAGCTTGCAATTCATTCAGCACCTGGTCACGCGCACCATCCAGCACAATGCCATTGCCCGACATCACCACCATGCGGTTGACCAGTGGCAACAGGCTGGGCTTGTGGGTGACGATCACCAAGGTTTTGCCTTGTTGTGCGCGTTGAGCCAGTACGCTCAAACAACGCCGTTCTTGGTCATCGTCCATGCTGGCGGTCGGTTCATCCAGCAACCACACCGCAGGGTCGCACAATACCAAGCGGGTGAATGCCACCAATTGTTTTTGCCCGCCGCTCAAGCCCTTGCCACCTTCGGCAATTTGACGCGCCAAGCCTCGGGGGTGGCTGGCGACAAAACGGTCCATGCCAGTTTGCTTCATGGCATGCAAGATGGCTTCATCGCCTGGGTCGGGCATGCCGATCAGCAGGTTTTCGCGCAAACTGCCTTGGAACAAACGGTGGTCTTGCTGCAAATAACCAATGTGCTGGCAGACCACCTGCCGGTTGATATGTGATAAATCCAACTGGTCCAACAACACCCTGCCCGCTTGCGGTGTGTACATGCCACTGAGTATGCGCAACAGCGTGGACTTGCCCGCGCCAATCGGACCCAAAATGGCAATGCGCTCTGCGGGTTTCACTTCCCACTGGCCAATCGACAAAGCCGGTGGGTTGTCACCATACGCAAATGTCACGTCTTCAAGTTTGAAATGCCCCTCTATTTGGGTGGGTGCCAAAGGCGATGGCGTGCCGTGGTGGTCGGTTTTGAGTTGGTAAATGCGCTCAATGCCTTGCAAGGCCGCTTGGGCATGCGCGTGTTGCACCAGCAGCCCAGGGATGGCCATGACTGGCGCCAAAATGCGTCCACTCAAAATGGAACTTGCGATCAACGCACCCATGGTCATGTCACCGTGCATCACCAACACAGCCCCCAACGCTACCAACAAGGCATAGCTGATTTGCTGCACCGTGGCGGACACATAGCCCACACTTTCCGTGGCACGGCGCATTTTCAAATCGTTGTGTATGGTCATCTGATTGACGTTGATCCAACGCGACAAGAATTTCCAGCCACCCGATCCCGCCTTGATGGTTTCTATGCCTTCCACCGCTTCCACCAGCAAACCGGTTTTCATGTTGGACATGGCCGCGCCTTCGCGGGCTTGCCACATGATTTGTCGCCGAATCGACACACCCAACGCCAGCGCCAACACCGCAAACACCAAAGGCACCAGCGCCAACCACGGGCTGGCAATCGCCATGATGATGGCCAAGAACACCACAGCCAAGGGCAAATCGATCAAGGTGAACAATGTGCTCGCGGTGTAAAAACCACGCACTTGCTCGTAACCTCGTAACTGCGCAGACAGACTACCGACAGACGCTGGCACCTGATCCACCCGCAATTGCAGCAAGCGCTGAAAGATTTCTCGCGATAAACGCTGGTCCAGCCCAACAATGATGTGGTCCATCACATGCGAACGAGCAAACTTCATCCCAAGCTCTATCAAAATGGCGATCAACACGCCCACACCCAAGATGATCAAGGTGTAGTCGCTGCGCACAGGAATGACGCGGTCGTACACCTGCATGGAAAACAACGACGTTCCCAAAGACAACAGCCCGATGAAAGCCGACGCCAAACAAGCCTCTGTCAATGCCACTTTGTGCTGCTTGAGGCCTTGGTAAACCAAAGCGATGAAACTGTCATCCTTGGCTTTTGCGCCCAAGAACGACAAACCAAAACCCAATTGCACGGGTTCGGCGATCCGCAGCCATACCGTCTTGTCGGCCAGTTGCGCGTCGGTCATCGACTGGCTGCCTTGCGGGGTGGTCACCACCCATTGGCCTTGCGGTGTGCGGTCCGTCACCACGGCCCATCCCACGCTACCCACATGGCACAGCAAGGGCAAGAGCAGCCGGTCAGGGAATTTCAGCTGTTTCGGTGAGGGCAAACCCAATTGCACACTCGCTTTGCGCAATGCTTGAAATGGATGGGCTTGCGAAGACAAAGCCAAACTGGCCGAATTCAGTTGCAGCAGATCCAGGCTGCCGCCTTGCATCTGTGCCAGCCGTTGCATGGCCCATATGAACTGGGTGGCTGAGCCATCGGTGTTGGTGTGGGGGATTGAAGTGTCTGTCATGGCAGGTCCTGACCGGATCGAATTTGTAGTCTGTACATGGCGGCCACCATGGCGGCTCGGGTGTCTGCCAAGGCGTATTGGTTTTGCGCCAATTCACGCACTGCGTTGAGCAAATCCAACCATGACTTGCGCCCCGCTTGAAATTGCCGCTGGTAGGAATCCAGCACTTTTTCAGCACCGGCAACCGACTTTTCCAAAGACTGCAAGCGACTGCGCGTATTGGTGAACTCTTCTTGCTCGTTTTGCAAGGCTTGCAAGGTTTCGCGAAAAGACGCTTCCACGGCTTGTTCGGAACTCAGTATGCGGGTGCTCATCGCTTGCGCTTCCACCAGATTGGCAAAACCTGCCCCGGGCGTGTAGCGAAAACCCAGAAACGCCGTGGTCGATGTGTCTGGGTTATTGGGCAAGCGGTTGAGTGGTTTGTACACACGCAAATACAGTTGCGGATACGCTTCCGCTTGCTTGGTGTCCAAGCGGTGCTTGACCTGGTTGACTTCGTGCCTGGCTTTGGCCACCGACGGGTGTAAAGACACCAGTTGCTGCCAATCGGTCTGGTTCAACTGGCGTTGAAAATCCTCGGTGTCGATCCAACCCTTGGGATAAACCGCATGCGTTGAGGCACCCAACAAATCGTCCATGCCCGAAAACTGTTGCAGTCGCATCACCGCTTGCTGCAGCGAGGTTTTGGCTGCCGTGGCCTCGACCTCGGTTTGCAAGATGCGCGAATCTACCAATTCCAAATCAATCACCGGCGAGGCCTCGGCTTGCACACGGCGCAGCATTTGGGCCTGGAATTTCCTCAAGCGCAACAACGTGCTTTGGGCGACAGCCAAGCGTTCTTTGGCAGACACCATGGCTTGCCATGCGTTGGCGACTTGCAAGAACACTTCCTGTTGTTGCAAATACACCTTGGCCACACTGATCTCGGCCAAAACTTTGGCCTCGCTGATGCGTGAAGTGTTTCGGCCAGCATCCCACACGGTTTGGTCTACCTGCACCGCGCGGTTGGGGCTGGAGCGCAAATTGCCTGTGTCGGATTCCACAGTGGCCGACACGCTTGGCCAGCGCAAACGCTCGGTGGCTTGCACATCTTGCGCAGCGGCTCTGGCTTCTGTGCGAGCAGCCACCAACACCGGGTAGGTGGCGGCCACTGCGTCGAGCACCTGTGACAGCGACAAGCCTTGGGAGCGGCTGTCTGCCAATTTCACCACTGGCATGGGTGGCAATGGATCGGCTTTGACCTGTGCCACGCGGGTGGCCTGCACCAGCCCAGAGGGCTGGGTCTGCGCCATCAGTGGGGGAGACAGCACCCCAGCTGCTGCGCCCAAGCAAACAGCCAAGACGGGTAATGCCACAGGACGGTGTGTCATGGCGTCATGCATCAAGCGTTGATACCCGAGGTGCTGTTGATATAACTTTGCAATTGCAGCAAGTTATCAATCGCAGAGGTATCGTTCAGCGCAATGAATTTATCCATCACGCTGTTGATGCGGTTGTTTTGTACCGTTCCTGACACATTGGTCAAGTAACCGGTGTCCAAACCCAAGTCCTGAAAATCTTTGACCGTCAACCTGCCACCGATGATGTTGTTGTAATTGGTATCGTCTTTTTGTGCGGAATTCGCTGTAGGGGTTTGATCCACCAGCTGGTCTATGCGCGACAAAATCACGGCCAAGTCGTTCAATTCTTTGATGCTGTTGACCTGGTCTTTGCTTTTTGCGCCAACCACATCCGCAAACAACTTCACCAAATTCGCATCATTCAGCACCGCTTGGACACCCGGTTGTAAATTGACTTCAACACCATTGCCCAATCCCACATTTTCAAAATCAGCTTTGGTGGGGTCTGTGGTTGTCAAGTCTGTGGTTTTGTCACCATCGGCCTCATTCAAAATGGTGTTGAACGACAGCACCATGTTTTTGATTTGCTGTTCATTGAACGTGTCAACGTTGGCTACGGTGGGTTTGGCTTTCACGGCATCGTTGTATGCCGTCAAATAACTGCCGTCATGGGTCACCACGTCTGTCAATTTGCCGCCTTGCTTGACCATGATGGCTTGGTAATCGGCCAAAGTGGGCGCAGGGTTGACAACGTCATTGACCGCATATTCATTGACCAAATACCTACTGATAATCGCTTGCAACTTCACGACGGTATCGATCGCGGCTCCGTCGTTGCTGCTGTCTGCGGTGTCCAGCGCTTGTCGCACCGCAGCCAAATTGCTGGCAGTCACACCACTCACACCGAGCGCCTGAAAACCTTGTAACCATTCGGCGTTGGCGTTGTCGCTGCTGTAACTGATACCTGCGGAGGCATTTCCGTCGCCCGAACCCGCACCCACCGCCATCACGTTCTCCGCAGCTTTTTCTAACGCTTGCAATTCAGCCACGGTGTCCACTTTGGTCGCCACCGATCGGCCCACAGCATCGTTGAGCAGGTCAAGTGCTTTGCCAGTCACCAAGGCAGATTTGTTGGCATCGGACTGGGTGATGCCTATCGCTTTGTAGTCGTCGGCCAGCGGATTGTGGGCTGCTTCGTTCAGATAAACACCGGTATCGGTGGTGGTGGAACCCGCTTCGCGCAAAATTTTGTAGTATGCATCCACCATGGTTTGCAACACGGTTTTGGTCAACGCCGTGCCCGCCACCTGAGTATCCAAAGCCGAATTCAAGGTGGTTTGCCAATTGACCCCTGAGGCAAAGGTCAGGCTGTCGATATTCACCCGCGAGGCATCACTGGTATCGGTTAAATTTTTATGAGCCTTGACACCTATATTGGTGTAGTCCGACAAGCCGGGCGCTGGTTGTGTTTTTTTGTCCAGTGCAGCCGCATCGTCATTGAAAGAACGCATGGCTTGCAAACTGAACAACGCCTGCACTTCAGATTGCGTGTCCACCGCATCCCCGTTTTTCACATCACCGGACTTGCCCAAACTGGTGTGCAAATTGGCCAAGTTGTCGCTGAAGGCTTTGGCTTGGATGCTGGTGATGCCTGCGTTTTGGTTGTTGATCTTCAAACCCAGCGCCAGCAAATCGGCAGGGGTCACACTCGCCCCGGTGGTGCCAGCCGCCAACTTCATGAGGTTGTCGCATGCCGTGGCGATGTTGTTGAGCTTGGTGGGGCTGTCGACTTGGGTGGTGCTGAGTTCGACCAGCACGCTGTTCATCAGCTCCACAGGTTTGCCCACGGTGCCCAGCGTGACACCCACATTCGCGTAATCGGAGACGGTGGGCAAGCGGGCGGAAGTATCTTCAGCGGTGGCTCCGTTGGCTTTGGCCAAAATCACCGAGTAACTGCTTTTCAGCGCGTCAGCCAGCGCTTGCAACTGGGTTTGCGTGACCACTTGGGTTTTGTCTTGTCGGTTCACCACACGGTTCAAGGCGTCCAACACATCGGCTTCTTTGACATCGTTGCCCAAGCTGGGTAATGTCACACCAACCGCCACATAGTTGGCCTTGGTGGGCGCGGTGACTTTGCCGGTGGTGTCCGCCTTGGCGTAATTGTTGAACACCTCGAAACTGCCTGGGCTTTGGTCACTGGGACTGCTGCCACCGTCCTCACCGCCGCCGGAAGCCCCCACGACGGCCACCCCCGCGCCAATGCCCGCCAAACCCATGGGACTGTCAAAGCTGGTGAGCAAGGCCACCGGCGGATTGGCCAATGCCACGGCGGTGCTGTGGTCGTCGGTTTTGCGGTCGGTCTCTTTGGACAAAAGCTGGGCTGGTGAGGCCAACAACGTGGCCGTGTCATAAACCATCCACTCCCCGTTTTGGGCCAGCCCTTGCAACCGGTTGCCATCCACGGCGTAGTAATCTTTGATGACGATGTCGGGCATGTCCACATCACTGCCCGGCAAAGCCAGGTGCAAGTCATGTCCCTTTTTTTTCAGCAGCAACTTGGCGGGTGAACTCAGGGTGACCATATTGATCAATTGGTAGCGCGCGGCTTGCTCTGCTGTCAGCACCAAGGCTTGGCCTTGGGCACCCGCCCCAGAACGGACCACGTGGGCAGTTTGGGTCTGACCGTTTTGAATGACTTTGAGCGAATATTTTTCTTGCATGAACATACCTTTGGCTAATGCGGGCGAACAGCGAATGGCGGTTTACTTTTCAATCAGCAAAAAATGCTTGTCGAAAATTTTTTTGACCTGCTCTGCATGCTGGGTCATGAGCGCATTGAATTTTTCTGTCGGTATCAGCAGCTTGGATCTGGCATCGTCTTGCCGGGTCACCGCCTCGATCAAACCTTGGCGCTCCATATGGCGCATGCGGGTGCGCAGCGCTTTTTCGGTGAAATGCATGCCGCCAAACACATCTTTGAGTGCCCGCTTGGGCACATATTCGTTGTTGACCGACTCCTGTGCCAGGCGGTAGTACAGGTGCCTGCCCGTCAGCGTCTCCAGCAGAGGATGGTTTTCCAGCTCCCACTGGTGCAATTCCGCCAAGCTGATGACCAAGCTCCACCAATCGGTTGGGTGTTGTTCGATGGTTTCCAATGGCTTTCCCTTTTTGTTTGTTTGAAATGAGTATCAAAATAGTCAAAAAAAATCGATACCGGTATATTATTAACTATATTTTGTAATTTATTTTGTTTAATTAGTTAAATATTATTACAATTTTGTTGATTTTGTGTATTTAACACAACGATTCAAGGTCTGATAACCTCAGGACACCATGAAAAACAACCCCATCCTCCAAGCTGCCCCACTGTCCTTTCCTTGGCAAACCATCGACCCTTTTTTGTTTTGTGTGCACCATGTGGACCACTACCCCCAAGGCGATGCGCAGATGGGCCCCGTGGCTTCTTTGGCCGGCAGACAAATCGGCAGCGATTTCTCCAACAAAGACGGTTGGAGCATGTACCACGGGCAAACCATTCCGGGCTTTCCGTCACACCCTCACCGGGGGTTTGAAACCGTGACCATCGTTCGCCAAGGGCATATCGACCATTCCGATTCATTGGGTGCCACCGCGCGGTTTGGCCCGGGTGATGTGCAATGGCTGACGGCTGGCAAAGGCATCGTCCACTGCGAAATGTTTCCGCTGCGCCAGACCAACGCGCCCAACCCCTGCGAGCTGTTTCAAATTTGGCTGAACCTGCCTGCCAGCCGCAAGATGGCTGAGCCCCACTTCACCATGCTGTGGAATGAACAGATACAAAAAGTGCAGCACACCGACGCGCAAGGTTTACGCACCGATGTGGTGGTGGTGGCAGGAGCGCTGGGGGATGCCAAAGGTTTGCCGCCACCTCCTGATTCGTGGGCCAGCCAACCAGACTCGGACCTCGCCATATTCACGGTACGCATGCAAGCTGGTGCATGCTGGACATTGCCACGCGCACAACACGCTCAAACACAACGACAGTTGTATGTGTTTGCCGGGCAAGGTCTGGGTATTGAAGGCCATGCTTTGGCCAACCGACACGTCGCCCGCCTGAATGCACACATGGACTGTGTGCTGCAAAACGGCGACCAAGAGACCGAATTGTTGTTGCTGCAAGCGCGTCCGATCGGCGAACCCGTGGCGCAATACGGCCCGTTCGTGATGAACACGCAAGCCGAAATTCACCAGGCGTTTGCCGATTACCGGCGCACCGAATTTGGCGGCTGGCCTTGGGCCTCTGGCGACCCGGTGCACCCGCGAGATGCCGGGCGGTTTGCCAAGCATGCCGACGGCCGAGTCGAGCATGCCGACACCACCACAGGCGCCCATTCATGAACCGCGTTCTGGCACATACCGGGGCACGCTTTCCCATCATCCAAGCGCCCATGGGTTGGATCGCTCGCAGCCCACTCGCCAGCGCTGTTTCGCGTGCCGGTGGGCTGGGCATCATCGAAACTTCCTCGGGTGAAACGGCCAACTGCCAACGCGAAATCCAAACCATGCTGGACAGTGGCTTACCGTTCGGCGTGAATTTACCCATTCGCTTTTTGAAAGACGAGGCCATGCTGCGCTATGTGTGCGAAAGCGGCATCCGCTTTGTCACCACCTCGGCCGGCAGTCCTGCCAAGTTCATGGCGCCGCTCAAAGCCGCGGGCATCACGGTCTACCACGCGGTACCTACGCTGGACGCCGCCCTCAAATGTGTAGACGCAGGCGTGGACGGTTTGGTGGTCGAAGGTGCTGAAGGCGGCGGCTTTAAAAATCCCGAAGAAGTCAGCACCTTGGTGTTGCTGCAAGCCATCCGCGAGAAAACCGATATTCCGATGGTCGCGGCTGGCGGCATCGTTGATGGGCGTGGCATGGCGGCGGCCTTTGCGCTCGGTGCCGAAGCCGTGCAAATGGGCACACGTTTTGTGGCCAGCGCAGAAAGCCCGGTGCATCCCAACTACAAGCAAGCCATCGTGGAGGCGGCCGCCACGGGCACCTATATGCTCAACACCAAATCGTCGCCTTGTATTCGCGCTTTGAAAGCCGATTTCACCGCCCGTATCCATGAAGCTGGGCTGATGGAACCCACGGCGTTTGCGGGCATTCAGCAGGTATATTTCGGGGGTGACATGAATGCCGCCCCGGCCCTTGCCGGTCAATCCGCAGGTCTGATACACGAGGTGAAAACGGTGCAAACCATCATCGAAGAAACCGTGCAACAGTTCCAAGCCATCGCCCAACGCATGGGCCAACTCAGCGCCGGTTTTTGACTCGCTGTTTACAAAACGCTTCCATGAACCCGACACCCACCCCGGTTGACCCCCTGCTTCACGATGATGTGGAACGCCGCGAAGACTGCGCATTGACCGCACAAGAGGACCAACAGTTGCGGCAACGCTCAAACTTATGGGGCCTGGGGTTGGTGTTACACGCATGGGCCATGGTGGCTGTTTGCATGGCCGTGTTTGCCGCTTGGCCCAATCCCTTCACTTTTTTGGTGTGCAGCGCTTTGATCGGCGGGCGGCAACTGGGCCTGAGCATATTGATGCACGATGCGGCGCACCGTGTGCTGATGCGTCATCCCGCTTGGAACGATAACGTCGGACATTGGCTTGCAGGTGGCGCGGTGGGCTCGCACATGTACGACTACCGTCCCTATCACTTGACACACCATCGCCACACCCAGCAAGACAACGACCCGGACTTGGTGCTGTCTGCCCCGTTCCCCATTTCCCCGGCTGGACTGCGCCGCAAAGTTTGGCGTGACCTCAGCGGCCAAACAGGTATCAAACAGCGCGTGGCCCAGATTCGCTCAGGCTTGGGCGAAGACGGCACACTGTGGCAACGACTGTCTCGTTTGTTGCGCCATGAACGCGCGTTCTTGTGGACCAACCTCGGTTTGTTTGGGGTGTTGTGGTGGCTGGACCAACCGCTGCTGTTTGTGTGGATGTGGGTGTTGCCACTGCTCACATGGTTTCAACTCTTTAGCCGCGTGCGCAACATCGCCGAGCATGCGGTAACCGGCGACAGAAACGACCGATTGCGCAATACCCGCACCACTTTTGCCAACATACTGGAGCGTTTATTCGTTGCGCCCTATTGGGTCAACTACCATCTCGAACACCATTTGTATGCATTTGTTCCATGCTGGAAATTGCCTGCCGCTCACCGTTTATTGGTGCAGCGCGGACTCGCACCCCAGATGGAAATTTCCCCCGGCTATGCGGCAGTGTTGCGCCAAGCCACCCAAGCCCGCTGATACTTGTAAAGGTTTCCCATGACTATCTCATTGCCAAGCCGCCGACACGGGCTTGTTTTGCTTTTGCTGGCTTTGACCAGCCTGCCACCTGCATTGGCGGAATTGCCCACCGCGTCCCCCGCCTCTGTGGGCTTGTCGGCAGAGCGCCTGAAACGGATTCGCCCAGTCATTCAAAAAGAAATCGACAACCAGCAAATGCCCGGTGCAGTGGTCATGGTGCTGCGCAAAGGCGCGGTGGTGTTCAGCGACAACATCGGCGTCAAACACGATGCGATTTTTCGCGCTTACTCGATGACCAAGCCCATGGTGTCCGTGCTGGCGATGATGATGGTGGAAGAGGGTCAGCTGCAGTTGGCCGACCCTGTCGCCAAGTTTTTGCCTGCGCTTGCCAAACAAACCGTGCTGGCCAACCCGTTTGACAACAGCACGGCCACCGTACCTGCGGTGCGCGGCACCACCGTGCACGATTTGCTGCGCCACACCTCCGGGCTGACTTACGCAGAATTCACGCGCTCTGCCGCCATGAAACAAGCCTATATCGATGCCGGCTTGTTCTCCACCGACACTGGTGCCAAATGGATCACATTGACGCCCAAACAGCAAGTCGAGGCTTTTGCCAAAGCGCCCTTGCAGTGGCAACCCGGCAGCACCTGGGAATACAGTTTGTCCACCGATATGCTGGGCCGTGTGCTCGAAGCGGTGGGCAAAAAACCGCTGGGCGTGATGTTGGAAGAGCGCTTGATCAAACCGCTGGGCATGAAAGACACCTCGTTTGTGGTGCCGGCCAGCAAAGCACACCGGATTGCAGAGCCTTTGGCGATAGACCCCCTCACCAACAAACCCTTTCCCCCGATGTTGGACATCACCCAGCCGCAGGGCAATGACTCGGGTGGCGCAGGCTTGGCCACCACAGCGGATGACTATGTGCGCTTTTGTCAAATGCTGCTCAATGGTGGAACGCTGGACGGCAAGCGTTATTTGAGTCGAACCACGGTGGCGTTGATGACCTCTGACCATCTGGGGCCCAAGATGGCCACGCCTTTGCAACCCGGTGAGTTGCTGATGGGTGTTCAAGGCTATACGTTTGGTTTGGGCTTCATGGTCAGGCAATCGCAGGGCATGGCGAGTGTGCCGGGTTCTGAAGGCGACTACGCATGGGCAGGTGCGGGTGGCACGTTCTTTTGGATTGATCCCAAGGAGCAGTTGATCGGTTTATTGATGGCGCAAACGCCTGGGCCTCAGCGCCAGTATTACCGTCGCATGGTCAAGCAGTTGGTGTATCAGGCGCTGGAATAGTTTGTTCTCTGGCAGATGCGTTTGGTTTTGGGGGTGTGCAATGTTTTGCTTGCCAGTAAGGTTTAGGCAGTGGGCAAGGTTTAGGTAGTTGGCGATGTTTGGGGTATTGGCTAGGCCGTCCGCGCCGGTATGCTTTTTTGCTGCGCTTTCGCTTGCAAAAAACATCCCCGCACAGACGGCCCGATGACACACTTTTGTCATTGCAACACTTCATGAAACAGCTGTTTCATCGTTCGGGACCAGCAGCACCCGCTTAATGAGGTTGAGAAGCATCCGCTCTATAAAGACTGGTTACTCGGTTCCCATCGAACTTTGCAAAAACATTGCAGCTCGTTGTACGGATCCTCAGTACTCTTCGTCAGACCGTCTGTGCGGGGATGTTTTTT
>SXWY01000148.1 GCA_005789825.1 Burkholderiales bacterium | reverse complement strand
TGAAGCTGCTGATATCCGCGAGGTGCTGAACGATGCGCTGGAACAGTCCTCAGACGACAAGCAAAAGCGCATGCTGTCGCAGATGTTGTTGGAAATCGAATCTGGCGGCTTGGCTGCTTAAGCCAACCAATGCGGGTCTGGCAATTGCCCAAACACTTGTCGCAAACCTTGGCTCCAACCAGAGCGTAAATCACGGAAATAGGCGTCATCTGCATCGATGCGATGACGCTTGGTTACACGCAAGTCGCCGCTTTTGACCATGGCCAGATCGATGGGTAAGCCGACCGACAAATTGCTTTTGATGGTCGAGTCAAACGACACCAGCGCACATTTGATCGCTTGCGACATGCTGATGGCAGGTTGAATCACGCGGTCCAATATGGGCTTGCCGTATTTGCTTTCGCCGATTTGGAAAAAAGGGGTGTCTGCCGTGGATTCGATGAAATTTCCCTGCGGATAGACCATGAACAGTCGAGGAGCTTCGCCCTGGAGTTGCCCGCCAACCAAAAACGTGGCTGAAAAATCGACATCGCTTTGCTCGGGGGATTCATTGCGCGTGGTGGCAATGGTCTTGCGCAATTCCCGCCCCAGCAATTCCGCCACACCGAACATGGAACTGTGCGAGGTCAAGGGTTGACCGCTGTCTGTGGCATGTTGTTTGATACGGCTGACCACTTGTTGCGTGGTGGCCAGGTTTCCGCTGTTGAGCATGACGATCACCCCTTCACCGGGCGACTCCATCACGGTCATTTTGCAAAATGTAGACACATGGTCAACACCAGCATTGGTGCGCGAGTCTGAGGCAAAAACCAGTCCTTCATTGAGAACCATACCCACACAGTAAGTCATGTTTGCGCTCTATTGCTGTGAATCATCGACGGATTCTACTTTTGCATAGCTGTGCATGGTTTCTGATCCGCCGCCAATGCGCACGCCACGTACCGGACTGGCGTCTTCATAGTCCAAGCCATGTGCCAATCGAATATGACCTTGATCCGCATCTGTGGAATTGCTCACGTCATAACCTATCCATCGGTTGCCAACCCAGGCTTCGGCCCAAGCGTGACTGGCCACTTGTTCATTGTGCGCAGAATGCAAATAGCCGCTGACATAACGCGCTGGCAAGCCAAGGTATCTGGCGCAAGCCAAAAACACATGCGTATGGTCTTGACACACACCTTTGCCTTTGGCAAATGATTGACTGGCTGAGTCTCCCACGTGGGTGATACCTGTTTCATACGGCATGCGCTCGAGCAATGCCAGCATGACGTCGTGCAAACCCATGTAAGGGCGTGATTTCACAGTGGCTCTGAACGGCTCAATAAAGTCGGCAATCGCCGTGTCTGCGCTGGTGAGTTTGGTGGTTCGCAAGAAAACCGTGTGTGGCACCGACCCTTCGGGTTCCCCTTGGTCGGCGCTGTTCAATTCAACCGTACCGCGAGCGCGCAACACTATGTCTTGTGTGGGGTTTTCTAACACGAGGCAATGGCATGGGTTGCCAAATGCATCCGTCCAAGCGGTGGCTTTGCCCGGCAAATCGAGTTGCCAATGCAAGATGTGTTGACGTTGTGTTTTCGGTGGTGTCATGCGCAACATTTGGATGCTGCGGCGAATCAGCTGGTCATAGCCATAGCTGGTTTCGTGAAAAACATGCAACTTCATGCAATGGATTCCAAGTAGTCGGTTTGCACCGATTCAGCCAGTGCAATGTTTTCTTTCACGAACATCTCTAGGTAATTATCTAAGCCACTTTCATACACTTCTCTCAGGCTGCCGAATTTCAAATGGGTCAGCAAATTGGCACAGCGCTTTCGCGCTTCGCGGCCTGTTTGTTGTGGCAATTGGTTCAAGATGTAGGTGGTCTCGTCGATACAAAAATGCAATGAACGAGGCACTCGGGCGTTGAAGATCAGCAGTTCAGACACCCGGTCCGCATCAATCGCATCGCGGTAGGTATCTCGGTAAGCCTCCAATGCACTCACAGAGCGAAGCACTGCACCCAAACGGTAATAGTCATCGACCAGATCATTGCTTTCAGCTTGCTCTACCTGCGTCTTCACACTCAAGATGCGGGCGGTGTTGTCAGCACGTTCCAAATACGTGCCCAAGCGAATGAAGTGATAGGGTTGGTCGCGCTGTATGGTGGCGAATGTCACGCCCCGGAACAAATGTGAGCGTTGTTTGATCCATTCAAAAAACCCGGAATCAACGGGGTGGTCAGGCTGTTTATTTTTCTTTTTTCGGGCCAACAATTCCAGCCAAGTGTCGTTGATGCATTCCCACATTTCAACGGTCATGGCGCCTCGCACCGACCGCGCGTTTTCACGGCACGACTGAATGCAGTTGAAGATGGAGGAGGGGTGGTCTGTGTCCCATGCCAAAAATTGTGCGACTTGGTCTGATCGCGTCGCTCGACCCGTGGCTTCAAAAGCGGCCAAAGTATCTGTGATCACCAGGGGTTCGCTCACCGTGTCGGGCGCGGCACGGCTGTTGTCGGAAGAAGAAAGCAGGGCCAATGACTGTCCCACTTCCAAAATACGCGCCATGTTTTCTGCCCGCTCCAAGTAGCGTGACAGCCAATAAAGTTGCGCAGCCACACGCGACAGCATCAGAGCAATTCCTCGTCTTCCAACACCCAGGTGTCTTTGGTGCCGCCCCCTTGCGATGAATTCACCACCAAAGAACCTTCGCGCAATGCCACGCGGGTCAAACCGCCTGGGACGATGCGGGTGTCCTTGCCCATCAACACAAACGGGCGCAAATCGATGTGTCTGGGTGCAATGCCTTGGTCCACAAAGACAGGGCATGCCGACAAACTGAGTGTGGGTTGTGCAATGTAATTGTCTGGATGTGCTTTGAGACGTTTCGCAAAACTCTCGATTTCTGCTTTACTGGCCGTCGGGCCCACCAACATGCCGTATCCGCCTGCTCCATGCACCTCTTTGACCACCAGTTGTGACAAATGGGCCAGCACATAAGAAAGTTCATCGGGCTTACGGCATTGCCACGTTTGGACATTGTTCAAAATGGGTGTTTCATCCAGGTAAAAACGAATCATGTCAGGCACATAGGGGTATATCGATTTATCGTCCGCCACACCCGTGCCAAGCGCGTTCGAAATGACTACGTTGCCTTGTCGATACACAGAGGCCAAGCCAGGCACGCCAATCAGCGAGTCAGGCTCAAAGCTCAGTGGGTCCATGTACACATCGTCGACACGTCGGTAAATCACATCGACTTGTTGTGGCCCTTCGGTGGTTTGCATGTACACATGGCCTTGGCGCACGAACAGGTCCGAGCCTTCCACCAGTTCAATGCCCATTTGTTTGGCCAAAAATGCGTGTTCAAAATACGCGCTGTTAAATCGCCCCGGGGTGTGCAGCACCACGGTGGGTTGGTCAACCCAACTGGCAGAACGCAGGGTTTGCAACAGCAACGCGGGGTAATGTTCCACGGGGCGTACTGCATAACGCCTGAACAAGTCGGGAAACAACCGCATCATCAGCAAACGGTTGCTCAACATATAAGACACGCCTGAGGGGACGCGCAAGTTGTCTTCGAGCACATAAAAATCACCGTCTGAGTGGCGAACAATATCGACACCTGCAATATGCGCATAAATGTGATGCGGCAAATCCAAGCCCAGCATCATGGGCATGAACTGCGCATTGGCCAGAACGTGCTCCGTGGGAATCAGTCCAGCTTTGAGAATGTTTTGTTGGTGGTAGACGTCGTGCAAAAACATATTGATGGCTTTAACCCGTTGCACCAAGCCTTTTTCAAGATGGGCCCATTCTTTGCCATGGATGATCCGCGGTATGAGGTCTGAGGGTATCAATCGTTCGGTACCGCCTTCATCCCCGTTCAAAGAAAATGTGATGCCGGTGCGCCTGAAAATCAAATCAGCTTCGGTTTGCTTGACTTGTACGGTTTCGCGAGAAATACCCTTCAACCATTGGTCAAAGGTTTCGTAATGTGGCCTGGCAAAGCCACTTTCATCGCTCATTTCATTGAATATGTGATTGCCCATCGCCATCCAGTTTTGACTTGTGTGTGATGGCTATTAGCATGCTTCATGCCGGACTTTCCTGCAGCTTTGTGCCTGTCTTCTGGGCCTTATCGTTTGCCGATGCACCAAAATGTGTTGTAAAGCACCCCTATAGTGCGGTCTGCGGCCTGTGGCATGTGTACTTTTGAATTGAATTTTGCAGCGAATAAAAATTCAAAATCAGTAGAATGAAAAAGAATAAATATTTAAAGTGCGTTGAATCAGGCCTTGGGTCTTGTTCGAATTTTTTTCAGTGACATGTATGAGTTGAGGTTACAGGCATGCGGGTCATGGCGTGGTTTAGAAGACTGTTTTCCAAGCAAGCTGCGCGGCCAGAGAATTTGTCTTTGGAAATCGATTCGATTGTTGAAAAATTTCAGATTGTTAAAGAAGCTAAACGGTTAGCCGCTCTTGGCTTGCCGTCCTTTCACGAAAAAAAACCCACGCAAAAAGAAACCGAAGTGGTTGAGCATTTGAACCTGATGCGTGAAGAAATTCAACGCGATCACGCCCGCCAATCCGAAGAGATTCAGTCGAAAGTGGTGGGCATTGAGCTCACATACAAAGCATTGCAATCGGATGCTTTGAACGCGGAGTTTGAACGGCAAACTCGCAAACTCATGGACGAGCAGGGTGATTGGCTCAAAAAACTGGCATACAACGCCATGGTCAGGTTCAAAGAATTGGAACTTTTTAAAAAGAAGCATGGTTTGGAGCGCGAGGCCAACTATCCATCATCTTCAGGTTTGATGCTGCGCTATTCGGTATTGGTGTTTTTGGTGGGCATTGAAGGCGTATTGAATGCCAATTTTTTTGCCGAAGGTTTGAGCTCTGGCTTGATAGGTGGTTTTGTGTATGCCGCATTACTCGCCGGCATCAATGTATTGGGTTGTTTTTTCTTGGGCAGATTTGCAGTGCCGTGGATCGTGAGTAAGCCGGTTGCAGGTAAATTGTTTGGCGCTGTATCTGTCTTGTTTGCGGCAGGTTTCATGTTGATGGTGGCCATGTCTATCGGTCACATCCGAGAACAGTTGATGGCCGGGGCAACCAATCCGACGCAGCAAGCTTGGGAGGCCATGCAAACGCACTTCTTAGGATTGAATGATTTGGTGTCTTGGTTTTTGGTGGCTATTTCTTTGGGTTTCGCCATTGCTGCCCTGTTTGATGGATTGAGCATAGACGATATTTACCCGGGTTACGGCGCCATGGTGCGCCGCTGCCACCTCACGCGCGACGAATTTGACGCTGAATTCGACGAAGTCAAAGAAGAGCTGGAAGAGCTCAAACAAGAAAAACTCGACCGGATTAACCAAGGTTTCAAGACTTTGCACGATTTGTCTGCCGGCTTGAAAAAACTCTTGCTCGAAAAAGAGGCGTTGTTGCGTGAGTGTGCCGACAAACTTAGCCAAACCGAGGTGGTGCTTTACGCTGTGATTCGCAAATTTCGCATCGAAAATGAAATCGCCCGAGAAGATGGTTTGCGACCGAGTTACTTTGACAGCTTGCCCTCTCTCAGTTCGGTCAGCTTACCGCGTGTAGACCACGCCAAAGAAAACGCCTTGCTTGAAGCCTTAGAGCAAGACATCAAAACCTACGAAAGCAACGTGAATGCGCAGCGTGAAAAAGTGTATGCCTTGTATGAGCAATCGATTTCGCGCTTGAACCATTTGAAATACCACTGAGCCTATTGTTGCCATGGCCCGACAAACCAAATTACAAAAACGCAAAACCCGAATCAACATACTGGCCAGTGTGTTCTTTTTTTCTTTGGTGATCGCCGGTACCGCCACTGCAGTTTGGTGGAATTTGCAACGCAAACCGGGCCTCGACCCCGTGACGTTGTGTCCTGCGCAAGGCCCAAGCGGTCAACGCGTGGTGTTGATTGACCGAACAGACCCGTTCAATCTGGCACAAAAAGCATCGTTGGATATTTTCATCAAAAACCTGGTTGACTCCACGCCGCCGGGTCAGCTGTTGTCGGTTTATGTACTGGGTGATGATTTCCAAGCCAATACCAAACCACTTTTTGAACTCTGCAATCCCGGTGATGGTCAAGAGAAAAGTGAATTGACAGCCAATCTCAAAGCACTCAAGCAGCAATACACGAAGCACTTTATTGAGCCCATGTTGTCCGTCACAGAGGGTATGGTGAATGTGCCGTCTGCCAAGGAGTCGCCTATTTTGGAAATGCTGCAATTGGTCAATCTCAATTCCATACAAAAACAAAAAATCAACGGTGAAGTGCGCTTGTATGTGCTTTCCGACATGCTGCAAAACAGCAAGTCTTTGACCATGTATGGTCAACCCATGTCGTTTGAAGCCTATGCAAGCAGTTATGCGGCCACCAAATTGTTTGTGGATTTTTCGCAAGTGAATGTCGAAGTCCATTTGGTCAACAGCAACCCACGCACCCTGAATCCGTTGCTGTTAGATTTTTGGAAGGCTTATTTTGAGAAGGCCCGGGTCAAATCCATCAACTTTCACGCGTTTGCTGGTTGAACCATGAAGGATTTGTACCAAGTTCTGGGCTTGCTCCACACCGCTGAAAATGAGGTGATCAAAGCCGCCTACAAAGCACTGGCGCAAAAATACCACCCAGATCGGCATCCCGAAAAGAAATTGCTCTATACCGAAATCATGGCGGAGCTCAACCAAGCGCACGATATGCTGGGCAATGCTCGCAAGCGTAAGGAATTTGACGCGGCTTGGAAAAAATTCACTGACAAGCGTCCAAAACTTGAAGAGCCGTTGCAGCAACCCTCGCCTGCGCCGCAACCTCCGCCTGCCAAGCCTTCCGGCCAGCACGACACTATGTTGTCACACCTGGCAAGCAACAGGATTGACGAATTTCAAATGATGCATTTGTACGAGGAGCTGTTTGGCAATACCTTGACGATTCAGCACGGTTGGACCAATCATTACGTGCACAAACTTAGTGGCAAAGAAATCAGGTACAGCTTCACTGAGTTGAAAAATTTGATCATCGAAAAATTAAAAGCAAGCTAGGTGGGCCACATGGAATACCCGTTTGAAAAGTATCGATCGACAACCCGCGACAAAGAAGCTTTCTTCAAGTGGTTGCCCAATGTCAGTGCTGCACTGCCTGAATATTTTCGCGCGTTGTCCCTGGCACACCACAGCATTGAACAAAAAAACATGTTCAATCAACCTCAGGGCATTCGACAAAGTACGGGGCTGACCAGTTCTCTCAATTTATTGATGGTAGCCATGGTCAATGACCGCGTGGTCGGTGTGAACGCCGATTTGGCAAAATTCATTGATGCGCTGCGTATTTTGGTGCTCAAGTGGTATTCATTTGGCCATGACTTGAAAGCCTGCGTGTATTTCGGTTATTACTATTACACCCACAAAAGCACATCCGAACATGAGGTCCGGCAACAGCTGGATGCCGTTCGTTTTTTGGTGGATGAGTCCAGTCGTGAGACTGTCGACCCAGTTGTTTTGCAATTGCTCAAACCACCCAATTCAAGGCGTTGGTATGCAGCGGAAAACCACATTGGCGACAAACTTTTTCCGCTCACGGTTCAGGCTGGTGATTTTGCCCGCGTGGATTTGCCCCGCCCGGCCTACCAAGTCAGTTTCAAAGCCAGTCAAATGTATGACTTGCGCGTGCCAATCTCGCTGACAGACTCAGAATTGGAAAGGCCGCACATAGGTAACGGCAAAGCCATCGTCAGTTGCCCTTCGTGTGGGCAAAAGTGCCGCATTGATGTTTACAAACGCATGGAAATCAAATGCCCGACTTGCCATCAGGTATGGATGCAATCGGCCTGATCTGTGTGGCCATCCGCTGAATTGACCATGGTCCGTGGTTTGTGTTTCTTGCTCAAGCATGAACACGGCGCTTGGCGTGGGCCGCAACACCATCTTTGTCCAACGCCGCTTGCACGGGAGAGGATGCCAACCGCAAAGCAAGCCGTACCACTTGTTTTTCGCATTCGCTGGCCTTGGGTTTGCCCAGCATAGAAAGTGCCCATTCTGGCAATATGTGAAAGCTGGCTTGTATCACCAGTTTCATGAACGGCATGTCCCAAAGGTCGACAGGGTAGTTTTCAATCACGCGCAAAATCTCTTGGGTTCTGTCGTCGAAACGCAGTTCGGGTTGAAATTGCTCCAAAGCGTGATGGCTGGAAATCGCGTCGGTGGGTAAAGCGTGTGCTCCCAAGCGTTGTCCGATGGATGCCATCTCTTGGGTGTAAGTGTTTTCTTCCAAGCGATGGAGTGGTTGGTTCGCCAGCCATTGGTAGCCATTCAAAAAACTGGTGACTTCACCCAAATGCACCCAACGCAATAGCTCGGGTTCGTTGGCAACATAGGGGCTGCCATCTGGCATATGGCCTTTGACTTGCGCATGGATACGGTTGACGCGTTCAATGGCAGCCAAGGCGTCGGCCGTGGCGCCGTACGTGGTGACGGCCACGAAATAGGCGGTACGACCCAATCTGCCTTTGAGGTTGTGTCTGAAATTGGAATGGTCCCAAACCGCTGCCAGTGCTCGCGGGTGCAGTGCTTGCAACATCAGCGAAGACAGCCCACCCACCATCATGCCTACAAAATGGGCATGAACCCGCCAAGCCACTGCATCCGGACCAAGCAAACCAGGATCGCCCGCAGGATGATCGAATGCGTCAGGTGAACTGGTCGAACCCGTCAATTGTTTGATGCGAGTGCCAATCAACCGTCGTATAAATGGCGGCAGCTCTGGCATAGGTGGGCCGTTCGCGAAAAGTCCTGTTGCCGTGGCTGAAGAAAAGCATGGGGTGGTTCTCATGCCCTAGCGCTTTTCCAACATATTTCGGACTTCTTTGAGTTCACGCAATACAGTGTGCAATTCCACTTGAATAGCGTCGAATTGCTTGTGATCTTTGTCGCTTTGCTCTTTGTCTGTCGTGATGGAGTCGACAATGACAGCAATGAATAAATTGAAAATCACAAAAGTGGCGATCAGAATAAAAGAAATAAAGAATACCCACGCATAAGGAAAAACCTCCATGATGGGTCTGGCGATTTCCTGGGACCAGCCTTCAAGGGTCATGATTTGGAACAGGGTGTATGCGCTTTCTCCCAAACTACCAAACCATTGAGGGAAATCACGCTGAAATAGATTGGTCGCAATCACTGATGCAACATAGAAAATGATCATGATCAACCCAAAGACTGAGCCCAAGCCAGGCAGTGAAGCAAGCAAGCCACTCACCACTTTTCGCATGCTCTCGACCTTGTTGATGAGGCGTAGTACCCGTAGCACCCGCAGCGCACGCAGCACAGACAAAGTTCCTGTTGCTGGAATCAATGCGATACCCACTACTACAAAGTCAAAGACACACCATGGGTCAGAGAAATACTTGAGCCGGCGGGCGTATATCAGTAATACTATCTCAACGATAAATATGCCAAGTATGATGTGGTCCAGTAGGCGTAGCTGTTCACCCCACACGGACATCACACTTTGGCTCGTTTCTAAACCCAAAATGGCCGCGTTAATCAGTATGAGAAAAACCAGGATGCGCTGAACCCAGCTGTGGCCCATAAAGGCTTCTATGAGTTGCCTTCCGCTGGAAGACAAAGAAGGTTGTTGAGAAGATGTCATAGGTAGGGCTGTTGAGGAAAACAGCCGGTACTCTATCGCACTCCCGAGTTGGGCTGTCAGGCCGCCATGCTGGTGGCCAAATTGAAGACCGAGTTGGGGCCACTGGGAAGCCGGTGGATTTGCAAGGGTTTGAATCTGCGGGGTTCTGCAGGGCTAGATCTCTGCGGTTCAGCGCCCCAAATCTCATCGGGCATTTGGGCCATGACATCTTCCAAATTCATGTGTTGCAGATGGCTTTCTAAAAACTCCTGCATCATCCATTTGATCAAATCTTTGTCGAACTCTTGGGGCTTGAGTTTTGCGCTGTTCTTCGAGGTGTCATCAAAATCGAAGGCACGCACAATGTCTATCAGTTTGAGTTCGGACGGCTTGCCGTTGGAGCAATATCCGCCACCTGGGCCACGGTATGAAACCACAAACCCAGATTTCTTCAACTTGGACAGCAAGGCTTCAAGGTAGGAAATCGACAAACCCAATCGCTTGCTGATCGACAGCGTGGTAACTGGGCCGTTTTGCTGGTTTTTACACACCAACAACACTGTGTTCACTGCGTTTCTGGTCAGGCTGGAAAACATGCATTTCTCCCGGTTGTGATCGCACTTTTGATGTGAATCAAATATGTCTGTACTGAATAATATAGAGGTTGGTTTGTTGTTCGGAAAAAAATCAGGTTTTAGTCAGGTATTTCTGTATAATAACTCTACAAAACCTATTCAACCTACTTCCTATGCAAACCACCACATCTGCTGACCCGGCCTTTGTTCCCACCCACCGCATTGGCGCAGTCGCCAACTTGTGCGGGGTACCTGTGGCTACCCTGAGGGTATGGGAGCGTCGGTATGGCGTGGTCGCTCCGCCCAAGACAGAGGGCGGACAGCGGCTCTACAGCGACCATGACGTCTTGAAGTTGACTTTGTTGAAGACTTTGACCCAACACGGACATGCGATCAGCACCATGGGTTCTTTCGGGGTACCTCAGTTGCAGTCTATGTTGAATGACCATCGCGCGGCCAAATCCTTGCAAAACGACACCACATCCATACCGTCTTCCATATCGTTGGCAGTGGTGGGTTTTCCTTTGGCAAGCCGCATTGAAACAGACAAGTTTGCACAAGTATTCGGCCCGCAAACCACGCTCAAAGTGGACCATATGTTTGCCGACATCAAACAAGCCTTGGCCGCACCAGTCAAAGGTACCCCCGATATTTTGCTGGTGCAAATGGGCTCGGTGCAGGTGTCTGTGCAACAAGATTTACAGCGTCTGCGACAGCAACTTGGCGTCAGGCGGTGTGTCTTGGTCTACCATTTCGCCACAGTGGCAGTGCTTCAGTACTTGCATTCTGCGGGTGTGATTGCCAGGCGGGAGCCCGTGACTGACGTGGAATTGAGTGACATCATCCAATCTATTGCGTATGTGGACAACAGTTGGAGTTTGCCTGCCATCCACAGCACGGGCATTATTCCGCCACGCAAATACAGTGACCGTGTGTTGCAACGCATGGCCAATATTTCAACCAATGTGTTGTGTGAATGTCCCCGCCATGTGGCTGACTTGATTGTGATGCTCAACAGTTTTGAAGCCTACAGCCAAGATTGCCTGAGCAGAAGCACAGAGGATGCGCGTTTACACAGTTATTTGACGGCGGTATCTGGTTCTGCGAGGGCATTGTTTGAACAGGCACTAGAGCGCATCGCCACACATGAAAAAATTGACCTGAACGAATAAATTCAAGGGGCGCTGCCCTTGGGTAGCATGGCCGGCGCTATGCCGCCCACAGCCACGGAGAGAGTGGCATCCATGGCAATGTTTTGGGTCAATTCGTTGGTAGTCAAGGGTTGGCCACCGCAATGCCTGGTGATGTCATTGGCTTGCAGGTGGTCAGCCGAATTCAAGCCGATGCTGGTGGCCAAAACGGGAATCACTGCCACAGGACCCGCAAGAAAAATCACGGAGGGTCCGGCCCATAATTTGTTTTTTTGTGCTTCATCGTGCAGCCACGCATGCTGTCTGGCGCTTTCGCACGGGGCTGAGCTGAAAGCTGGACTGGCACTGTCGAGTTTGGCGATGGCTTTGGAGGACTGGCTGGCACATCCCCCAAGAAAGAGGGTGACCATCAGCAATAAAGCAAGCTTCACACAATGCATAAAAGAATGGAGGTGTCCATGGTTAGGTTGGCCTCATTATGCCGACTTTCCCAGAATAAGTCTTTATCTCCATATACTTAATTCATTTTTTGAAAGTCGATTTTTCATGTCCCGTGTGATTAACTTCAGCTCAGGCCCGGCCACTTTACCCGAGGCGGTGCTGCGCCAGGCCGCAGCGGACATGTTGGATTGGCGTGGCAGCGGTATGTCAGTCATGGAAATGAGCCATCGTGGGCCTGAATTCACCGACATATTGGCAAATACGCACACTTTGGTTCGCGATTTATTAAGGGTGCCCGATGACTACGCGGTGCTGTTCATGCAAGGCGGGGCGATTGCCCAAAACGCGATCTTGCCAATGAACCTGATCGCCAAAACCGGGGTTGCCGATTACGTGGTGAGCGGTGTCTGGTCTGAAAAATCCATGAAAGAAGCAGGCAAATACGGCCAGGTCAATATCGCGGCCAGCAGCAGTGACAACGGTTTTTTGTCGATGCCGCTTCAAGATACATGGCAATTGTCGAGCCATGCATCCTATGTGCATATGTGCAGCAACGAAACCATCGGCGGAGTGGAATGTCACTGGACGCCAAATACCGGTGACATACCTTTGGTGGCAGACATGTCGTCCAACATCATGTCAGCACCTTTTGATGTGCGACGTTATGGTGTCATATATGCCGGTGCGCAAAAAAACATGGGGCCTTCCGGCGTGACCTTGGTGATCGTGCGACGCGACTTATTGGGCCATGCGTTGCCGTTCACGCCATCGGCATTCAATTACCAACTGCAGGATGAACAATCGTCCATGTACAACACGCCACCCACTTATGCCATCTACATCATGGGTTTGGTGTTGCAACACATTAAGCAGCAGGGAGGTTTGCTTGTGATGCAAACACAGAACCAACGCAAAGCCGATCTCTTGTATGACTACCTAGACCACAGCCGGTTATTTTTCAACAAAGTTCACCGTGCAGACCGCTCACGCATGAACGTGACTTTCTTCTTGCGCGATGAATCGCTCAACGATGCCTTCTTGCAAGGCGCAGAAAAAGAAGGCATGGTGCAATTGCGCGGTCACCGTTCTGCGGGAGGCATGCGAGCGTCCATTTACAACGCCATGCCTTTGGTCCATGTACAGCGGCTGCGTGATTACATGCATGGCTTTGAAAAAGCGCACACCTGAAAGACTGCGTTTTTGATCATGCGACCTTCTTTACTTATTTTCCCAGCGCAAATACAGCTGCACGCACAATGCTTGCCGCATCGACTTGGAAAAAGGAACGCAACTCTTGTCGCGTATCACTTCTGCCAAAACCATCTGTTCCCAAAGTGATGTAGCGGCGGTTCTGCGGCAAATACGCGCGAATGCTCTCAGGTACCGCGCGCACATAGTCGGTGGCGGCGATCACGGGAACTTGGTGCTCAGAGAACAAGGTTTTGACATAGGCTGTGGGGGTCAGATCACCCGCCATGGCAGCTTGTTCAGCCCGCAAGCCGTCTCTGGCAAGTTCGCTCCAACTGGTGATGCTGAATACTTCTGCAGCGATACCTTGTTCTGCCAACAGTGCTGCGGCTTTCACGACTTCGCAAAGAATGGCGCCTGAGCCCAGCAGGCTGACTTTCGGGGCATGTGGTCCCAAGCCTGATGGCGCGGCGGCGAACAAGTAACCCCCCTTGATCAACTGATCGTGCACCGACTCGGGCAGATCCGGTTGGGCATAGTTTTCGTTCATCAGCGTGACGTAATAAAACACATCCTTTTGCTCGATCAACATTTCACGCATACCGTGGTTGATGATGACCGCCATTTCGCCAGCAAATGCTGGGTCATAAGCTTTGCAATTGGGAATGGTGGCGGCTGTCAAATGGCTGCTGCCGTCTTGGTGTTGCAAGCCTTCGCCGCCAAGAGTAGTTCTGCCAGAAGTGGCGCCCAACAAAAAGCCTCTGGCGCGTTGATCGGCGGCAGCCCATATGGCGTCGCCAACCCGTTGAAATCCAAACATCGAGTAGTAAATGTAAAAAGGCAGCATGGCTAAACCGTGCACGCTGTAGCTTGTAGCGGCTGCGGTCCAGCTGGCGATCGCGCCGGCTTCGCTGATGCCTTCTTCCAATATTTGCCCGTCCATGGCCTCGCGGTAACTCAGCACCGAGCCGATATCTTCGGGCTCATATTGCTGACCCACGCTGGAATAAATGCCCACTTGCTTGAACAAATTGGCCATGCCAAACGTACGCGCTTCATCTGCGACGATGGGAACCACTCGTGGCCCGAGGTCAGGGTCTTTGAGCAATTGACCCAGCAAGCGAACAAACGCCATGGTGGTTGACATTTCTTTGCCATCGGGCTGTAGAGCAAAGCCTGCATAGCTATTCAAATCCGGCACTGCCAGGGTTTCGCAGTCGGTATGTCGCTTGGGCAAATAGCCGCCAAGTGCTTCGCGTTTGGCGTGCAAATATTGCATTTCAGGGCTGTCAGGCGCAGGTTTGAAAAAAGCCAGTTGCGTGGCCTGTTCGTCAGACAAGGGTAAATTGAATCGGTTGCGAAATGCCAGCAATGCAGATTCGTCTAATTTTTTCTGGCTGTGCGTGGTCATCTTGCCTTGACCGGCTTGACCCATGCCATAGCCCTTCTTGGTGTGCGCCAGTATGACCGTGGGTTGGCCACGGTGTGAACTGGCCGCTGCATAGGCTGCATGGATTTTCACCAGGTCGTGGCCGCCGCGTTTGAGTCTGTCAATTTGCTCATCGGTCAAACCTTGCGCGAGTTCTGCCAATGCAGGGCTTTGACCAAAAAAAGTTTCTCTGTTGAAGCGCCCATCTTTGGCTGCGAAAGTTTGCATCTGGCCGTCGACAGTGGTGGCAAATGCTTTGACCAATGCGTTGCTGCTGTCTCGTGCAAATAAGCCGTCCCAATCGCTGCCCCAAATCAATTTGATGACGTTCCATCCCGCGCCTCGAAATAATTTTTCAAGCTCATCGATGATGCGACCGTTACCGCGCACTGGGCCATCGAGTCGTTGTAAATTGCAATTAACCACCCAGACCAAGTTATCTAAACGCTCACGAGACGCCAAGGTGAGGGCGCTCATGCTTTCGGGTTCGTCCATTTCACCGTCACCAAAAACCCCCCACACTTTTCGACCTTCGCAATGGAGCAAGCCTCGGTGAGTCAAATAGCGCATGAACCGCGCATGGTAGATGGCGCTGATCGGGCCCAGCCCCATGGAGCCCGTGGGGAATTGCCAAAAGTCAGGCATCAGCCAGGGATGCGGATAGCTAGACAAGCCGCGTGCGGCTGCACGAGGCGCTTTGAGCTCTTGTCGGTAGTGCGACAAGTCCGCTTCTGTCAGTCGACCTTCCAAAAAAGCCCGCGCGTACACACCCGGTGCGCTGTGCGGTTGGAAAAACACCAGGTCTCCTCGGTGCTGTGCATTGCGAGCATGGAAAAAATGGTTGTAGCCAACCTCAAACAAATCGGCGGCGCTGGCGTAACTTGCAATATGCCCACCCAATTCGCCATAGGCACTGTTGGCACGCGCCACCATGGCTAAAGCGTTCCAGCGCATCAGCGAGGCCAGCTTTTCTTCAATGGCCAAGTCGCCAGGGTAGGGGTGCTGTGACTGTACGGCAATCGTATTCACATACGGTGTGACCAACTCTGGTGACCATTCAATCTGCTGCTGATGGGCCATGGCGACCAATTGGTCTAACAAATATCTTGCGCGTTCGGGGCCGTGAAGATGCACAACGCCAGCGAATGCTTCGCGCCATTCTGCAGTTTCAACAGGGTCGAGGTCAGTGGTTTTTTGCAGCATGGCTTCGGGGCGTATGTGTCACGGATGGCCATGAATATAGACAAATACAGCCAAAATAGGCTGTTTATTTATACCCTGATATTACACAATTATGGCATAAAATGCTTAAAAAAATAGATTTCGAGGTGATATATGTCGATAGATAACGTGGATTACAAAATTTTGACGCAGTTGCAAGAAGATGCGTCGTTGACCAATGTCGAGCTCGCACGGCGGGTGCATTTGTCACCATCTCCTTGCTTGAGTCGTGTCAAAGCCTTAGAGGCTACTGGCGTGATACAGCGTTATGTGGCGCTCACGCATCCGCAGTCTTTGGGCTTGGGCTTGAACGTGTTCATCTCCATCAGTTTGAAAGAGCAGTCCAAATCTGCGTTGGCAGAGTTTGAGCAAAGAATCGCGGAACACGATGAAGTGATGGAGTGCTATTTGATGACAGGAGACTCTGATTATTTGATTCGGGTTGCCATCGCTGATATGTCGGCGTTGGAGAAATTCATACTCGAGCAACTCACACCCATACCAGGGGTAGAAAAAATTCGCAGCAGTTTTGCGCTCAAGCAGGTGCGATACAAAACGGCGCTACCGCTCAAGCAAGCCGTTTCCCAGTGACAAGCACCACATGTCTTGCGCGTGAGTGTCAGTACACCAAACTGATGGGAATGCAGAGTTGATACCCCACGCCCCAGACCGACTTGATGGCGGCTTCTGTGCTGCTTGTATCGATCACTTTGATTTTTTTTCTGAAACGAGCAATCAATTCCTCGAGCGCATGTTTGCTCATGCCCTCATCAGAGTCCTCGTCGGAAAACAAATCACACAGAACACCGGATTCCAGCGTGAAGTCGTTGGCTTGACTCAAAGCCACCAACAGGATTTTTTCTCGGTTGGTCAACCGAATTTTTTCAGACTGATCAGGGCATTGAAGTGTTCTATCCCGCAAACTCAGTAACCAATCGTTTGCATTGTTTAATTTTTTGACACGCTTGCCCAAATTTTGAAGCACCATGGTCAACTCTTCAGGGGAAACGGGTTTGGTGAGGTAAAAATCTGCGCCGCCATGGCTGTAGCCAGTCAACCGATCATGCAACGCCACACGGGCGGTCATGATGACTATGCCAACATTCGGTGTGCGCTCGCGCAAGCGTTTACACAAGCTAATACCTGATTCTCCATGCAAATTCAGATCGATGATGTAAATATCGATCGGCCGAAGCGTGACCAAGTCGTCCAACGCCGCCCCACTGGAAACGCCATGTGTCTCAAAATGGTTGGCCTTGAGATGAGACACAATTTCTTGTCTTAGCAAAATATCGTCTTCTACGATGGCCACCACATACTGTGAGCCTGTGGCGGGTATGTGGCTTGGCATCAAGCTTGTTGACATAAGGGCATTCGCAAAGTGAAAGTGATGAACTTATCATCCAAAGTGAAAGAAATACCAGCGCCGATTTTGTCAGCAGCGTCTTTGATCAATGACAAACCAATCCCCATGCCAGCCAATGGTTGAAAGGCGTCGTGTCGGTAATAGCGTTGAAACAATTTGTCTGGATCGGGTCTCGCGTTGACAGAAAAGTGATTTGAAATCGTCAATACCGATGCATGCTGATCCTGTGTAACCAAGACGCGGATAAGCGATTGTGGTTCCGCGTATTTCAGTGCATTGGAAATCAGATTGTCTATTATCAGAAAAAGCATTTGCGGGTTGCCATAAAAATCCATATTCTCTGGCAACTTCAAAAAAAATCGGTTATCCAAGGATTCGTTAGATGGCAATAAATCTTCAATGATTTGTGTCACCAATGCCTTGGCATTGATGTGGTTGGCAGGGTGTTCGGTTTGAAAACGATCCACTTTGTTTGAATTTGCCACCTGCGTGATCAAATGGTCCATGCGGTCTATGGTGGCGTTGATTCGGTGCGTTCTCGATTGCGATTCTGAATCTGCCGCCATTTTTTGATTCAACGAATAGGTTGCAAAACGCAAAGTTGTCAAAGGGTTTTTCAGTTCATGGGTCAGGATGTCGATCAATGTTTGCCGTTCCTTGAGTCTTTCGCCGCTGATACGCGATCTCTCTACATTGAGTTGCAAGTCTTTTTCACGCAAAATACTTTTGATTTTTTCATCGTAATATTTGAAAATCAACACCAAGAAAACCACCACGCCAAATGCTAAGCCATTGAGCCGGTAATTGGTAAAAAATATGAACTCAGCCCCTCTGTCATTCAACATGTCACTGCCTGTAAAAATGTTGATATAGCCATAAATCACCACCGTGGTGAACACCAGATAAGCGCCGCTCAGCAACCATTTGATATTTAGCGGTATGTTGATTGATCGCCGTAAGCCATAAAACTGCACCGGTAAATTCAATGCGATGGCAGCAACATATACATAAATACCCTGCCGCAAATAGCCAAATCCGATCAATGCCGAGGCAAATACACATGCGCACAAAAGTGTAAAAACAAAGTGTTTGTAAGTTGGATTAGCCCCATAATTTTTGGTAAACGAGTAACCCAATAATATGATCAGGAAAATTCGTAAATTGACAAACTGATAATTCATGTGGGAGAAATTTTCAGCTTGCAAAAAAGGAAAAAATACATAGATCTTTCCAGAGGCGAAAACTATATACAGAAAGATGCCCAACTGCATCACACTGTAGACCAATATAAACATTGAGCGATCGATCAAAATCAACACCAAAGACACCACAAACAAACTGAGCGCTATGGATTGTGAAAATGTGATGCTCTCTGTATAGACTGAAGTAATAGTGGCCAGGGCAGAAATAGGTGTGATTTCAGATTTAAGTGTCAAATAACCTGTGTGTTGGATTTTTATAAAAATATGCTCGGCAGGTTGGATTTCTTCAGTCTTCAAAATAAAACAATGCATGCCATAGGGACATACCTTGGAGGCGTAAGCCAGAAGACTTCCACCATTTTGTACTTGCCAACTCCCCTGTGTTGGTTCGTAAACAGTGATGTTTTCAAGAACAAAGGGACTGAGTATCAGCACATGTTCTTTGGGAATGTTTTTTATTGGTGCAGGGTGGGCTTTCTCACCGATCGAAATTTTGATCCAAACAGACCCATCAATGAACCCCAAATGCAAATTGTCTTGGTAGTGCTTGAAAGGTTGCTGTGCGGCATCATTGACGGTCAAACGGCCAGATGCATCCAAAAAGTAACTTTGGCTAAAGCTGGCAGCTGATGCATTGAGGTGTATGAAACATGCAATGGGTAAGCCTAGGAAGAAGCTGATAATTTTTTTATACAACAAGTATCTTCCTTAAAAGCAACCGCCTTTTGATGATAGCGGTTTATTTGCTGTGCGATTCGTGGGTTTTCATGAGCATTTAACAGTTATTTGGGGTGACCGGTGAGTGTTTCCCATTAAAACAAGTCATGTCTCATCCCATGACTGCTACATCAGACACTGGAATTGCTGCGCCCTCCAACCTGGCGCATCAGTTGGGTGCATGTGAAATAACGCCGTTCATGGCCTTGGCGGTGGCTTTGATTTATATGCTGACCGCCGATGGTGCGATCGATGACCACGAGTCAAGTCAGTTGCAAGCGGTGGTGGGAAGCCACAGCGAATTGCTTGATATGGCATTTGCTTATGCGGAAGAAAACGCTGTTGAGCAATTCTTAAAAGATACCGACGGTATTTTGAACCAAGATGATCATTGGTGCATTTTGACCAATCTGTGTGACTGTTTGCTCTCAGATGGTTTGGTGGACGACCATGAGCTGAAGCTATTTCGCCAAATTTCCGATGCGTTCAGTATCACCGATGTGGGTTTCACGACGCATTTCAACCTTTTAAAACTCAAAAATAACAAATCTGTGCTGGGTAAGTTCTCACCCCAGAGTTTGACCCTGACGGGCGAATCGGCCCACTTGACCTTGGCCTGCTCCTTGTTGTACATGATGGCAGCGGATGGCAATATTGCAGAAGAAGAAATAGGGCAATTACAAGTCGTTCTAGGCGAGTTCGAAGGCTTGCAAGCAGTAGCGATGCAAACAGTGCGTACAGTCAAAATGAACGTGTTTCTGAGGCAAGCTGCTCCGCTGTTGACCCAAGACCAAAAGATCATGATTTTGTCAAACGTATGCGATTCCATGATGTCGGACGGCAAAATCAATGTGATTGAAGACAATTTGTTCCAAAACATGTTGGCCGCTTTTTCAGTGCCCATGTCTGGCTTCAAGCCTTTTTACGAAACCATCAAGATCAAATGTATAAAACCATTTGACACCGAAAGTATTCCCACCGCGTTTCATTCGCGTGTTACTTTAAAACAGAAAAACGATCAAAGCGGCTTGTTCAAAATCCGGCATCAAAAAAAATCCGCAGACGACGCTGAAGCGACTGGGTATTCATCCGATCAACCCGAGGGTGACTGGGTCTCAGAGGTTGATGAAAAGCAGTTGAGTGCGGTTGTTCACCGCACCATGCAAGACAACATCAAGCAAGCCAACGAAAGTTTTTCTGGCCGGTCGGACGTGGAGAATGTTCAAAGCAATGCGGTGAATTCACCTGCTTCAGATTTTTCAAAATCTTCTGAAAAAAATGAAAATTTACAGAAAGTGCAAGAAGTAAGCGTCAAAGACAATATCCAAAAAGCCAATTCATCGCATTTTGAATCCAACCTGCAATCGGTAGTCGATGCTGCTGCGACTTCCAATATCCAGTCTGTCACAGATAAGGCAATCAAAAGCCACTCACAAAAAGTAGCCGACGCTGTATCGACTGCCAATATCCAGTCTGTCACGGACGATGCGATCAAAAGCAATTCGCAAAAAGCAGTCGACACTGCTTTGGCTGCCAACATCCAGTCCATACCTGTTGATTCGTTGTCAGATTCAAAAGTCGCAGACAAAGATCCCGCTGTTCGTCCATCGTCGTCGGATTCGTCCGCTGACAAGTTGCCAAACCACGAATTGCTGGGTTCTACGCTGGCCCAGGCTCCAGTGTTGAAAATGATTGACCCTAAAGCGGTTTTAGATTTACAAAGCCAAATTGACAAAGTGCATTTGAACCTCGATAAGCTTTCTCCCGCCAAGACGCCCAAAGCACCTGTCTCTGCATTTGCCTCATTGGTACTTGAAACACGATTGCCTGCGAACAACCAATTGAAGCAAAAACCTGCATCGAGTTTGCCGCAAGCCACCCAAGTTGCCTCATTGCCCATCTTCGAAAAAAATCTACAACCGCTGGCAGATGAACCGCTTCATTCAGGGAACCCAGTGCATGACAAAACCGCAAGTAGCCAAAATAAAGCGTATGAAAATAAATCTGCGCGTCCTTCAAAGGAGGCTGTCGAATCGGTCACCCCTTTGGCTTCCCAAACCGCCGCGACTGGCAAGGCAGAGTCTTTCAATGTTGACACCACGATGTTGTCCAACTTGACCCGTGCTGTCCATTACAACGATGTTTGGGGAACTATTGAAATCGATTGGAATGAACAAGCTTTAGACCCATCTGAAAATCAGAATAAACGTGAAGCTTCTGTGCTTCCGATTTCAAGTGTGAGTCCTGTTTCATCAGACATGCTGACTGCGTCTGCTGAATCTTCAACTCATGAACCTTCACCTGTGGTGTCTGATGGCAGTGTTGATTGGCGGGTTCTTTTATTGTTGTTGGCCTTTTTTAGCATGCCGGCTGTTATTTTGGGCCGAGATTTTTTGTATCCGTCGCAAACCTGTCATGGTGTTGGTCAACTGGAGAGGAAATGGGCACTGCAAGGGTCAGACAATCCTTCGACGGTCGTGCATGAAGAATCGGTTTCTCTCACACACAGTATTCGGTTCAGTGCCTCTCAAATTTGGGTCGATGGTCAACGTTTTCCGCTCTACAAAGAATTGAACCAAACCAGTCATTTCGCAGAAACAACGCCTAAGGGTGTAAAAGGCTCATTCAACACCCAAGGAATTGCAAAAATCCGCTATGCATTTGCGTATGAGCAAGCGACACAAGAACTGAGAATCGACATGCAATCCAGCGGATTGGGTACTGAAGAAGGGCAAGTAGGATGGGTAGAAGAAAACATCTCGTTCACTGGCCGTTGTTCAAGTCATGGGTTTTGAATCGTGATCAAGCACATAGGCGCGATGCTGTTGGTGAGTCTTCAGGCGTGTTCACCGGTTGCTGAACGTGCTTATTTTTGTGAAACACAAAAAGCGCAGCTATTCGATGGGTTTGTTCGCCAATACACCGTTCAACTGGAGCCGGATCGTGTGTGTGTGTCATGGCAGGCCGATGTTCTGCACTGCGGTCTGTTTCAAAAAGAAACGAGCACCACTTGGGTGGTCGACCAATCAACAGGAACGAAGGCGCAATTTTTTTATCAAGCCAGCCGCTCCCCAGGCAGGGTTGAATTGACGATCAAGCAACAAGAAGTGTTGTTGTTGGAATCCACGGAAGCGTTTACGCGGGCGACGGTGACTGGATTTCAGTTCTCTGAAAATGTATTGCTGTTGGCAGTCAGCTCAGACCCTAAAGATTCGGCTGGGTTGACCTATGCATGCTCAACATGGCGAAAGAAACCTTGGTGGGCGTGGACATAATGCCTGAAATGGTGTTGGCAAAGCTGTCGTCCGTTATTTTTTTTCTGCCTTGGCAATCGTTTTTTTCAAGTCTTGGTATTCCTCGCATTGTTGGCCACAAATTTTTTCCAGTGACACCAACAATTCTTTGGCTTTGGGCAGTTCTTTGTTTTGCACATAAGCCACGCCCAAGTATTCGTGTGCCCCCCGGTGTTGTGGGTCAATTCTGAGCGCTTCCTTGTAATTGCAAATGGATTCTGAATAACGTTTGGCGTTGCGTAAGCTGTACCCCAATAGGTTGTAGCCGTCAGCATTGTTTGGATTGGCCTTGATAAATTTTTCCAGTGTCGAAATAGCAGCCGACCAGTCTTTCTTTTCTATGTGGCTTTTGGCGGCGCCCAAATCCGAGCCTGCGTCGGCGGCTCCGGATAAATCGGCCGCGTTCAAAGTGACTGATTGAAAACAAAATAACACGGCAATGCAATAAATTTTATTCATGGGGATTAATTTCAACCAAAATGAATTCAGAATTCTTATTATGCAGATAATCCAAGGTTAATCAAGTCTGCTGTTTCCCAAAAGCAGAAGACGACCCGCCCGTTGACTTACCTATTGGAGCAATGTTTCTCATGAAACTCACACCCGAGCAGCACGCTGAATTTGACCGTGAAGGCTATCTGTTTTTTCCTGGATTGTTCACGCCAGAAGAAACGCAAAACTTGGTGCAAGAGGTGCCCAACCTCTACAGCCACAGAGAAGCTTACAACGTGAGAGAAAAGGGCAAAGACGCCGTGCGCACCAATTTCGCGGCACACATGTATTCGGAGCCCTTTGCCAAATTGGCCCGTCACCCACGAATGATCAAACCGGTGGAGGATTTATTTGGTGAAAAACTCTACATGCACCAATTTAAGATCCACGGAAAAATGGCGTTCGAAGGCGATGTATGGCAATGGCACCAAGACTATGGCACTTGGCTCAACGACGATATGATGCCAACGGAACGCGCCATGAATGTCGCGATTTTTTTAGACGATGTGAACGAGTTCAATGGCCCCTTGATGTTTATTCCGGGCAGCCATAAAAAAGGTGTGATCGATGCCAAGCACGACTTGACCACGACCAGTTATCCACTTTGGACGGTTGACAATGATTTGATTTCGCAATTGGTGCAACGTGCTGGTGGGAAAAAAGGCGGCATCGTCAGTCCCACCGGGCCAGCAGGCTCGATGATTCTTTTCCACAGTTGCTTGGTGCATGCGTCAGCGAGCAATCTGTCGCCTTGGAACCGTGTCAGCGTGTATTTGAGTTTGTGCGCGGTCTCTAACCATATCCGCCGGCACAAACGGCCTGAGTACATTGCACACCGCGATTTCACCCCGATTGAATGTTTGCCCGACGATTGCCTCACCCACAATTACCCAGTGGATTTGCCTTGGGCCAAAGGCTTGCCGGCCAGCGCATTGGTCACCACTGATGTTCCTTTGGACCAAACGCAAAAAGCCGCATGAGTTTGCACCTGCAATTGCAGCAGCGTGCTGCAAACCATAAACCTGTGCGAGTGGTGCTGATTGGTGCGGGGAAGTTTGGCGCCATGTATTTGTCGCAAGTGCCACGCACACCGGGTGTGCATTTGGTGGGCATTGCCGATTTGTCGATGGACAACGCCCGCGCAAACTTGGCCCGTGTCGGTTGGCCAGAGCATCAAGCCAGCGCCAAAAATCTGGACGATGCCTTCAAGCAAGGCTTGACCTTTCTGACGCAGGATTGGCAGATGTTGGTGTCGCATCCCATGGTGGATGTGGTGGTGGAATGCACCGGTAACCCGATTGCAGCGGTTGAACATTGTTTGGCAGCTTTTGCAAATGGCAAACATGTGGTGAACGTCACGGTGGAAGCCGATGCATTTTGCGGTCCGTTATTGGCGAGTAAAGCCGCCACAGCGGGGGTTGTTTATTCCTTGGCATTTGGTGACCAGCCTGCTTTGATTTGTGATTTGGTGGATTGGGCCAGAACCTGTGGATTTCCCGTGACCGCCGCTGGTCGCGGACACAAATGGTTACCGCATTTCAATGAATCCACACCCGAGACTGTTTGGGGCAATTACGGACTCACACCAGAGCAGGCCGCGCGAGGTGGCTTGAACCCCAAAATGTTCAACAGTTTTTTAGATGGTTCCAAACCGTCTATTGAATGCACCGCTGTGGCGAATGCAACGGGTTTGCAAGTGCCTTCGAATGGCTTGCTTTACCCACCCGCCAGCATCGCCGATATTCCTTATGTCACACGCCCCCAAAGCGAAGGCGGCGTGCTTGAGCAAAAGGGCATGGTTGAAGTGATTTCTTCGCTCGAAGCAGATGGCCGTGTGATTCCCTATGACATACGCATGGGTGTATGGGTGACGGTGGAAGCCGAAACGGATTACATCAAGCATTGCTTTGAAGAATACAACGCGCACACCGATCCTTCAGGACGCTATTTCACACTTTACAAACGTTGGCACTTGATCGGTTTAGAGGTGGGCATGTCGGTGGCCAGTGTGGCTTTGCGCGGTGAAGCAACCGGTGTGGCGCAAGGTTGGCATGCCGATGTGGTGGCCACCGCCAAGCGCGACCTCAAAGCCGGCGAAATGTTGGACGGCGAGGGTGGTTACACCGTGTGGGGCAAATTGTTACCCGCAAAAACTTCTGCCGGCATGGGCGGATTGCCCTTGGGATTGGCGCACCAAGTCAAGTTGGTGCGAGATGTGAAAAAAGGTCAATCACTGTGCTGGGACGATGTGGCCATGGACACCACGCTGCCTGCTTACAAAGTCAGACGTGAAATGGAAGCGCTGTTCAAAAAGTGAAAGCGCCGCGCTCAGCGTTTGGACAATTCGCTGCGCAAGACTTTCATCAACAGCATCCATTCTCCGCCGTTTTGAACAGTGAACGTGAAGCGTTCGTTCATGCCGTTGTTCATCTCAATTTCATGCCAATGTGGAAAAAATGAAAATCCGCTTTTGCGAACGGCGGTGTCGGTGAATGAAATTTCAATGTGTATGAATGAAATTTGCTCGTTGCTGTCAAACGATTTGAAATACAAGCCATCGGACAGCAAATACAGTACCCCTGTTGGCAAAGAAAACCGGCTGCTGGTGTTGGCAGGACCATAAGCGATGATGGTTTTGTTGATCAATTCCACTGGAATGGTCTGCTGAATAATTTGTCGTGTGTCGTGTGCTTTGTAAAGCGCAAATGCCAACCCTGCGGCCAAAATACCTAGCGCATAAGCGTTGTTCATGGTGAATACAAAAACCACAACAGCCAGCCACAAAAATGGCGTCATCAAATCCATGCGCATTTGCCATGGCCCGCGAGAAATCAGCAGCGAACTGTTGTCCAGGGTATTGGCCAAAATCAAGGGCGAGATGCTGGGCTTTTGGTTTTGCACATGAGGCAAGTGTGCGCCGCAGTTTTGGCAAAACACATTCTCACTCGGGTTGATGAAATAACAGCTGGTGCAAATCATGTCAGGCTTTCGCTGTTCATCAGTTTCAGTGGCTCTTGGATTTGCTGCTGTCAGTGGCAGATTTGTCTTGTGCAGCAGGATCTTGGCCAGCAGGCGCACCAGTGTGCGCAGAATCAGTATGGTCCGCAGAGGTATTGCCATGGTCGGAGGCTGTTGACTCATGCCCTGAGGTTTTGGCGTTGGAATTGACTTCGTGGCTTAAGAAGTTGTAGATGGCCAAAGAGCTCAGCACCACGGTCAAGCCACACAGCAGGCCAATGATGAACAGGATGAAACCACTGCTGCCCTCGGTGCTGTCGGCGCTGGCCGCAGAGGTTGTTTTTTTGGCTGGGGGGGACACATCGTCAATCTTTTTGGACACAGCTTGTAAACGCGATTTCAAGTCAGTCACGGCTTGCGAAATAGGACTGATCTGTTTCTCCATGGCCTGCGCTGTCGCAGCATTCGCTTGCAACAAAGATTCAATTTTGGTGGCGGTGTCTTTGTAAACAGCCTCGATATTGGCGGTGTTTTGCGCGACGTTTTGGTTGAATGCTTTGAGCAATTCAATTTTTTGCTTTTCAAGCAATAGCCTGAATTCATCAGGCATGCGCACGGCGACTTCAGCCTGCGGTTTGTCGATGCTTGCTTTGACCTGATCTAATTTGGTCGACAGGGCGTGTTGCAGTGCCACGACCTCTTTGAGCAAGGGCTCCAGCGGGCTGGGTTGCGATTGCACATGCGTGAGTTGCTGAGAGGCCAGCGCAATGAAGTCCAACAAATGCGATTGTTTTTCAAGCATTTGTTGGATCTCGGACGGGGCCGCGTTTGGAGGGCTGGTGTCGGGGAGATTCAAATCGATTTTCAGCATGGATGCATGGTCTGCCTCAGCAGGCAGTTCCATGGTGAGCACCAAGTCATCGACCTCGTGGTTGGATGGGGCTTGTTCGACAATCTCTGGTGTTGGGCTGGGTGCGACTCTATCCTCAACCGCCGGGGGGGCAGCATCGACAAGGGCAACATTCACCGAATCATCATTCACAGCAGCGTCGGTCACAACAGCATCAGAGCGTTTAACAGGCGCACCACATTTGCCACAAAACTTGGCCGTGATTGAAATGGCTTTACCGCAAGCGACGCAATCCATGTTGTTACCTGTCTCTTTCATTCAGATGCATAAATTCGGCACGGCGAGTATTTACCTGAGCCTGCATAGTGATCTTCGCACTCACGAAGCACAATTTCTTCAGCTGCTTCTTGTCCTTTGTCAGTGTAGGCATCGGCGCAGTAAGCGGTTTCACCGTCAAAGCTGTACACAAAAGCTTTGTGCGGTTTGTCAGAAAAGCGTTTGCGGTTGAACCTTTCAAAGAGTTTTTTGCATTTGCCGAAAAGTGGGGGCTTATACAAATCAGCCAAAGGTTTGAAGCGTTCGGGTTTTTTCTCGTTTGCCATGTCTTGCAGCATTTCTTCACTGAACAAGGGTTCGGGTACAGCAGTGACAGGGGTTGGCGTCAATTGGCCGTTCAAGTCCTCGGCATTGCTGGAGCCGGTCATATCGGGTTTGGATGAAGCCGTGTGGGCGTTGGGGTTGTCTGAGGGATTCGCCTGGCCCAAGGATTTTGAATAAAAGTACATCGGCACATTGATGGCGGTCATCAATATCGACAATGCCAGAAATTTATTCAAATGCGTCATGGATTTTCAAAAAAGTTCAACAGTGACTGAGGGTTGCAAGCAAATCTTACAAGTTTGGGATCGGAAGAAGATGCACAGACTTGAGGTAATTTCCCGTGACAAGGTGTTTATTACAAGTTGATTTAGATAGAGATTTGATATTAGAATTTCTCATAGGTTGCTATTTAAAAATTAAAAATTCAAAAAGAAAGTCTGATAAAGCATTTATTTTGGAGGAATGGACATGACTGATAACTTGCTTGTTGAAAACAGCTTGGTGGTGGGAGAGGGTGTCATATTCACTGGCACGATTGAGGCTCCAGGTCTTGCCAGCATCAATGGTGTCGTCAATGGAAAAATAAAATCTTCAGAATTAACCATTGGACCGAAAGGCATGGTTACCGGGGAAATTGAAGCCAAATTGATCGATGTCCGTGGGGTACTTTCCGAAAAAATCGTGTGCCAAGAACACATGGTGATACACCGAACTGGCTTGGTGTCGGGGCACCTCGATTACATGAATATCGAGATCGAGAGGGGCGGACAATTCGAAGGGCAAATGGTACAGCACCCGTCCTCAGTGCCTGTGGTTGAAGACGAGCCAGCGCACAGCGCGCAACAAGCGCCTGTCTGAAAGCAGTACGAAATAATACTTTTTCAAAATTTCAGGTTGATTTGTCTGTAGATTGTCATCCGTGGCACGGTTTTGTTCGTTACAGGATTCAATATTGTGATGGAAACTGTGAATGAACAAGTCTAGCCAAGTCCAAGCGGATCAACAGACCTCTGAAATTGACCACCGATACCAGCATGTTTCTTCAGAGCACACGGGTATTCGGCACACCTTTGAGCGGATCCGTTACCAACTTGTTCAAGAAGCTGAACAAAAAAGCCGACCAGTGTCCCGGCTTTACTCTGGTTTTCGCGCGGTCAAAGCCTGATTCATTTTTTCGAGCCCTGACGACTATGATTCGTCATGGCACTCAAATCCACCGTATTCAAAGCCCAGCTGCAAATTGCTGACATAGACCACGGGTACTACGCAGACCACGCCTTGACCCTGGCGCGGCACCCCAGCGAAACCGACGAAAGAATGATGGTGCGTTTGGTGGCGCTTTCCCTTCATGCTTTTCAATTGCAGGCCACGTGCCAAGGCGATGGCGTTCTCGCTTTTGGTGCTGGCCTTTCCAATCCAGACGATCCTGACGTCTCATTGACCGATTTCACGGGTCGCAAACGCCTTTGGATAGAGGTCGGACAGCCCGAAGAAAAAGCCTTGCAGCGTGCCGCCAGCCAGTCCGACGGCGTTTGGGTATATGCCTTTTCTTCAGCGGCAGAGGTGTGGTGGAAGGGCATAGAACCCAAATTGCACCGCCAAAAAAAATTGCATGTCGTGCGTATCCCTCATCAGGCTTCACAGGCCATGGCCAGCATGGCCGAGCGCAGCATGCAGTTACAAGCCACCTTGCAAGAAGGTGAAATGACTTTGAGCAGTCATCTTGGCAGCGTCCATTTTCAGCCCTTGAACTGGCTGTAAATATCACACCCGCTTGGGTGACTTTTTTGTGAGGAACGTCAATGTCTGAATCTATGAAATTTGTGGCACATGGTGCGGGTGGTGCGCCGCAAGTCATGCATTTGTCTGAAACAGCCGTCCCCAATCCGGCGGCGGGAGAACTCCTGATCAAAGTGGCCTATGCAGGAGTTAACCGCCCAGATTGTTTACAGCGCAGCGGGCGCTATCCACCGCCACCGGGCGCATCGCCGATTTTGGGTTTGGAAGCATCGGGCCATGTGGTTGCGCTGGGTGAAGGCGTCACGTCTTGGAAACTGGGTGATGCAGTGTGTGGGCTGGCCAATGGCGGTGGCTACGCCGAGTACGTTTGCATACCTCAAGGCCAAGTCTTGCCTGTGCCCAGCGGATTGACCTTGTTACAAGCGGCAGCGTTGCCTGAAAACTATTTCACGGT
>SXWY01000147.1 GCA_005789825.1 Burkholderiales bacterium | reverse complement strand
ATTGGTTTTTACACGATTGAACCCATGTTGTTTGGTGATTTCTTCAACAACGCTATCTATGTCAACAGTTCACTGCATCCTGCCATGGGTTCGCTTCAGCAAGCGTTTCATTCGCCCATGGGCATGGCCGAGCATGCCCTGACCACGTGGCCATTCATACTGGCCCTGGCCGGTGTGCTGCTCGCTTTTTACATGTACATGGTTCACCCAGCCGTTCCTGCGTTCATTCAGCAGCATGTCAAACCGCTACACAGTTTGTTGGTGAACAAATATTTTCTGGATGATTTCAACGAAAAAATCCTTTCCCGGGGTACGCGCTGGTTGGCGACTGGTCTTTGGAAAGGCGGTGACCAAGGGTTGATTGACGGTTGGGTTGTCAACGGGTCATGGCAAATGGTTGGCAAAGTTGCCATGGTGGCTCGACGCTTGCAAACTGGTTTTCTTTATCACTATGCCTTGTTGATGATTCTGGGTATGTTCGGATTGATCACTTGGTTCGTTTGGCTCAAACCATGAACATCATTTATTTTTTGAATCGGAATCTACACAAAGGTCTGCCATGCACATGCTGAGCTTGGCTATTTGGACCCCGATTGTGTGTGGCATCGTATTGCTGGCGTTGGGGCGTGATGAACATGCGCGTATGGTGCGTTGGTTGGCGTTGATCGGTGCCTTGGTGAGCTTTGCGCTGACCTTGCCTTTGTACGCGCAATTTGACAATTCTTCTGTGGCGATGCAGTTTGTTGAAAACCTGCCTTGGATCAACCGTTTCAATGTGAATTACCACTTGGGTATCGACGGTATTTCTCTGTGGTTCGTTCTCTTGACTGCATTCATCACCGTGGTGGTGGTGATCGCCGGCTGGGAAGTGATCACCGAGCGTGTCAACCAGTACATGGGTGCTTTTTTGGTGCTCAGTGGTTTATTGATCGGGGTATTTTGCGCCCTCGATGGTATGTTGTTCTACGTGTTTTTCGAAGCAACCCTGATTCCCATGTACTTGATCATTGGCGTGTGGGGTGGGCCTAACAAAATTTATGCTGCTTTCAAGTTTTTCCTCTATACCTTGCTGGGCTCCTTGCTCATGTTGGTGGCGTTGATTTATTTATACATAGCATCGGAAGGCAGCTTTGATTTGGCAACATGGCAGCAACTGCCTTTGACCGCCACTGCGCAGACATTTTTGTTTTTTGCATTTTTTGCTGCCTTTGCGGTCAAAGTGCCGATGTGGCCCGTGCACACTTGGTTGCCAGATGTCCACGTCGAAGCACCCACAGGTGGCTCAGCTGTTTTGGCGGCCATCATGCTGAAGTTGGGCGCTTATGGTTTCCTGCGTTTTTCGCTGCCTATTGCGCCCGACGCTGCCCATGAATGGGCTTGGTTGATGCTCACGCTTTCATTGGTTGCCGTGGTTTATGTGGGACTGGTGGCCATCGTGCAGCAAGACATGAAAAAACTGGTGGCGTATTCGTCGGTGGCGCACATGGGTTTTGTCACACTCGGATTTTTCATCTTCAGTGAGCTGGGTATCAGTGGTGCGATTGTGCAAATGATCGCCCACGGGTTTGTGTCAGCGGCCATGTTTTTGTGCATAGGCGTGTTGTATGACCGCGTCCATTCCCGTGAAATTGCGAGTTATGGCGGGGTGGTCAACCGAATGCCTAAATTTGTGGCCTTTGCCGTGTTTTTTGCCATGGCAAATTGTGGTCTGCCAGGAACAGCGGGTTTTGTTGGTGAATGGATGGTCATTCTGGCGGCGGTTAAATTCAATTTTTGGTTGGGGCTGTTGGCTGCCTCTGCGTTGATATTTGGTGCTGCCTATACTTTGTGGATGGTCAAGCGTGTGTATTTGGGTCCTGTAGCCAACCCCGATGTAGACGCTTTGCAAGACATCAATGCACGGGAATTTTTGATGCTGGCGCTGCTGGCCGCTGCCGTGTTGTGGATGGGTGTCTTTCCTAAACCATTCACAGACGTGATGCATGTTTCTGTGAGTCAACTGCTGCAGCATGTGGCTTTGAGTAAATTGCCACTATGAACGCCATGACCAACTGCCTAGAAAGTCAACCATGATGAACAGTGTCAACTGGATGACCGCATTGCCTGAAATTTTTTTGTTGTCGATGGCCTGTGTCATCACGCTGGTTGATTTGTGGGTAAAGAGCAAAGACCGCACCCTGACCTATTTGTTGACCCTGGCAACTTTGCTGGCGGTTGCTTTGATGCACGCCATGAATGCATCAACCGGCCAGACCGTTTATGGTTTTGGCCAGATGGTGGTGTCTGATGCCATGGGCAATTGGCTCAAATGCATAGCAGCCTTGTCAGTTTTGGTGACATTGATTTACAGCCGACCCTATGCTTCTCAACGAAAAATGCTTGAGGGTGGAGAATTGTTCTTGCTCAGCATGTTCTCTTTATTGGGCATGTCAGTCATGATTTCAGGTAACAATTTTTTGGTCATTTATTTGGGCCTTGAATTGCTAACCCTCTCCAGTTATGCCTTGGTGGCTTTGCGCCGTGACAACGGCAACGCCACTGAAGCCGCCATGAAGTATTTTGTTTTGGGAGCGCTGGCCAGTGGCTTTTTGCTCTACGGGCTGTCCATGATTTACGGGGCAACCGGTTCCTTGGAGCTGTCTGGGGTGTTTCAGGCCATCTCCAGTGGTCACATCAGACACCAAGTGCTGGTCTTGGGTGTGGTGTTTGTGGTCTGCGGTATCGCCTTCAAATTGGGCGCTGCACCGTTTCACATGTGGGTGCCAGACATTTACCAAGGTGCGCCCACTGCGGTGACTTTGATGATTGCTGCCGCCCCCAAGCTTGCCGCATTTGCCATGATGATGCGTTTGTTGGTCGACGGTATGTTGCCGTTGGCCATCGATTGGCAACAAATGATGATGGTGTTAGCGGTACTGTCGCTGTTGATTGGTAACTTGTCTGCCATTGCACAAACCAACCTCAAGCGCATGTTGGCTTTTTCCACGATTGCACAAATGGGGTTTGTGCTGATTGGCATGTTGTCGGGTGTCAACCAAGGCAATACCTTGTCGGCAGCCAACGCCTATAGCTCTGCCATGTTTTACATGATCACTTATGTGATCACCACCCTGGGCGTATTCGGCGTCATTTTGCTGTTGGCACGTGAAGGGTTTGAAAGCGAAGAAATTTCTGACTTGGCGGGACTCAACCAGCGCAGCCCGTTGTTTGCAGGTGTCATGGCCATGTGCTTATTTTCCTTGGCGGGGGTCCCCCCGTTGGTGGGCTTTTTTGCGAAACTCTCGGTGTTACAAGCATTACTTGCTTCCGAGCAAATCAGTGCGTTGGTTTTGGCTGTGTTTGCGGTGATGATGTCTTTGGTCGGTGCGTTTTACTATTTGCGAGTGATCAAGGTCATGTACTTTGACCCGCCTTTGACGGTCACCACGGTGTCTGCTGACCGCCATGTCAAAGCAGTGCTGGCCGTCAATGGTGGATTGGTATTGGTGCTGGGTGTTTTGCCCGGGGGCTTGATGTCCTTGTGTGCCGTAGCAGTTGTTCAAGCTTTGGGTGCCTGAAAAATCGTGTTTTGACATAATGCACCCATGAAAGTGCTCAATCTTCAGTGTCAGCACCAGCACCAATTTGAAGGCTGGTTTGCTTCAGAGGACGATTACCAGTCCCAGCGCGAACGCCATTTGGTGGAATGCCCTGTTTGTGCGGATTGCACCATCCACAAACGCCTGAGTGCACCACGATTGAACTTGTTGACCTCCCGATTGGAATCACAACCGAGCATCGCCGAGCCGGCTGCTGCGAGCCAAGCATTGGTGCCTGTTGACGAATCTTCTCCTAATTCTTCCTCACAAGAAGCGCATTTGGCTTGGCTGAAAATGGTGCAGCATGTGGTGGCCAACACCGAAGATGTCGGCCAAGGCTTTGCAGAAGAAGCCCGCAAGATGCATTACGGTGAAACCGAAGAGCGCAACATACGCGGACAGGTTTCAATGGAAGAAACCCGCTCTTTGCTTGAAGAGGGCATTCCCGTCATGCCCTTGCCATTGCCAGCGGCCCTCAAAGGCTCTGTTCACTGAGCCAGCTGTTTGACCACGGGCTATGCATGCCCGTCGGCGGCTTCTTTATTTGTTTTTCAATTTACCTCGAGGCGCGACAAATGTCACGGGCGCACTGGGACGGTCGCCCGGAACAATCACCTTCGGCGGCGAAGTGTCCTTTTTGGGTTTTTTGGTCATCTTGTTACTGCGCTGTTCGCCTTTAGCCATGAGATTCTCCGGTGGTTGTTGCGGTGTGGGGGTGGCGCAAAGCAGCTAAGGCCTACTTCACTTCGGTGACAAATTCGTTTTTGGGGCGTCGCACTTTTACCAAGGGTTCAAGCCAGTCTTGGCCACTCTGGCGGTAACCCAATGGCAAGAGGGCCACACTGCGCAGCCCGCGAGCAGTCAAATTCAACACCTCATCTACAGCCGCAGGCTGAAAGCCTTCCATGGGCGTGCTGTCGACTTGCTCAGAAGCAGCTGCGATCAAACACGCGCCAAGACCGATATAGGCTTGCCGGGCGGCATGCTCAAAGTTCACTTGTGCATCGCGCGCAGGATAACTTTTCAGCAACATGTTTCTGTAGTTTTCCCAACCTTCGTTGGTGCCGCCGCGTGCGTTCACATGCAAATCGAACATGTGGTTGATGCGTTCGGTGGTGTAGTTGCTCCAAGCCGCAAACACAAGCAGATGAGAGCAGTCGGTGATTTGAGATTGGTCATTGGCAACCGCACGAATTCGTGCGCGAACATCGGCGCTGCTCACCACCACGAGTTCATATGGTTGAAGACCGCTGGAGCTGGGTGCCCATCGGGCGGCTTCGACAATGCGATCCACTTTGTCTTGCGGGACAGTCTTGCTAGCGTCCATTTTTTTGGTGGCATAGCGCCATTGCAATTGTTCTAATAATGAAGACATGGCGACTCTCTGAAAAGAAGAATTATCGTTGCCGGCGCAGTGAGGCTTTATTTGGACCAGTTGTCCTTGAGGCTGACTGCGCGGTTAAACACCAAATTCGATGTTCGATGGTCCTCACGGTCAGCGACAAAATAACCCAAGCGTTCAAATTGAAATTTGTCGTCTGGCTGGGCGAGTTTGAGACTGGGCTCTACCCAAGCATCGATGACCTTGAGACTGTCCGGGTTGATGGCTGTCAAAAAATCTCGGCCGCCAGCGTCAGGTTGTTCTTCTTTGAACAGTCGGTCGTACAAACGCACTTGCGCGCGAACCGCATCAGCCACGCCAACCCAAGTGATGACGCCTTTGGCCTTGACGCTGTCTGCGCCTGCACCGCCACTTTTGGTGTCTGTGAAAACCGTGGCGTGGACTTCAGTGATGTGGCCGTTGCTGTCTTTCATGCACCCGGTGCATTGCACGATATAGCCTGCTTTGAGCCGAACAATACTGCCTAGCGTGACGCTTCCATCTGCTTGGGTGATGGGCGGGCTCAGCCTTTTGTAGCCCTTTGGCGGGTGTTCTGCAAAATCATCGCGTTCAATCCACACTTCTTTGCCCAAGGTGAAATGCCTGGTGGCCACCGGCTCTGATTCAGTATCCGCATGCGGCAGTGCGGGCAATTGGCAGGGTTCTACGTGACCCGAGCCAAACGCCTCGTCCCAGTTCGTCAAGACCAACTTCAAGGGGTCAAGAACCGCCATCGCGCGGTGTGCTTTCAACTCCAGGTCCTCACGCAGGCAGCCTTCCAATGTGCTGTAGTCGATCCAACTGTCGCTTTTGGTCACGCCAATTCGTTCTGCAAACAATTGCAAACTCTCCGGCGTGAAGCCTCTTCGGCGCAAACCCACAATGGTGGGCATGCGTGGGTCGTCCCAGCCGCTGACATGTCCCTCGCTGACCAGTTGTGCCAATTTGCGTTTGCTGGTCACCACGTAAGTCAAATTCAATCGGGCGAACTCATATTGCTTGGGTGCGGGCGCGGCCAGCAAGCCACCTTCGCACAAACGGTCCATCAACCAATCGTAAAAAGGCCGTTGGTCTTCAAACTCAAGTGTGCAAATACTGTGGGTGATTTGTTCCAGTGCATCTTCGATCGGGTGTGCAAACGTGTACATGGGGTAGATGCACCAAGTGTCACCGGTATGGTGGTGCGTGGCGCGACGGATGCGGTAGATGGCTGGGTCGCGCATATTGATGTTGGGCGAGGCCATGTCAATCTTGGCGCGAAGCACGGCGGCACCGTCGGCGAGTTTGCCATCACGCATCTCTCGAAAGCGACTCAGGTTTTCATCGGTTGTTCGTGATCGAAAAGGACTGTTCACGCCAGGCTTGCCAAAGTCGCCACGTTTGATGCGCATTTCTTCTGGCGTTTGTTCGTCCACATAGGCGTGACCGGCTTCAATCAGATATTCGGCTGCGCGGTACATGAAATCAAAGTAGTCGCTGGCTTGGTAGGGCGCGTCGTTGCCCGGTTGGCGCCAACTGAAGCCCAGCCACTGCACCGCGTCGATGATGCTGTTCACATACTCGGTGTCTTCTTTTTCGGGGTTGGTGTCATCAAACCGCAGGTGGCAGACACCACCGTAGTCGCGCGCCAAGCCGAAGTTGATACAAATGCTTTTGGCGTGGCCCACGTGCAAATAACCGTTGGGCTCAGGCGGAAACCGGGTGCGAATTTTGGCGGGGTCGGGTTCGCCTGTTGCATGGTGCGCTGCATCGCCTGGACTGCCCGCCCAGCGGCGGTTGGCATACGTGCCTTTGGCCAAATCGTTTTCGATGATCTGGCGCAGAAAGTTGCTGGGTTTGTGTTCTTCGTTTGTTGTTGGAGAGGCGGGTTTGGTCATGCGGGGATTTTAGGGGTGCACAAGTGCGCCGCTAAAGCCATCCCAACCACTCATGCCAAATCAAGTTTCCCAAATAACGTGAGGGTAACAAAGTGAAGCCGCCAGCAATCACGCAAGCGCCCACATAAAGCGACTGCATGGTGATGCGGTGAGTCACAAAGTCTTTTTTGGCGAGTGCACGAAACGCCACCCATAAGCTGATAAGCGTGACCGATATTAACTGTTAACTATGTCTCAGGATGTTCAGGTCCTTTACCGTTGTGAAAAATCAATTTCAAAAACGGCTGCCAAGGATTTCAAAGATTCAACACTGGCGTCCTGACCCTTTTCAAGTCGCTGGATGGTGCGCACGCTCAAGCCGCTGAGGTCTGCCAATTGCTGTTGCGACCAACCGCGTTGCAGCCTTAACTTTTGAATCAACATGAAATCTCCTAGATTGCCGAACTGCTTAATTTAGTGCTCTTCTTGGGTATTGAACACGTCATCGATACGACTAAGGACTGATGTAAGGGTGACAGGCCTTCATTTTGCATGGTAAAAGATGAAGATTGACAAATATCTCATTTGAGATACAAAATGAGCGTTCAAAATCAGGAATCCTTATGAAGTCACAAACTTCCATGCTCCACATCAGAGTGGATGACGACATCAAAGAGCAGGCCACTGTGGCTTTGTCTGCGATGGGTTTGACCATGTCCGACGCAGTGCGTTTGTTCTTGCGTCGTGTGGTGGTGGACCAAGCGTTTCCACTTGAATTGAAAGTGCCTAACGCCGAAACCTTGGCCGCCATGAAAGAGTCACGCGCCATGATGGGCAAAGGTCGTTCTGGCTTTGCGTCCCCAGAAGAACTCTTGGCTGATCTTGAAAAAAGCAGTCAAGCTTAAACGGGCAGACCCGCCTCGTTTGGCCAATTACACCAAGGTGTTTTTAAAGGATTGGCAGCGTTTGACGCACTCGGGGCGCTACGACATGGCGAGGCTGAAAGAAGCCATGTTGCTATTGATGGCCAACGATACGCTGCTGGGCCCTGAGTGGCTAGACCACCCCCTCAAGGGCGACTGGTCAGACCATCGTGAATGCCATATTGGCGGAGATTTTTTGCTGATTTACCAAGTGCTTGAGAACCGCATCAGCTTTGTTCGGGCGGGCACGCATGCTGAACTATTCAGCAGTTGAATGTATTTGCCAATTTGATGGCTCACCTTGTAGGGTGTT
>SXWY01000146.1 GCA_005789825.1 Burkholderiales bacterium | reverse complement strand
TGTGTGATCATCTAATACAACATCAATCAAAACGTTTGAAGTCTTTAATGCAATTCCAAGTTCACGAGAAGGCAATGCCACATGCTGTGGTTTCTCGCCATGTCCATAAATTACCGCCGGTATAAATCCATCACGACGTGACCTACGAGATGCACCTTTGCCAAACTCAGTTCGGCGTGCTCCCTTAATTGAAATCTCAGCCACTTTACTTCTCCCTCGATAACGGTTTGATCCCTCGCGGAATGAAGAGCAAGGGTATCGAATGGGTGGGTAAAAGGACAAATCCAATGCTGCGCCCGCAGGGATTGGAAGCCCCAACCGCCTGCTCAGATGATTGACCTTACAGCGGAGAAATTACCACCGTGTAGATCTGATTTAGCATCTAATGATTTGAAGTTATTCAATGCTTGCAATATAGCCTTGTGCTTCTGCTACTTGCTCAGCTGTACAGCAGCTTTGGTTTTTAACAATTAATCTGTTGATTTTTTCTGATGTTCGTAAAATCTCTCCTCTAAATATTCCCCGGGACGACCAGGCACTTCTTCCACTTTGTAAGCTTTGGCGCGGTAACTGTCGCAATCGGTCAAACGGTCTGTCCATACCACGGTCCAAGTGGCGGTCGATGACTCACCCGCGACGGCGGCCGCCGCTTCCACAGGATCCACGCCTTCTTGTGGCGTGATGCGGAACAAACAAATGGTGTCTGTGTCTTTGGGCACATAGTCGGGCATCCAATAGCCCATTTGCCGGTACTTGAGTACGCCCGCGCTGTAGCGTTTCTTTTTGTCTGTGATTTGTGTGGCTTCGGTCATCTGAAAAACTCCATCGTGGTGAGAAGATGAAGAGACTGTAAAAACTCCGGCAAAATAAGTAAATTCATTTATTTTCGATTTTGAATTAAGGAAAACTTAATTGAAGAACGCCACCTTTCGCCAATTGCGGTTTTTCAACGCGGTCGCACGGCACCTGAGTTTCACCAAAGCCGCCGAAGACATGCATGTCTCGGCACCGGCTGTCACTATGCAAATCAAGGACTTAGAAGCGGAAATCGGCATGCCGCTGTTCGAGCGACAAGGCCGAAAAGTGAGTTTGACCACCACGGGCGAATACATGCTGGTCTACAGCCGTCGCATGCTGGCCTTGCTCAAAGACGCCGAGGATGCAGCCGCACGCCTGCAGCGCATCGAAACCGGTAACTTGACCATCGGCTTGGTGGGCACCACCACGTATTTCATTCCTGCACTGCTGAACCAGTTTTTAAAAGAACACGAAGGCATCGAAGTGAAGATGATGGTGGGCAACCGCAGCGAGCTGGTGCAATGGCTGCAAAACAGCGAGGTAGATATCGCCATCATGGGTCGCGCCCCGGAGGAGCTGCCCACCCGTGCCGAGCCGTTTGCCGCCAACCCCTTGGTGTTTGTCGCCGCCCCCGAACACTCCATGGCGGGCGAAACCGGTTTGCGTGCCGAGGACCTGCGCCAACAATCCATCATCGTGCGCGAGCCGGGCTCTGGCACCCGCAGCGCGATGGAGAGTTTTTTTCTGCAAGCGAAATTGCAACCCCGCTTGGGCATGGTGTTACCCACCAACGACGCGATCAAGCAAGCGGTGATGGCAAACCTCGGGCTGGGGTTTTTGTCCTTGCACACCATTGCCATGGAACTGCAAGCCAAGCGTTTGGTGGTGCTGCCCGTGCTGGGTGCGCCCTTGGTGCGGGCGTGGAATGTGGTGCATCCGCTGTCAAAACTGCTGTCGCCTGCGGCAGAGGCTTTTCGCTATTTCGTGCTCGAGCATGCCGAGGGCTATTTGTCGAAAACCTTTGGCGGCATGCACGACCTGAGGACTTGAACCGAGTTGCTTGTGTTTGCCTAGGGCTGGGGGTCAAATTTCTTATCCTGGCGGCGATGACTACTTTATGATTGTGAAAGCTTGCAGTTTGTCTTTATTTTTAGTACGGTGTTTTCTATGTCGATATTTTCAAATATGTTGTCAAACCGTTCGAACATGTTTCGCCCAAGCGCATGGCTTTTTCTCCATGAACAAACCTCTACACAGCCCCAAGCGCCTCGGGTTTTTGGGTTTCATTGCTTGGTAGCCGCATGGGTTCTGTATGTCACCCTGGGATCGGCTTGGTTTGCATATGGTTTGGCCGCAGACGCGTGGCAAACCGTGTGCCGGTCCATCGCATGACAGTGTGGCCTTTGTCCTGGGCCGAGGGTCCTGAGCAAGCACATTTGCTGACCTATCGCCAGTCTGCTGATCGCACCATGGTGTTGACCCAGGTGTTTTTGACGCTGGTGTGTTTGGTCGTCGCAGCTTTCAACGGCAGCTGGGCGCCGGTGTTGTCGATGGGTCTGCCCACGCTGCTGCTGTCATATGCCTTGTACCGATGGTACAGCGGACAGCTGCTGACCCGTTTATTCATGGCGTGTGCATTCATGGTGTTCACCAGTTTGCTGATTCACCAATCCAAGGGCGACATAGAGGCGCATTTTTCTGCCTTCGGCTTGATTGGCGTTTTGCTTTATTACAGGGATTGGCGAACCATTGCTGCCGCGACAGCATTCATTTATTTACAGCACTTGGTGGGTGGTTATGCGCAATCCTTGGGAATGCCGGTTTACGTGTTTGACACTGGCCAGTTTTGGTTCACTTTTTGGCTGCACGTGGCGTATTTTTTGCCTTTTGTCAGCATGATGGCTTTGCTGTCGATTTGGTTGAAAAACGAAGCGCTGGCGCAGCATGACGTCATACAAGAAGGATTGCGTACCGCCCACGCATTGCGGGCAGCCAGTGAAACCGCCAAAGTGGCCAATCGGCTCAAAAGCCAATTTTTGGCCAACATGAGCCATGAGATCCGCACACCGCTCAACGGCGTGGGTGGCATGCTCCAACTGGCTTTGGGTACCCACCTGACCCCTGAGCAACGACATTATTTGAATGTGGCGCAGGACTCGTCAGAGCATCTGCTCCAATTGCTCAACGATATTTTGGATTTTTCCAAAATCGAATCTGGCTCGGTTGAATTGGTGATGAAACCCTTGGAAATACGCCAGTTGTGCAATGCTTTGCAAGAATCTTTCGCGCCGCAAGCTGCTGAGCGCGGATTGGCATGGAACATCACATGCGATGCCTCGGTGCCGCGCTTCTTATTGACAGATGCCACCCGTTTGCGACAAATTTTCAGCAACCTGATCAACAACTCGCTGAAATTCACACACCAAGGATCGGTCAGTTGCACCTTGTGGGTTCGCCAACATGGCGATGCGGCCGGCGACACGCTGAACTTCGTGGTGCGCGATACTGGACCTGGGTTTGAGCAAGATCTGGCAGAGTCGATTTTTTCGCCGTTTGTTCAGGCCGACAACACCTCTACCCGTTCTCATGGTGGCGTCGGTTTGGGGCTGTCCATTACCCGCAGTCTGGTGCTGTTGCTCGGGGGAGAGATCCGCGCCTTTGGCAAGCCGGGTGAAGGTGCCAGTTTCACCGTGTCTTTGCCTTTGCTATTGCCGCCCTCGCATGAGCCCGAACATTCCAAGACCGCACCCAAAGAACCGCAAAATCGCCTGCCTTTGCGTATATTGGTGGCCGAAGACAACCCGGTGAACCAACAAGTCATGGCCATGATGCTCAACAAACTGGGTCACACCACGCTGCTGGTTGAAAACGGCGCCCAGGCCTTGGCGCAATTGCACCAAGCACGTTTTGATCTGGTGTTGCTGGATGTGATGATGCCAACGTTGGATGGCTTGCAAGCACTGGCCCAATGGCGTGCCCACGAACGTGCTTTAGGCGTACACACACCCATTGTGATGGTGACAGC
>SXWY01000145.1 GCA_005789825.1 Burkholderiales bacterium | reverse complement strand
TATTGGTGTAGACATCACAGGCCCAACTGAGTCAATCAAAACAGCTACCATACAGTATTGGAAAAATAATAAGCCCGAACTGCATAAGAAATTAGCCATTTTTATTTTAGGGAAATAAGTATTTACCGAAAGTATTAGGCGATATTTTTGCATTATGATTGTAGATGCAAAATAAAAGAAGAGATTGAGATTGTGGGTATTGCCGACACACAGAAAACAACATGTACGGGCGTTGAGATGTTCAGGAAGTTGCTGGACCAAGGCCAGGCGGGTGACAACGTGGGTATTTTGCTGCGCGGCACCAAGCGCGAAGACGTGCAGCGCGGTCAAGTGCTGTGCAAGCCCGGGTCGGTCAAGCCGCACACGCATTTCACGGCGGAGATTTATGTCTTGTCAAAAGACGAGGGCGGTCGCCACACACCGTTTTTCAACAACTACCGCCCTCAGTTCTACTTCCGTACAACGGATGTGACAGGTGCCATTGAATTGCCAGAAGGCAAAGAGATGGTGATGCCAGGCGACAACGTGTCGATCACTGTGAAGTTGATCAACCCGATCGCCATGGAAGAAGGCCTGCGCTTTGCGATCCGCGAAGGCGGCAAAACCGTCGGCGCCGGTGTGGTTGCCAAAATCATCGCCTAAGGAATTTGCATGTCAACCAAACAAAAAATACGTATCCGCCTCAAGGCGTTTGATTACAAACTGATTGACCAATCTGCCGCTGAAATCGTCGACACTGCCAAGCGCACAGGCGCTATCGTCAAGGGCCCCGTGCCTTTGCCAACACGCATGAAGCGCTTCGATATTTTGCGTTCTCCGCACGTCAATAAATCCAGCCGTGATCAGTTGGAAATCCGCACCCATCAACGTTTGATGGATATCGTGGACCCGACCGACAAAACCGTGGATGCGCTGATGAAGTTGGATTTGCCAGCAGGCGTGGACGTTGAAATCAAGTTGCAGTAAGTGAGTCGCCACCCTCACAAGGGGTGGCTAATTTGGAGAAGTGGCCGGGTTGGGCTTCAACCAGCAAAATTCGGCTACAATCCAAGGCTTCGCAGATTTTGCGAAGAAATTATCAACCTTCTTTCACACACCAAACGCAGTTGCCAATTGAAGTGACCGCGGTGAGAGTTTTGGAGAAAAACATGAGTCAAAGCAATCGACTGGGATTGCTGGGCCGCAAAGTGGGCATGATGCGTCTGTTCACTGATGATGGGGACGCAGTGCCTGTCACAGTGGTAGATGTATCTGACAACCGCGTGACCCAAGTCAAAACCCAGGAAAATGACGGCTACGTTGCCTTACAGGTGACGTTTGGTGCGCGCAAAGCCTCGCGTGTCAACAAGCCTCAGGCTGGCCACATGGCCAAAGCCGGCGTACTAGCTGGCGAAATCACCCAAGAATTCCGTGTCACCGCAGAAACTGCAGCGCAGTATCCTGCGGGAACATCCGTGTCGCCTACAGCCATCTTCACCGTGGGTGAAAAAGTCGATGTGCAGGGCACGTCGATTGGTAAAGGCTTTGCCGGCACCATCAAACGCCACAATTTCCGCTCACAGCGCGCGTCCCACGGTAACAGCCGTTCGCACAATGTGCCGGGTTCCATTTCCATGGCACAAGACCCCGGTCGCGTGTTTCCCGGCAAAAAAATGTCTGGTCACATGGGCGATGAAACCATCACCACACAAAACCTGGATGTGATTCGCATCGACGAAGCGCGTCAGTTGCTGTTGATCAAGGGCGCAGTGCCCGGCTCCGCAGGCGGTTTTGTCACCGTGCGACATGCCATCAAGGCCAAATCCAAGGGAGCCAACTGATGCAAATCGAACTCCTGAACGAACAAGGCCAGGCCTCCGCCAAGTTTGACGCGCCCGAAACATTGTTTGGCCGTGCTTATAACGAAGATTTGGTGCACCAAATCGTGGTGGCTTACCAAGCCAATGCGCGCCAAGGCACACGTGCCCAAAAAGACCGCGAGCAGGTCAAGCACTCGACCAAAAAGCCATTCAAACAAAAAGGCACTGGCCGCGCCCGTGCTGGTATGACTTCTTCTCCCATTTGGCGTGGCGGTGGTCGTGCATTCCCCAACAGCCCTGAAGAGAATTTCACCCAAAAAATCAACAAGAAAATGTACCGCGCCGGTATGGCCGCCATCTTCTCCCAGTTGGTGCGTGAAGGCCGATTGGCGGTGGTGGACTCTCTGAAAATTGAAGCGCCCAAAACCAAATTGCTGGCCTCCAAACTCAAGGCCATGAATTTGCAATCCGTGTTGGTTATCTCCGAAGAGGTGGATGACAACTTGTATTTCGCTTCTCGCAACCTGGCCAACGTGTTGGTGGTCGAGCCGCGTTACGCAGACCCGGTTTCGCTGGTGCATTACAAAAAGGTGCTGGTCACCAAAGGCGCCATCGACAAACTCAAGGAGATGTTCGCATGAGCACCCCGAAATTTGACGAAGGCCGTTTGATGGCCGTTCTCGTTGCTCCCATCGTCTCCGAAAAAGCCACGATGGTTGCTGAGAAATCCAATGCAGTCACTTTCAAAGTATTGCAAAACGCCACCAAGCCCGAGATCAAGGCGGCTGTTGAACTGATGTTCAAGGTCGAGGTCAAAGGCGTGTCGGTGGTCAACACCAAAGGCAAAACCAAGCGTTTTGGCCGTTCCGTGGGTCGCCGTGACAATGTCCGCAAAGCCTATGTGACGCTCAAGCCTGGACAAGAGTTGAACCTGTCAGGAGAGGTGGCTTAATCATGGCAGTCATCAAAATGAAACCCACCTCGCCCGGTCAACGCGGCGTGGTCAAAGTAACCCGTGACCATTTGTTCAAAGGCCCGGGTTATGCACCTTTGTTGGAACCGCAGTTCCAACACGCTGGTCGCAATAACAACGGCCACATCACGGTTCGCCACAAGGGCGGCGGGCACAAACACCACTACCGTGTCGTCGATTTCCGTCGCATGAAGGACGGCATTCCCGGCAAGGTCGAGCGTATCGAGTACGACCCGAACCGCACCGCGCACATCGCCTTGATTTGCTACGCCGATGGCGAACGCACCTACATCATTGCGCCGCGCGGCTTGGAAGTCGGTGCCACCATCCACAGCGGTGCAGAAGCGCCCATTCGCGCAGGAAACACCTTGCCTATCCGCAATATTCCAGTGGGTTCAACCATCCACTGCATTGAATTGCGTCCAGGAAAAGGTGCGCAAATCGCCCGCTCTGCCGGCACCTCAGCCACTTTGTTGGCGCGTGAAGGCACTTACGCTCAGGTGCGTATGCGCTCTGGTGAAGTCCGCAAAATCCATATCGAATGCCGCGCCACCATCGGTGAAGTGGCCAACGAAGAACACAGTCTGCGTCAATTGGGCAAGGCTGGCGTGAAACGCTGGATGGGTATTCGTCCCACAGTTCGTGGCGTGGCCATGAATCCGATCGATCACCCGCACGGTGCTGGTGAAGGCCGCACCGGCGAAGGCCGTGCGCCTGTGGATCCTTGGGGCAATCTGACCAAGGGTTACCGCACCCGCAACAACAAGCGCACGCAAGTCATGATCGTCTCGCGTCGCAAGAAATAAGGGTTAACACATGACACGCTCACTCAAAAAAGGCCCGTTCGTTGACCACCATTTGTTGGCCAAAACGGAAAAAGCCGTCGCCACCAAAGACAAAAAACCGATCAAAACTTGGTCGCGCCGCTCCATGATCCTGCCGGATTTCATCGGCTTGACCATCGCGGTCCACAACGGCAAACAACACGTGCCGGTCTACATCACCGATCAGATGGTGGGTCACAAGTTGGGCGAATTCGCCTTGACGCGTACCTTCAAAGGCCATCCGGCTGACAAAAAAGTTCAGAAGAAGTAAGGAGCATCTATGGAAACACGTGCAGTCCTGCGAGGTGTGCGCTTATCGGTCGACAAAGGCCGGTTGGTAGCAGACTTGATTCGCGGTAAAAAAGTGGACCAGGCCCTGAACATCCTGAACTTCACCCAGAAAAAAGCAGCGGGTATCGTCAAAAAAGTGCTGGAGTCGGCGATTGCCAACGCAGAGCACAACGACGGTGCTGACATTGATGAATTGCGTGTCAAAACCATTTACGTGGAACAAGGCGCAACCCTCAAGCGATTCACCGCACGCGCCAAGGGCCGTGGCAACAGCATCAGCAAGCCCACGTGCCATGTGTACGTGACGGTAGGCAACTGAAAGGTCTAGGAAGATATGGGACAAAAAATACACCCCACCGGTTTCCGCCTGTCGGTCAGCCGCAATTGGGCCAGCCGCTGGTATGCCAGCAACAAAGACTTTGCCGGCATGTTGGCAGAAGACATCAAGGTCCGCGAATACCTGAAAACCAAACTCAAAAACGCTGCCGTTTCACGCATTCTGATTGAGCGTCCTGCCAAAAACGCCCGCATCACCATTTTTTCTGCTCGCCCTGGTGTGGTCATTGGCAAAAAAGGCGAGGACATCGAAAACCTCAAGAAAGAACTGGCTGCCCGTTTAGGTGTGCCTGTCGCGGTCAACATCGAAGAAGTGCGCAAGCCCGAAATCGATGCACAGTTGATCGCAGACAGCATCACACAGCAGTTGGAAAAGCGCATCATGTTCCGCCGGGCCATGAAGCGCGCCATGCAAAACGCCATGCGTTTGGGCGCGCAAGGCATCAAGATCATGTCTGCTGGCCGACTCAACGGCATCGAAATTGCACGCACCGAGTGGTACAGCGTAGGCCGTGTGACTTTTAACACACTGCGTGCTGAGATCGACTACGCCTCTTCTGAAGCCAATACCACTTAAGGCATCATCGGTGTCTAAGTGTGGGTCTTCAAAGTCGACACACTGGG
>SXWY01000144.1 GCA_005789825.1 Burkholderiales bacterium | reverse complement strand
CATGGGCGCGATGGAAAACAAAGGCTTGAATATCTTCAACACCAAATACGTGTTGGCCAGCCCTTCCACCGCCACCGACCAAGACTATGCCAATATTGAAAGCGTGGTGGGCCATGAATATTTTCACAATTGGACGGGTAACCGCATCACGTGTCGCGACTGGTTTCAGCTGTCGCTGAAAGAGGGCCTCACGGTTTTTCGCGACCAAGAATTCAGCCAAGACCTGTGTGGCTCAGCGTCAGCGCGTGCGGTCAAGCGTATTGAAGACGTCCGCTTGTTGCGCACCGTGCAATTTGCCGAAGATGCTGGTCCCATGGCGCACCCGGTTCGCCCCGACAGCTACATGGAGATCAACAATTTCTACACCGTCACCATTTACGAAAAAGGCGCGGAAGTTGTTCGCATGATGCAAACCTTGGTTGGGCGTGAAGGTTTTGCGATGGGCATGAAACTGTACTTTCAGCGCCATGACGGGCAAGCGGTAACCTGCGACGAATTTGTGCAAGCCATTGCAGATGCCAACCCAGCCACAGCACTTTACAAACATCTTGAGGTATTTAAACGCTGGTATTCACAAGCGGGCACACCCAAAGTGACTGTCCAGATGTCGCACGACTTAGCCACCGAAACACTGACCTTGCATTTCACACAAACTTGTCAAGCAACGCCTGGCCAGTCGCACAAGCAAGCTTTTCTGATTCCTATCCGTTTCGGCTTGTTGAATGTGACAGGCGAATCTGTGTTGAACGATCAATTGTTCGTGCTGCATGAATCACAGCAAACCTTGGTGCTTGAAAACATGGCAACGCCTGTGATTCCGTCTTTGCTGCGTGGATTCAGTGCACCGGTGCAATTGGAGTTTGCGCACAGCGAATCGCAATGGTTGGTTCTGCTCGCACACGACACCGATGCATTCAACCGCTGGGAAGCTTCGCAACGGCTGTATCTGGCGGCGACCATGCAAGCGTTGGCGCAAGAGGCTGTTGCGCCCGCGTTGTTGTCGCAGGCATTGATCAGCGGCTTGCGCCAAGTGCTGCGCCACCCCGAACTGGATGCAGCCTTCAAAGAACTGGTACTGACACTGCCGAGTGAAAGTTACATTGCCGAGCAAGCTTCTGTTGTCGACCCGCAAAAAATCCACCAAGTTCGCGAAGCCATGCGCTTGCAAATCGCACTTGAAATGCAAGAAGACTGGAAATGGGCCTCTGACCACCACCGAGTCACCGGCGAATACTCGCCTGACGCCACATCCAGTGGACGTCGGGCATTACAAGGTTTAGCGCTCAACTACTTGTGTCTTGCCGGCCAAAGCTTGAACGACGACCACTGGGCACAACAGGCGGTGCAAGCATTCAACCGCGCCAACAACATGACTGAGCGTATGCATGCCCTGCAGGCGTTGGTTGCGGTCTGCCACCCATTGGCAGAGCAAGCGTTGGCGGCTTTTTACCACCAGTTCAAGCATGAAGAATTGGTGTTGGACAAATGGTTTGCTGTTCAAGCGTCTGCCTGCGACCACCACGGCCATGTGCTTGGGCGAGTGCGTCAATTGATGCAACACCCTGATTTTCAAATTCGCAATCCCAACCGCGCTAGAAGCCTGGTGTCCAGTTATTGCAGCAACCCGGCGGCATTTCACCGCACCGATGCAGCGGGCTATGTGTTTTGGAGCGAGCGTGTCTTGGAACTGGACAGCTTCAATCCGCAAGTCGCTGCGCGCTTGGCCAGGGCCTTAGACCGCTGGCGCAAATTGAGTGAACCCTACCGCAGCGCCGCACACGAAGCCATTCGACGCGTGGCCGCCAAAGAAGATTTGAGCGCCGACGTGCGTGAGGTGATTGACTCTGCTTTAGAGGAATGACACATGGCCGCATCTTTGTCCCGGTACTTGGTTGAGCAACAACGTGCCAAGCAAAATATTCCGCCTGAATTGCGGTTGTTGCTCGAAGTAGTTGCGCGTGCTTGCAAAGGCATCAGCCATGCAGTCAATAAAGGGGCTTTGGGCGGTGTGCTGGGCTCTGCGCACAGCGAAAACATACAAGGTGAAGTGCAGAAAAAACTCGACATCATCGCCAATGAGGTCTTGATTGAGGCCAACGAATGGGGCGGTCATTTGGCCGCCATGGCCTCCGAAGAAATGGACTCCATTTACGTGGTTCCCAACCGTTATCCGCAAGGCGAATACCTGCTGTTGTTTGACCCGCTGGACGGTTCTAGCAACATTGATGTGAACGTCAGCATCGGGACCATTTTTAGCGTGCTGAAAAAACCCGAATCATCTGATAGCGTCACCGAAGCAGCTTTTTTACAACCGGGCCATGCGCAAGTTGCTGCAGGCTACTGCGTCTACGGGCCGCAAACCACATTGGTATTGACGGTGGGCGACGGTGTTGCCATGTTCACCTTGGACAGAGAGCAAGGATCGTTCGTCTTGACCCAAGAGAATGTGCGCATCCCAGAGGACACCCGTGAATTTGCCATCAACATGAGCAACATGCGCCACTGGGACACACCGGTGTCCGATTACATCGCCGAATGCCTTGCTGGCAGCACAGGCCCACGTGGCAAAGACTTCAATATGCGATGGGTAGCCAGCATGGTGGCCGATGTGCACCGCATCCTCACCCGAGGCGGTGTGTTCATGTATCCCTGGGATAAACGCGAACCCGACAAACCGGGCAAGTTGCGTCTGATGTATGAGGCCAACCCCATGGGCTGGCTGGTTGAGCAAGCCGGCGGCATGGCCACCGACGGCAAACAGCGCATTCTCGATATTCAACCCACCCAGTTACACCAACGGGTCAGCGTATTTCTGGGTTCAAAAAATGAAGTGACCAGAGTCACAGCCATGCACCAAGCTGCATAAAAAATAGGCACCTATAATTTCAACAACACGCCGGTGTCGCTTTGCCCGTCGAGCTGCACATTCGCGAATGAGAAGGTCAGGTGTTCGTTTCACCGGTCCACTAACCACAGAAAGCAGTCATGGCCACACAACACAGTGAACTCATACACGCAATGGTTCTTCGCGAGATGCAAGAAGGCGTGATCCGCGACGGCCTTTGGGCCCAAGCTTTGGTGGAAGCGACTTACGACAAAGAAAAAGCCAAAGCCATTTACATTCGACTGCGTGCGGCCAATATGCAAGAGGACACCAAAAAATTGCTGGTCAAGCAAATTCAGCAAGCATTGAAAAGCGATGAAGTCAAACGCAAAGACTTTATCTCTGCGTCAGGTCTGAAAAAACCCCGTTGATCAAGTGCCCAGTTGCTTCAAGCGGCCGGGTTCAACGATTTCAATCCAATAGCCATCCGGGTCTTTGATGAAGGCCACGTCTTTCATCTTGCCTTGCTCGGGGCGCTTGACGTAAACCACTTTGTTGTCGTCAAACCATTGAATGGCTGCGTCCAAATCTGGCACCGAAAAACAAATATGGCCAAAACCCTGTGGCTGCGCATTGCCATCGTGGTATTTGAATGCCGCGTCGCTTTCGGTGCCCCAGTTGTGGGTCAACTCCAATATGCCGGACTGGGAAAAAGTCCAAGCAGTGCGTTCACCTTGGTCCTGCGGGGCTTGACTGGCGGCCTCGGCCACCGCCAAGAAGTACAGGCTGAATTTCATTTCGGGGAAATCCAACTTGCGCAACAAGCGCATGCCCATCACACGTGTGTAGAAGTCCAAAGCCACCGCCGGGTCTTTGACGCGCAGCATGGAATGGTTGAGTACAAATCCGCGCGCGGCAGGCGCAGGCTTTTCGCAGACACCAGTCTGCCATTCGGTATCAAAAGTCATAGGAAAAAATCAGGTTTTGACAGCAGCCAATACGCTGGAATGGGGACGGGGGGACACCGCTTTATCGTTGGTGCGTGATGTCAACACTGAGGGTTGAAACACGGCAGCGCTCTCCTGACCATCGGCCGGTTGGTAGTGTCTTTCTAGGTTAATCAAGCAACGGCGCAAATAGCGCAAACTGGTGATCCTCAGAAACGAGGCGAAGTTTGGAACTTCGCCCCGGTGCTGGAGAATTTCATCATGCAATGTGCAGATGAGGGCATTGGTGGTGCAACCCTCATCCTCGGCCATCTCGGCCAGCACATCCCACACCATGTTTTCCAACCGGATACTGGTGAGCATGCCACGAATGCGGACCGAACGGGTACGTTGTTCGTACTGTATGGGGTCAGCTTTCACAAAATACTCACACATGCTGTTCTCCTTTGGCTGGAAAAAATCAGTGTATCAAATGGCCCGCTCGGTCATTTGTTTGGCGATGTAGTCAGCCTGGCGAATCGCCAGCGTCACGATCGTCAATGTGGGGTTTTCAGCGCCACCGGTGGTGAACTGGCTACCGTCACTGATGAACAAATTGGGGATGTCATGCGTCTGACCCCATTTGTTGGCCACGCCGTCACGCGGGTTGGCGCTCAAGCGGCAGGTGCCCAAATTGTGGGTAGAAGGGTACGGCGGTGTGCGATAGGTTTTGATCGCGCCGGCTGCTTGGTAAATGCGCTCGCCCTGTGTGAACGCGTGGTTGCGCATCACGATGTCATTTTCATGGTCATCGAAATGGACGTTGGGAACAGGGTTACCCCATTTGTCTTTCACGTTGTTGTTCAATGTGATGCGGTTGGTTTCGCGCGGCATGTCCTCACCCACCAACCACATTCCCGCGAGGTTGGTGTAGTTGTCCATCCACCAAGCGTAGTCAGCACCCCAAGCGCCTGGGTCAAGGAACGCAGGCATGAAAGCCAAACCCAGAGACAAAGTTTCCATTTCATAACCGCCCGCAAAACCACGCTTGGGGTTGTGAATAGATTCGTCGCTGATGATGCCGGCCATGGTG
>SXWY01000143.1 GCA_005789825.1 Burkholderiales bacterium | reverse complement strand
GCTTGCTCCGCTTGGTCAGGCCGTGTTTGCAATCCCACAGTGAACGCACCAGCATGTTGCCCGGGCGAGAAATAACTGTAGACGCTGTAACTCAAGCCACGCTTTTCACGCACTTGTTCGGTCAAACGCGAGACGAAACCTCCTCCACCGAGCACATAGTTACCAACTGTCAGTGCCAAAAAATCGGGATGTTGTCTGGCAACACCGGGTTGACCGATGAACACATGCGCTTGGGCTGATTCAAAAGGTATGTCTATGCGTTTGGCCTCACTCAGGGCTTGTACTTCGTCGACCAAAGGTAACAATTCGCAAGCAGGCTGAGTCGGCAAACCCTTGAGCAGTTGCGTCAATTTTGCGGTGACCTGGGCTTTGTTCAACGCCCCCACCACACTGATCTTGGCCCGGCAAGGCACCATGTAACGCGCATGGAAAGTTTTCATTTGTGGGGGTTCAATACGGCGCAAACTGGTTTCATCAGGGTCTTGCCCATAAGGATGGTCGCCATACACGGCCTTGGCAAATGCCTCGGCAGCTTGCACATTGGGCTTGGTTTGCGATTCACGCAAACTGGCGATCCAGCGTTCGCGTTCGTTTTTCCACACATCTGCAGGAAAGGAAGGTGCAGACAACTGCCTTGCGGCCAAAGCAATCGCTTGGTCAAGCAACTCAGGGCGGGTCAAGCTGCGCAAAGTCAGGCTCATGCGGTCGTTGGAGACCGATGCGCCAGCAGATGCACCCAAGTCAGCCCAGGCTTCACCCAGCTGGTTTTCATCCAAGGCGGGCATGCCGTCTTGCGCTCTGACTCCCTTGCCAAGCATCATGGCGGTGGCTTGCGCCAAGCCACTGAGATCTTTGCCGTCGCGTCTGCTGCCCGCATCTAATTCCAATTGGATATCCACCATCGGCAGACCTTGCACTTCCATCAGGTAGACCCGGGCACCGTTGTCCAAGGTCCAAAATTGGATGGGGATACCTGCAAAGGCAAAAGGCTGCAACAAAAACCATGCAGCGCCACTGATCAGCCATTGTTTCATCTTGTGCCTTCCATGTGTCGTGCGCCAGAAGCAGGTTTGCGAAATGCAGGCTTGGCCCCGGCTTGCGGCAGCAAAGTGGCCACCGTCAGTTGGTCGTCACCAAAATATTTTTTGGCCACGGCTTGCACTTGCTGGGCAGTCACCGCCACCAGTGCCTCGACCAAGCGGTCGGGCGTGTCCATCGAAAAACCCTCAACCCACAAATTGCCAAACTCACGCGCCTGGTTAAACAGTGAATCGCGTTGGTAAATAGTGGACGCCATCCATTGCGCCTTAACACGTTTCATTTCAGCTTCGCTCACACCCGATTCGGCGATGCGGGTGATTTGCGCCCGCAAAGCTGCTTCGAGTTGCTCCAAGGTTTTTCCCTTGGCAGGTACACCGTCCATCACAAACACTTGCGGACCACGGCCACTGAAACTGCTGGATGCACCTGCGCTGTCAGCAATGCGGTTCTCGCCTTGGGTCAGTGCCCGGTCCAGACGCGATCCGTTGTAGCCATCAAGCAATGCGGCCAGCATGGTCAGTGCCAAAGCGTCTTGGCTGTCTTCATCGCCTTCAAACGATTTAAAGGCTGGCACCTTCCAGGACATGGCCAGGTACGCTTGGTCAGCAGGGGCTTTGACTTGCACTCTGCGTGTACCTGACTGCGGCGGTTCCAAGCGGGGCTTTCTTGTGGGTACTTTCCCTTTAGGAATAACACCGTAAATTTCATCGGCCCATTGGCGAACCCGCGCCACATTGACATCGCCCACAATGACCACCGCTGCATTTTCAGGCTGGTACCAGCGACGATAAAACTCACGCGCATCGTTGGGTGTCATGCTGTCCAAGTCACTCATCCAACCGATGACAGGACGGCGATAAGGGGAAGCCACAAACTGCACGGCGTTGAGTTGCTCGTACATCAGCATGCGGGGTGAGTCTTCGGTGCGCATGCGGCGCTCTTCTTTGACCACTTCTAACTCGCGCACAAACTCTTCGTCAGGCCACTGGTTATTGGCAAACCGGTCGGCTTCCAATTGCATGACTTCTTGTAAACGCGATGCAGGTATTTGCTGGTAATAACCGGTGTAGTCTCTGTTGGTGAAGGCATTTTCACGGCCTCCCAAAGCAGCCACTTTGCGTGAAAACTCGCCAGGCTTGATGCTGGCAGTTCCTTTGAACAACATGTGCTCGAGCACATGCGCCACGCCCGACACACCGTCCACTTCATCCATGGATCCAACTCTCACCCACAGCATGTGCACAGCAGTGGGCGCACGTGCATCGGCTTTGACAATCAAGGTCATACCGTTTTTCAAGGTGAACTGCTGAACCTCTTGCGCCGCTATCGGGCCGCACAAACACAGACTTGCCAGCAAGCCCATGAGCCGCACTCGCCAATCTGTTCGCAATTTGTATTCACATTGGGGTTTCATAGAATGATCTGTTGTTGACCGTGCGCTGATGCACGCACAGCGCATTGTAGAAACCTGTCCTCATGTTCAATTTATTCAAACGAAAAGCCCCGCCAAGCGTGGGCACAGCAAGCAACCCAGCTGCTGAGGTGGCCAGTCGCAACTGGCTGGGTCGGTTGCGCAGCAGTTTGCAACGCACGGGCAGCAGCATTGCCACTGTGTTCACAGGGAAATGGCTGGATGACGAGGCTTACACCGAACTCGAAGCGGCCTTGTTGATGGCTGACGCGGGCGTTCCCGCGACGCAGTACATACTTGAGCAACTCAAACTCAAAATCAAACAGACGGGCAGCCAAGACATGGCTCAGATCAAGGGTTTGTTGGTCGAAGTACTGACCGAATTGCTCAAACCACTGGAGCGAGAACTCGATATTGCCCAGCACCGTCCCACCGTGGTCATGGTCACGGGTGTCAATGGCGCGGGCAAAACCACTTCCATCGGCAAGCTCACGCGCCATTTGCACGACGCTGGTGCCAGCGTGTTGTTGGCCGCCGCTGACACTTTTCGTGCCGCGGCCAAAGAGCAATTGATGGTTTGGGCAGACCGTAACCAAGTGGACATCATCAGCCAAGAAAACGGAGACCCAGCAGCGGTGAGTTTTGACGCGGTGAGTGCTGGCAAGGCACGCGCCAAAGATGTGGTGTTGGTTGACACAGCTGGCCGCTTGCCGACCCAACTGCATTTGATGGATGAATTGAAAAAAATCCAACGCGTCATTCAAAAAGCTGAGCCCACTGCACCGCACGAAATTTTGTTGGTCATCGATGGCAACACCGGTCAAAACGCTTTGGCACAGGTCAAAGCTTTCGACGAAGCACTGGGTTTGAGCGGCTTGATCATCACCAAGCTCGACGGTACCGCCAAGGGCGGCGTGCTGGCCGCCATCGCTTTGTGGGCGCGCGAGAGAAAACACACACCAGCCAAAAATTTGGCGGTATATTTCATTGGCATCGGAGAAAAGCTGGAGGATTTACAAGGCTTCAAAGCCGATGAATTCGCCCAAGCTTTGATCAACTGAAACTCTTCCCGACAAAGGAATGTCATGGATGCACTGACCTCTGATTCGTCACGCCGCATAGACGAATTGCTCAATCACTATGCGCAAAGCCACCAACACCCCCTCAACGAGCGTATCCACTTTGTCGCCATTCCGCTGATCATGCTCAGCCTGATCGGACTGATGTTTTCATTGTCTTCTTTGCTCGCTTATGGTTTTGTGCTCGCCAGCATGGTGTACTACCTGCGCCTGTCGGTACCTTTCACTGTAGCCATGGGGGTGTGGTCTGTCATCTTGCTTTCTGTGGTGCATGCCATGGGAGAGCAACGTTTATCATGGTGCGTAGCTATCTTTGTAGGCGCATGGATTTTGCAATTCATCGGCCACCAAATCGAAGGTAAAAAGCCATCGTTTTTTGAAGACATACAGTATTTATGGGTGGGGCCATTGTTTGTACTGCAACCTTTGCTGCGTAAATTTCACATTGTCTGGTAGTTTTGTCCCACGGCAACGCCCTTCCCCACTGAATTCCTTATGCACGATGAACCCCTTGCCTTGCTGCCTGCCTTGCAACGCATGGGCCTGCTGCTGCCCAACCAAGCCGTCAGCTTCACCCCACTGACTGGCGGCGTGTCCTCGTTGATCCTCAAGGTACAAACCGAAACGGCTTGCTTTTGCGTGAAAAAAGCGCTGCCGCAACTCAAAGTCAGCGCCTTGTGGGAGGCCCCCGTCAAACGCAACCGTGACGAAGTGCGGTGGCTGAAATTTGCCCACCAAGTAGCCCCGCATTCGGTTCCCGATATTTTGGGTGAAGACGAACAAGACTGCGTGTTCGCCATGACTTACCTGCCCGCCAATGAGCACCCGGTGTGGAAACAACAACTGCTCGATGGGCATATCCATGCACACACTGCCAACTCTGTTGCCAGTTTGTTGTTGGCGTTGCACAAGGCGAGTGCAGCCGACACAGATTTGTGTCGCTCGTTCGAGCATGACGAGGATTTTCTGGCCATTCGTTTGTCACCGTATTTTTTGCACACAGCCGACAAACATCCCGCTATTGCCCACACGCTTCATGCACTCGTCAAGCGAACGCTTGCACACAAAACCGTGTTGGTGCATGGCGATGTCAGCCCCAAAAATATTTTGGTGGGGCCCCATGGTCCGGTATTGCTCGATGCCGAGTGCGCATGCTTTGGCGACCCGGCTTTCGATCTGGCGTTTGTGCTCACCCATTTGCTGCTCAAGTGTGCTTGGCGACCGACCGACACTGCGTCTTACTTGAGCTGTTTCGACAAACTGTCAAACACCTACCTGAGCGGCGTCAATTGGGAATCTCCCAGCGATTTAGAGGCCCGCACCTGTTTATTGCTCGCGGGCATGTTGTTGGCTCGCATAGACGGCAAATCTCCCGTGGAATACCTGACCCACAGCACACAACAAGCATTTGTCAGAGCACACAGCTTGCGTTGGCTAAAGCACCCACCCTTGCGTCTCGCAGAAATGCGTCAACTTTGGAATCCCGCATGAAAACCCGCATCACCCATGTCCACGCCCGTCGCATTTGGGATTCAAGAGGAAGGCCCACTGTCGAAGTCGACGTGACACTGCAAGACGGTAGCAAAGGTACCGGCATGGCACCTGCAGGCGCGTCGCGTGGCAGCCGCGAAGCCTTGGAATTGCGCGATGGGGGCGAATCATTCAACGGCTTGGATGTGTCGAAGGCGGTGTCGCAAGTCAACTTAGCCATTGCTCCCCATTTGGTCGGCATGGATGCGTTGGACCAATCGCAAGCAGACCAGACAATGATCGAGCTCGACGGCACCCCGCTCAAAAGCCACTTAGGTGCCAACGGCATGATCGCCACCTCCTTGGCGATTGCACAAGCAGCGGCCGCTTCACAAGGGCAAGTGCTGTGGCAATACCTGTCGCAAGGGCAGGCGGTACGTTTGCCCTTGCCGCAGATTCAAATTTTCGGCGGCGGTGCGCACGCAGGCAGACGGGTCGATATCCAAGACTTTCTCGTCATGCCCATCGGTGCACAAAGCTTCGACGAAGCGCTGGTCATGGTGGCCAACGTTTACCAAGCAGCCGGTCAGTGGATGGCGTCACAGGGCAAACGCCACGGGGTGGCCGACGAAGGTGGCTGGTGGCCAGACTTCTCCTCGAATGAAGAGGCTTTGCAAACCCTGACCCGTTGCATCGAACTGGCGGGCTACCGGCACGACCAGGTGGCGATCGCGCTGGATGTGGCCGCTTCTGAGTTCGGTCAAGGCGGTCGCTACACCCTGGGTCTGGATCAACACACTTACACCACCGACGAATGGCTCGAAGTGCTCAAGCGATGGGTCAACACCTACCCCATCTTGTCTGTAGAAGACCCGTTTGCCGAAGATGACACAGCAGGTATGCGAGCATTCACTGATCAATTGGGACACCGCATACAAGTGATTGGCGACGACTACCTCGTTACCCGCGTCGATTTGATAGAGGCCGCAGCAAGGGATGTCGCTTGCAACGCGGTGCTGCTCAAACCCAACCAAGTCGGCACATTGAGCGAAACCCGACAAGCCATGTTGACCGCCCGCCAGCACGGTTTTGGCATGGTGGTGTCAGCCCGCTCCGGGGAAACCGAAGACACGGCCATTTCGCACATCGCCACGGGGTGGAACACCGGACAGCTCAAAGTCGGCTCATTTGCCCGCTCAGAGCGCATGGCCAAATGGAATGAATGCCTGCGCATCGAAGAATCGTTGGGTAAAAACACATCTTATGCGGGTAAATACGGACTGAAATTAGCACTCTAGACCAGAGAGTGCTAATATTAACCAGTCGTTAACCGACAGGAGGATTTTCATGACAGCTTTGACACTTCCCGGTACCGGCGCCAGTCAACTGGCGGTCAACCCTTGGGCCGTGCTGCCGCCTTTGGGAAATCTGGACGCGTACATTTCGGCCGTCAACCGTTTGCCCATGTTGACGCTCGAGCAGGAACAAGAGTTTTCCAAAAAACTCAAAGAAAACAATGACTTAGAGGCGGCTGGCAAGTTGATCTTGTCTCACCTGAGGTTGGTTGTATCGATCTCTCGCCAATATGCCGGCTATGGCTTGGCACATGCAGATTTGATCCAAGAAGGCAATGTGGGGCTGATGAAAGCGGTCAAGCGGTTTGACCCAGTCCACGGGGTGCGCCTTGTGAGCTATGCCATTCACTGGATCAAGGCCGAAATCCACGAATACATCATCAAAAACTGGCGCATGGTCAAACTGGCCACGACCAAAGCACAACGCAAGTTGTTTTTCAATTTGCGCTCCAAAAAGCAAGGCTTCAGGGCCGATGTTGGTGAAGACCATGAAGCCAGTTCTCGCAACACACTGAGCGAAGCACAAATTGACAGCATTGCCAAAGACCTGAACGTCAAACGCGAAGAGGTCATCGAAATGGAAGCCCGCATGGCGGGCTCGGATGTGTTGCTAGACCCCGGTGCCAACGAAGATGGCGAAGAGGCTTTCGGTCCGATTTCCTATTTGTCCGATGTGCACCATGAACCTACCGCTGTGATTGAAGCGCATCAGCGCGACATCATGTCGACCGACGGCATCAGCCAAGCCTTAGCTGTGCTGGACGAACGCAGTCGCCGTATCGTTGAAGAGCGGTGGTTGAAAGTCAACGATGACAACTCTGGCGGCATGACATTGCATGAATTGGCCGACGAATACGGTGTGAGCGCAGAACGTATCCGCCAAATTGAAGTGGCCGCCATGAAGAAGATGAAACTCGCCCTGCTGGACTACGCTTGATGCACCACAGGTAATGCGGGGCTACAAACGTCACCCGGTTGCTTGGTGAATCACTGCATCAGCTTGGCAATGTCTTGCGACATGGCTTGCGGACCCAAACCATAGCGTGCATACAAGCGCAACCTACCTTGGCCATCGTAAATGTACGTGCCCGCACTGTGGTCCATGGTGTAGTGACCGGCACTGCCTGTGTCTACCTTCTTGTAGTAAATCTTGAATTGCTTGGCCAACTCAGGCAGTTGATCAGGTTGCGGAACCAATGCAATGAACGACGGATCAAAGCCAGCCACATAGGCTTTGAGCAGTTCAGTAGTGTCACGCTCAGGGTCTAATGTGATGAAAATCGTCTGCAACGAATCACCTTTGTCAGCCAAGCTTTTTTTCACTTGCACCCATTCGCTCAAAGTGGTGGGGCAAAAATCTGGACATTGTGTGAAACCAAAAAAAACCACCACCACTTTCCCTTTGAAATCGCTCAATTGACGGCGTTGGCCGAAGGCATCCATCAAGTCAAAGCCTTGGGCATAGTCAGCACCCGTCAAATCAATCGATTGGAATTCGGGTTTGGCAGGCGAACATGCGGTCAGGGACAGCACACCAGCCAGCAGGCAGAGATAAAGAAATCTCATCGCCAACTTCCCGGCAAATAATGGTCAATCAAAAACGCAGCAAACAGCAGGCTGAGGTGAATCAGCGAAAACCGAAACGTCTTGCGCGCCAAGTCGTCTGAATACTGTCGCCACAAGAACCACCCGTAAGCACAAAATATGAGGCTCAAAATCAAGGCACTGACCAAATAAAAATAGCCGCTCATGCGGTAGATGAACGGCATCAAACAAGCAGCCAGCAAGACGATGGTGTAGAGCAAGATTTGCAAGCGTGTGAATTCATTGCCATGGGTAACCGGCAACATCGGCAAGCCCGACTTGCGGTAATCCTCCACCCTGAAGAGCGCCAGCGCCAAAAAATGCGGCGGGGTCCATAAAAAAATGATCAGGAACAGGATCAATGCCTCGGGCCCTACTTCACCCGTCATGGCGGCCCAACCCAGCACCGGCGGCATGGCTCCAGAAGCACCGCCAATGACAATGTTTTGCGGTGTCAAGGGTTTGAGGATCACGGTGTAGACAACCGCGTAGCCCACAAAAGTGGCAAAGGTCAACCACATGGTGAGAGGGTTCACCCAGACATACAAAATCAGCGAGCCCAATGCACACAAGATCGCCGAAAACAACAAGGTATCGCGGTCGGTTAACTCACCTTTGGCCGTGGGCCGCCAAGCGGTTCGTTTCATCCGAGCGTCAATGGCTTGCTCCACAATGCAATTGAAAGCCGCCGCCGCGCCGGAAACCAACCAAATACCCAAGCATGCGATCGCTGCAAGTTTGGTGTCTTCCAGGCTGGGAACACCAGGAACCGCCAACACCATGCCGATCAGCGCACAAAACACAATCAACTGTATGACTCGCGGTTTGGTCAATGCATTGAATTGCTGCCAGCGCACAGGCAGGTAAAGAGAAAGCGATTTCATAGCATGTTTCTGTCAAATGTGGCAGCGATGCGTTCGGCTTTTCGCGGTTGTGTGCTGGCCAAAACCCAAGTCAACAATACCAGCAGTACTGCCGCTGAACCAGTATGCATCAAGGCAGCCAACATAGGCCAGCCCAACACGGCATTGGAAATACCGGTGACAAATTGCAAGAACAAAACACCTATCAATAACCACCCTTGCCTGCGCAGGCCCATGGTCATCCATGACCTGGCCACCCACAATATCAGCAATGCGGGAACCACCGCATGCCAGCGGTGCACCATGTGAATCGCAGTCAAAGCCTGAAATGGCAGAGCTTGGCCCGAAGCATCTTGCCCCAAGGGACGCCACAATTCAAACGCTTTAGACAAGTTCATATCGGGCCACCAACTGTTCTGACACAAGGGATAAGTGTCGCATGCTAAGACAGCGTAGTTGCTGCTGACCCAAGCACCCAAACCCGTTTGAATGAACACACTCAATACAGTCAGCACAGTCAGCAAATACACCTTGAAGGGCAAAGGCTGTGCCGCAGTTTTTTCGTAAGAATGGCGTTGCCTGACAAGCTGAATGGTGAGCAACACCAATAACAACATGCCACCCAGCAAATGCAACGTGACAAACAAAGGGAACAGTTTCATGGTGACCGTGAGCGCACCGAATGCACCTTGCACGCAGACCCACAGCAATGACAGCGATGGCCATCCCCAGAGGCTGCGATCAGCTCGCCAAGAAAACGCGGCCAGCGTCAAAATCAACACACCTACCAACATTGCCAAGTAGCGATGGATCATTTCAATCCAAGCTTTATAGAAGGTCACAGGTCCAGTGGGCATCGCCGATTGCGCTTGAGCGATGTGGGCGCTGGCTCCAATGGGGCTGGCATAACCGTAACAACCAGGCCAGTCTGGGCAGCCCAAACCTGAATCGCTCAAACGGGTAAACGCGCCAAACAACACCAAATCGAAGGTCAAAAACAAGACGACCATGGTCAAGTGCCTCACCCGCAACGTTGTTTGTGATTGGCGGTTTTTCAGCCATACCCATGACAATGGAGCTGCTGCCAGGAGCAACGCCAGCAACAGCAATTGCAATAACGGGGCGATATTGAAAAGGGCGACTTCGTTCATAGCATTCAACGCCCCGCCTTGTCCCAATGCACCGATGCCCGCAATAAACGGTCCCAGTCGCGCTTGAGGTCTGGAGCCTGCTCCTTTTGCAAACCTGCAGGGAATCGCATCATCCAATTGCCATGGGGATCGATCAAATACAAATGCTCATTCAATCCATGTCCTGTTTGCGGCACTAACCATTTCGACAGTTCATCCGCAGCCACGCGCAACACCACGGCATCAGTCATTCCAGCCTGCAACATGGGCGAGATCTCGGTGTTGTCGTTCACCAGCCAGACCCAATCTGTGCGATCTGCCTCGCGCCCCAAGGTCGCACGAATTTGTCTTTGCAATAACAAATTGTTTTGGCACATGGCATCGCAAGCGCCCGAGGCCACGCTCACAATCAACCACTGGCCTTTTAACTGGGTCAATTTCAATGACTTGCCGTCGATGGACTGCGCCATGATGTCTGGAATCGGTTGAACAGGCTGAATCAATTCGCCAAAGTGACGAAATGTCTGCGGGCGAATCACGTAATAGGTCAGGTATGAGGCGATGACCGGAGCGGCACATACCAGCAACACCAAGATCATTCGCCAGCGTCCACCCCATGTGCGTTTGGCATCTTCTTGTACCGAAGCCATGGGATCGGGCAAGTCGTAAATCGTCAAGCCAAGCGCTTGCGACGGAGAATCTTCAGCTTTGTTGTTTTGCATGACGCCAAGGCCCTATCCATTGAAACCAAATAAAAAGTAACGCAATCAAACCGCTCAATGCAAACCATTGAAAAGCGTAGCCCTTGTTTTTGTCGGCAGACCCAGAGACCACTGGCCAATCGCGCGATAAGCCATCTGAATTTGCACCAGTCTGCACCACCACCGCACTCACCTGTTCAGTGACCATGGCTTGCATGGTTTGCCTGTCTAGGTTGGAGCGAATCAGTAATTCTCCAACTTGCGACGGTCCTGCTGTCGTCGCTTTCAACTCCGTCATGTGTGACAGACCCGCAGAAATACGCCCCTCAAGCCGAACTGGCTGGGTAGGGGTCTGTATCGGCGCTGCTTTGGTCGCATCTACCGGGTCGCGAGCCACCCATCCGCGCTGCACCCACACCACTTGCCCATCGCTCCATTGAAACGGCGTCATCACCCAAAACCCTGGACGACCCTTGTGGCTGCGGTTATCTAAATACACCGTCTTCTCGGACAACCATGTGCCAAAGAGTTCAACTCGCCTGTGTACATTCAACCACTGCTCTGGGTTTTGCTGCAAACTGAGCGTATCCAATGGCGGCAATCGCATTTGGGCTTCTAACTGGCTTTGGTATTGGATTTTTTCGTCAGCGCGAGACAGCTGCCACCCACCCAGTCGCAAGGTCAGAACAACGCCAGCAATGGCAGCCAAGATCACTATCAAGGAACGCCCTTTGCCCATGGGGATGATGGTCTCGGCGGGTTTCACTGGATAATCTGATAAATGAACATATTCATAGCTATAGCATTCCTCGGCATACTGGCGGCGTTGTCCACTGCATTGTTATTCATGTTGCGTGGGGACACCGACGACGCGCCCAAATCCAGTCGAATGATGCGGGCTCTGGCCTTTCGTGTGGGCATCTCGGTTGTACTGTTCTTATGCATACTGCTTTCTTGGAAGATGGGTTGGCTGCGACCCACAGGCATTCCATTGACTGCTGTTTAAACGGTGCAGCTTTCTTTCAACGGGAACCCGTTACTCGCCCATGAAGCCCTGAGATAGGCAAGAAAAAGGCCGCTGTTGCGGCCTTTTTGCTGCTGGGTCATGTTCAGAGCCAATAGACCAACACATACAAGCCCAGCCAAACCACGTCCACAAAGTGCCAGTACCAAGCTGCGCCTTCGAAGCCAAAATGGCTTTGCGAAGAAAAATGGCCTTTTTGCAAGCGCAACGTCACGAACAACAACATCAGCATGCCCACAAAGACGTGAAAGCCGTGAAAGCCAGTCAGCATGAAAAACGTAGAACCGTATACACCCGACGTCAGCTTCAAGTTCAAGTCTTCGTAGGCATGGTAATACTCGTAACCTTGCACCACCAAAAACACCACGCCCAGTAACACTGTCAGCCACATGAATTGGATGGTTTTGGCGCGTTGGTCTTGCAGCAACGCATGGTGCGCAATGGTCAGCGTCACACCAGAGGACAACAACAAAGCGGTATTGATGGTTGGCAACCAAAACGGCGTCATGGTTTGGAACGGTTCGATGATGCCCGCAGGGGAAGCGGTGACACCGGCCATCACACTCGGCCACACCGCCTTGAATCCTGGCCACAGCAAGGCGTTCTCACTGCTGCCCAGCATGGGCACGGAGTGCACACGCGCCCACCACAATGCTGAGAAGAACGCTCCGAAAAACATCACCTCAGAAAAAATGAACCAGCTCATGCTCCAGCGGAATGACAGGTCGATCTTGCGACCGTATTGACCCGATTCGCTTTCCTGGACAGCCTGGCTGAACCACTGAAACAGCACAAACAACCAAATGGCCAAGCCAGCGAACAAAGAATATTTGCCCCAACTGACATCATTGACCCATTGACTGGCACCCAAGATGACAAAAAACAAACCAAAAGCAGCCATGGCCGGGTGGCGCGAGGGCTCTGGAACGTAGTAATAAGGCGTTGCGCCATGTGTTGTGCTGCTCATCTCCACTCCTTTATTTCGCAACAACCAGATTGACCAAAACAATCAACCCAATCACAAACAACAAACCTGCCAACAAGCCCACACCTAAAACGTGCAGTGGTGTGATGTGTGACAAATCTTCTTGAAACTCACTGTTTTTTCGAATACCAATGAAAGACCAAGCCACCGCCAATATGGAACGCCAAATCGGGCGTTTGACAGCGACCGGAGCAACCACCTCAACAGCGTCAACGCTCATACACCACTTTCCTTGGACACAATGCTAGACACAGTGCTTGTAGGTGCAGCCGGGGTTTTGCTTCCCACCTCAAAAAAGGTGTACGACAAAGTGATGGTGGTCACGCCTTTAGCCAATTTTGGGTCTACCACAAAGGCAACAGGCCATTGCTTTTTTTCACCCGGTGCCAATGTGTACTGGTTAAAGCAAAAACATTCGACTTTGTTGAAATGTGCAGCGGCTTCGCGTGGGGCATAACTGGGTATGGCCTGTGCAGACATGGTTCGGTCTTGCACATTTTGAAACTCATACATCACGGTGGTTAATTCGCCAGGGTGCACCTGCACAGAATTCTGCATGGGCTTGAATTGCCAAGGACCGCGAGCGTTGGCGTCAAATTCAACCGTGATGGTTCTGCTGGTGTCGACTTGGGTGTTGCCAGGGTTGGCCAAGCGGGCATTGCCTGAGCCGGGCAGCTCTTTTTCACCCAAAGCCAAAATATTGATGCCTGTTAATTCACAAATGGCTTGATAAATTGGCACCAAGGCATACCCGAAACCAAACATGAGCACGGCCACCACAGCCAGTTTGCGCAGCATCCGCTGGTTATCGGTTTGCAAACCTAAGGTCATTTTCATGTGGGCTGTATGAGAAGAATTTTGGCAAGAATGCCCAAAAAGAAAACCAATGCGGTTGAGGCCAAGATCAGCCCCAATCGCCGATTGTTTTTTCTTTGTTCGGGGGTCGTCATGTCCGTCAATCAAGCAAGAATGCGATTGGCATCCTTATTGAGCTTGGGCGGTGTTTCAAAGGTATGGAAAGGCGCGGGCGAGGGAACTTCCCACTCCAACCCCTCAGCCGCTTCCCACGGACGCTGTGGAGCAGGCTCACCCTTGCCACGCATGGTGGGCAACACAATGAAAAAGAAGAAGAACACTTGCGCGATACCGAAAGCGAAAGCCCCGACCGATGCCAATGCGTTGAAATCAGCGAACTGCATAGGATAGTCAGCATAACGACGCGGCATGCCAGCCAAACCCAAGAAGTGCATGGGGAAGAAGGTGACATTGAATGAAATCAAGGTCCACCAGAAATGGATTTTCCCCAGGGTTTCGTTGTACATGACACCCGTCCATTTCGGCACCCAATAGTAGTAGCCGGCAAACATGGTGAACAAGGAACCTGCCACGAGTACATAGTGGAAGTGGGCCACCACGTAGTAACCGTCTTGCAACTGCAAATCAATCGGGGCCATGGACAAGATCAAGCCGGTGAAGCCACCCATGGTGAACACAAAAATGAATCCCACAGCAAACAGCATGGGGGTTTCAAACGTCATGGAGCCCTTCCACATGGTGGCAATCCAGTTGAACACTTTCACACCGGTGGGCACAGAAATCAGCATGGTGGCATACATGAAGAACAACTGGCCCGTCACGGGCATGCCAGTGGTGTACATGTGGTGCGCCCAAACGATGAACGACAAAATAGCGATAGAGGAAGTGGCATAGACCATAGAGGCATAACCAAAGAGTTTCTTGCGTGAAAAAGCCGGCACGATTTGGC
>SXWY01000002.1 GCA_005789825.1 Burkholderiales bacterium | reverse complement strand
GTCTTGGCGCAAGATGGCGCGCAAAGCCTTGGCAAAGTCCAAACCGATTTTGGTGTTCACCTGGGTTTGCCCGATGCCTGCCAACTCGTATGCGATCGGGTCTTCCACCGTCATGATGTTGGCTTGTGCGGTGTCGAGCAACTGCAAGGCCGCATACAAGGTGGTGGTTTTGCCCGAACCGGTCGGGCCAGTGACCAGCAATAGGCCGTGGGGTTGGTGCAGCAGTTGTTCAAAAGCCTGCAAGCTGTGGTCTGGCATGCCGACCCCGCGCAAGCTCAAGCGGTTGTCGCTTTTGTCGAGCAAGCGCAACACAGCGCGTTCGCCGTAAATGCCCGCCAAGGTAGACACCCGCACATCAATCGCGCGTTGCCCGAGGCGCAATGAAATGCGACCATCTTGCGGCAAGCGTTTTTCGGCAATATCGAGATCGGCCATGATTTTCAAGCGTGAGATCAACGCCGCATGCAGACCGCGCGGCGGATGGATGATGTCGCGCAGTCGACCGTCCACGCGAAAACGCACGCTGGAATGGCGTTCATAAGCTTCAATGTGAATATCGCTGGCACCTTCGCGTGCGGCTTGCATCAGTAAGGCATTGAGCATGCGAATGATGGGCGCATCCGCAGAAGCTTCCAACAAATCTTCTACCGCTGGCAAGTCCTGCATCATGCGAGCCAAATCGGCTTCGCCTTCGACCTCGCTCATCACCAGCGCTGCGCTGGATTCGGCATCGGCATAGCTGGCACTGATGCGCTGCGCCAAAGCCTCGGCATCTTCTTGTACAAACCGCTGCACCGCATGGCATCGCAACACCTCGGTCCAAGCACCGGCGCTGGCTTGGTGTGTGTGCCACAGAGTCAGACGCAGTCCATCATCCTCCAGCAGCAACAGGTGGCGACGGGCAAATGCATAAGGCAGGGGATGGCGCATGGTCAACGTTCTATCGGTGGCAAAACCCCATCGTTCGGCACGGGTAGCGCGGGGTTGGCAGGTTTGGCGGCATCGGTTTGCAATTGCTGCATGTCTTTGTAACGCCCGCTGGACAGCACCTGTGCACTGGCATCATCGCGCACCACCACTGGCCGCAAAAACACCATCAGGTTATTTTTGTTGCGTGAACGGCTTTCGCTTTTGAACAAAGAACCGATCCACGGCAAATCGCCTAAGCCAGGCACCTGTTGGCTGCTGTCTTCATACGCGTCGGATAGCAAACCGCCGAGCACCACCACATCCCCATCCGCCACGATGATGTTGGATTCGATAGAACGTTTGTTGGTGATCAAGCCATCGGTGGTTTTTTTCGAACTGTCGATGCTCGAGACTTCTTGAAAAACCGTGAGCTTGACCGTGCCTGAATCACTGATTTGCGGTTTGACTTTCAGGGTCAAGCCAACGTCTTTTCGCTCGACGGTTTGAAACGGATTGACAGCGCCGTTGGCACTGTTGTTGTTGGTGTATTGGCCGGTGACAAACGGCACGTTTTTGCCCACCACAATGCGTGCTTCTTCGTTGTCCAAGGTCAGCAATGCGGGCTTTGACAGGATGTTGCTGCCACCGTTGGTTTGCAAGAAATTGGCCAGCGCGGTCATGACCGTGCTGTCTTGGATCGGACGGCCAAGACCGATGTTCAGACCAGGACCAGGCAAGCTGCTGCCATTTCCTTTGCTGATCGACAGCAAGTTGTTGGTGCTGCCGAAATTGGTTCCCAGTACGCCAATTTGCCCACCTGAGTTCCCCAATAAGTTTTGCCATTGCACACCAAACTGCGCTTCCTTGGCAGCATCCACCTCGACGATAAGACTCTCTACCAGCACCTGTGCCCGCCGTTGGTCCAGCGCATCAATCACCCGTTTGAGTTGTTGAAACAGCGGTGCAGGCGCCGAAATAATCAATGCATTGGTGGCGACATCGGCTTGGATCATGCTGCTGCTGACAGCTGGCGCTGAGACCGCTCCCGTTGTTGATGCGGTTGGCAAAGCCGGTGTCAGGGTGCCGCGCAAGGTGTTGGCGAGCTTGGTGGCGTCGGCGTTTTTCAAATAGACCACATGCAAATGGCCATGCGGTGATTCGCTGTGGGGGCGATCGAGTTTGTCGATCAGACTGCGCACCTGCGCTTGCCGGACTGGGTTGGCGCTGCGCAATATCAAAGCATTGCTGCGGGGTTCGGCTTGTAGGGAGGTTTTGAAACCCGCATCGCCGGCTTGGCCGCCATCGATCAAGCGGCCAAGCAGCGCCACCATGTCGGTAGCCACCGTGTGTTGCAAGGGAATGATGTCGACATCGGTGGCGCCAGACACATCCAGCGCCGCGATGATGCGCCCCAGCCGTTGTAAGTTGTCGGCGTAATCGGTGATCACCAAGGCATTGCTGCCAGGCGTCACATTGATGGTGTTGTTGGGGCTGATCAAGGGCCGCAACACCGTTATCAACTGGTTGGCGCTTTCATGGTTGAGTTTGAAAATTTGTGTCATCACTTGCGCGTTGTTGGGTGCCGTTTGTTTCGGGACCACGGCATCGGCGCCGCCTTGTAATTTGGCTTCAGCTTCAGGCACCAGTTTGTACAAGCCTCGGGTTTCAATCACCGCATACCCTTGCAAACGCAACGCCGCCAGCAGCTGGTCCCAAGCCACTGCAGCCGGCACAGGCTTTTCGGTATTGAGTGTCAACGTGCCTTTGACACGCGGGTCGACCACCAATCGGCGTTGCGTCAATGTGGCCAACGTACGCGCCACGCTTTCAATGTCCGCATTGACAAAATGGAGTGTCACGGGCTTGCCAGCACCAGGGGGTTTGGCCAAGCCCAGACCGGTGATGACCCATAAAAAAACAGCGACACACAAACCGCGATACCTTGGCGTGTTGCACATAGTCACCCCCACTGAAATATGGCCTTGTGGCCTTGTCGTTGTCCCAATACACCGAGCAGATTGCCCAGCACCTGTTCATATGCGCGATCAGCCTGTGCTTCGCCGTTCAAATACCAATGTCCGTCACGCCAACCTCCGCGGTCTTGCAATTGCAACCGCGCTTGCAGACTGCGAAGTTGCAGTTCAGGTTGCGGACCCCCTTGTAAGCTCAGGGCATAGTCACCCAGTGGCTTGAGTGTGGACAAATCCGAAGACACGTTTTGCAAAGTCATTTCGCCAGAGCCTTGCAGCATGGCTTGGCCGGCACGCCAAGACCATTGCATGTCGGCATGCTGCAGTCGCATCTGCCCTTGCAATCCAAGGGTGTTCCAAGGTGCGCCCAAGCCACTGAGCCACGCCAGCGGCCAGTGCGATGTGTGGGCTTGCAGGCTGACATGCCCGCCATTCCAACCCGGGTGCCAGCGCCATACCCATGGCGTGGGGGTGCAGCATTCGGCGTGAATGGACAGTTGTATGCCGTTCCACACAGGCTTTAGTTGCCAATGCACCCGCTGGGGCAAAGCAAGTGCGGTGAGACCTCCATGACCGTCACTCAATACCCATTGGCCACTGCCTTGCCAAACGCTGCCGCGCACTTGCAGCAATTGCATCCGCCCGCCGGTTGCAGTCGCGAGCAGTTCTGCCAACCATGCGGCGGGCGCACAACACAGCGTCGCCAGACACACACCGAGCAGCCAAGCGACCCCAACGCTTGAGACGATGCGCCACCGCCTTGGGCGCTGCGGAGGCGGTGGCTTGTGCAACATGTCAGCGTCCGCCTGGCAATGTCAACACCAGCTGTCCGTTCCATTGCCCATCGACGGATTGCCAGTGCGCTTCGCTCACCCGTGCATGGCTTTGTACGCGGGATTGCACCAAAAATTGCGCCAATGCCTCTGGCGACAGGTTGTTGAATTCAACAAAGAATTGCTGGCCCGCGTGGCGCGAGCGGGCGCGGTCACCCAGGGCTTCTACCAACGCTTGCAGGGTTTGCAATGACACCTCAGGCGAGGGTGTGGTGGGTTCAGACAGAGCATGCCACTGTTGTTGCATGGCTTGCATTTGCGCCATGTGTTGGTCGAGTTGTGCATGCATGGGCTCGCTGTGTACCCAGGTGTGCCAGGCCGCTGACAACACCCAGCGCCACAGCCATAAGCCCAGCAAAACCATCCCGCCAATTTGCAGGGCCCGTTGTTCGCGCTGGGACCGACCGCGCCACCAAGCGAGGTTGAACAGCGATTTCACCATTCACTCTTTTGCCGCATGGTGGCTTTTTGTCCTTGCACTTGCCAGTGATAGCCCGTCAAGGCAGCGGGCAAGGTTGGCGGCAAGGTGTGGGCTGGCTGCACTTGTAGCGTCAATTCGCCGTTTTGAAAATCGATACGCTCAATCGGCGCCTGGGCAGGCCAGCCTTGGGACAGCAGGTCCAGCATCACCGACAAGTCATCGGCCAGTGGTGCAGCAGACTGTTGTTGGCGCAAGGCCAAGGCGCGTTGCATTTGTTGCACCGGATCGATCACCACACTGACCGAGGGCACCGTGGTTTGCAGTATTTGCGCCAAAGCTGCTTGCTTTTGTGCTTGTTGCAACCGGTCGTGCCAGGCCCACACAGTCAGGCCGGTGCATTGCGTCGCCAGCAAAGCCCACATGGCCATGCGACTGCTGCGCCAGCGAGGTCCAACCCAGAGGCTGCGCAGAGTTTGCAACAACCAGCGCGCACTGCGATCTCGCCAATGTTGTGCCCATTCGTGTTGCGCCAAATTCCATGCAGATTGGCCAGCGAGCAGCCAGCGTGCAGCGGTGGTCAACAGCACAGGCCGGGGTTGACCGGTGAAAGACGCATGCTCTGCCACAGCAGGCTCGGCAAACCATTGACAGTCATCTGCACTGAGTTTGTCTGGCAGCGACAGCGTGGGCAATGACCTGACACTTTCTGTGTTGCAGCACACGGCAAGAGCTTGACCAAAGTGGTTGAGCCAATGGATCTGAGTCATGCCTCCCGAGTTCACAGGTTGCAGTTCGGGAACCCAGCGAGCGATTCGTTTACCGGCTTGTTGCAAGGGTTCGAACACGCTTCGCAACCAAGCTTTGTCGCAAGCGCATACCAAGACATCGCCGCCTTGGCGCAAGGCCAGTGCAGACCCTGGTCCGCAGACCAAATGAACTTGTTGCGGCGGTTGCAGCAATGCGTCTTCCAGCAAACTCTCCAGCACCTGCGGCCAGCGCGAGCCGACCCTGGGTGGCAATGTCACGGTGTGCCAAGACAGCATTTGCCAAGGCACGATCGCTACGCACTCTCCTGCGTCTGCAGGCAACTCTCCAGCCGCTGACTGGCCTTGCCATCGCGGTGTCTGACCGTCATCGCTGACAACAAAGTCATACAGCGATGTGGATTGCATGGGCAAATACACCATCAACATGGCGAGCTTTCAGCTGACATACAAGAACGCCGAGACCACCATGGGCGACGCTCTTGCCACACGGTGTGGGTTTGTAAACCCTGGCGGCGAATAAGCGCGGTTTCCCTCAAACCGATATCGTTGAACCGCAAACGGCCGTTGACTTCGAAATACGCAGACTGCACGCTGTGGCGATCCGATTGCAGCACCACAGCGGCCGCCCCCATGCGTTGCTTGGCCTCTTCCACGCTGCGCCAAGGTTGGCGTTGCCGCTCCTCGACCCACTGGCGTGCGCTGGGCAAGGCCAACGTGGGTACAACAGCGGACAGCACTTCAGCGCTGGCGGTGTTGATATTGACCGGGCTGGCCGTTGGCAGCAATGTGATGAAAGGTGTCAGTTTGGACAAATGCGCCAATGGCATGCCCAGCCATGTCAGTTGAGACACGCGTTGCGGCAGCAGTGGCGCGTCCTCTTGCAAGGGAGCGGATAGCGCCCGCCGGTAAGCGTCTGTCCAAACCTGCAATGCGGCCACGGGCAAATCCAGTTGCTGGTAGAGCCGTCGCCATGCTTGCATTTCGCTGTCGACCAACAACCCGTTTGCCACCAAATTGCGCACATTCAAACGCGCTTGCTGGTCTTGGATGTCACCCGCCAAAAACACCTGCTCGAGCAAGCTGTCTGCGTTTTGTGCCACTGCGGCGGGTGTTGCGGCCAAAAAAGAGGACAAACGTGCATCGCGCAATGGCACGGCCCATGGCTCGCCCAAATGGTCGGTGTTGCTGCCCAGCGAGTCTTCGCGCATGACCACCCGCGACCAGTCGTGTGCACCGACCAGCAACCAGTGTGCTTGCTGGCTTTGCCGCTCTGCGGTTTCCACCGATGTGGTGCGCCATTGCTGCCAGAGCATGGCAGATGCCAGCGTGGCCACCAACACCACAGTCATCATTGCCAGCAACAATGCAGCACCTTGTTGTACAGCTAAGCGCGTGTCCGTCTTCATGTGCGGTGGGGATTGAATGCCGGATGAACCCAGTCGACGGTGAGCGCAGACTTGGCAGCCGCCGTGGTCTTGCCAACGGGTTGCAACACGATGCGCACCCCATCAGGCGGGCGTTGGCTGGGGTCGTTGCTGCTCATGGGGTGGGACCAACTGTTGTCGCGGTAGTAAAAGATTTGCCAAGCTTGCGCAGCCATCAACCGGGTCTCTTGCTGTCGCAAGGCATCGACCGGGTGGTGTCCCCATTGCGCTGCGGCTTGCCAAGCTTGTTGCACCTGTGCGCGTGTGAACAATGCGTTCGATTGCCAGCGCCACCAGTGACCGTTGCGCTGTGTCCACGCCACCACCAAGACACCGCCGTCTGCGCCCGAGGCTTGGGGCGTGGGGCTGCGCCGCAGCATGCGCATGACCCGCCCGTCCCAATTCACACTGCCTTGTGGCAACAGGTCTGGCAGGGGCTGAATCGCATCCCAATCCATGTGCCATTGGCGCAAGCTCGCCTGAACCAACGCGGTGTCATTGACCTGTGACTGGGTGATCTCACGGGTGCGCAGCAAGGTATCGATGCCTTGCCAACTCAGCACGGACAGCAAAGCCATGCTGGCCAATGCCACCAGTACTTCCACCAACGTGAACCCCAGAGCATGGTTGCGGGGCCACGCTTTGCGCGCTGATTGCGCAACGTTTTGCCGGCGCACCAACCTGTGTTCGGTGCCGAAGGGCATGGGCTGCGTCAATGGCTGCATATCAGTAACGCCCAACCAAACCGCTGACCCGCAGCAACGGTGTCGCGCCGTCTGACACATGCACATCTACACGGCGAAACGAGGGATTGGGGGTGGCCGCCACCGTGGTGACCACCGCAAAAGCGCGCTCAGCTTGCGGGCAGGGTGTGGTGCGTTCGCCCAGTTCAGCGAATTGGGGATTGAGCCGCAACTGCACCAAGGTGTTGTCAGCACAAAGTTGTGCCAACAGCATTTGCCATTGGCGTTCGGTGTTGGCGGTCATGCTGCCAGCAGCTCGAAAACCAGCCAGCAAACTCAGCGACACCATGAACAGCGCCACCAGCACTACAATCAAGGTGAAGCCAGCGGCTGGTCTGAGTCCGCTGTACATGTTCAGGGTTTCCATGTGAAACCTCGCACACCATCGGTTTCCAGCACCCAGCGTCCGGCGGGAATATCTGCATGGCGCAATGTCAAGCGTGCGGGCGCTTGCAAGGGTTCTGCGCTGATCCACAAAATAGCGGGCTCGCTGAGGGTGCCTGCAGCGAGCCATTCCATGCGCTGTAACACCACGTGGGCGTTGTCAGCGGGTGACAGGGTGAACCCTTGCGCATCGGCGGTCCAAGTCAGCAGCGTGTGGCGACTGCGTGCTTGTGCGCGGGCGTTTTCCAAAACCGCTTGCAAGCGTTGCGCTTCGGTGTCCAAGGTCGATGGCAAACTGCTGCGCATATTGGCCACCACCAAGGAACTGCCCAGTGCCAGTAGCACCAGCACCACCATCAGTTCCACCAAGGTGAAGCCAGCTTGCTGGGTTTTCATTGCCAACTGCCAATGTCAGCGTTTTGCCCCTCGCCGCCGGCTTTGCCGTCGGCCCCGAAAGACAGCACATCCACTTCAGCATGGAAGCCGGGATACACATATTGGTAAGCGCGACCCCACGGATCGCTGGGCAGTTTGTCCACATAGGGTCGCCACATACCGGGTATGGGACCGGTGTCAGGCTTTTTCACCAAGGCCAACAAGCCTTGTTCGGTGGTTGGGTAACGTTGGTTGTCCAAGCGATACAGCTTGAGAGCTTGCATCAGTTGGTTGACATCGGTACGGGCGGCGGTGGCACGTGCGTCATCGGCGCGGTCCAACACATTGGGCACCACCAATGCTGCCAACACACCAATGATGACCAGCACCACCATCAGTTCGATCAGGGTGAAACCTTGGTGGCGTTGCGGCCAGCGAGACGTGGAAAAAACAAGTTGCACGGCAGCCATGGCATTTATTGAAAATAAAGTCATTACTATGATAGTGTCAAAATCATTATTTTGAGGTAATTCATGGATAGCATGACCACAGAACAACTTCCCCAAGCCGTCAAATTCGGCCTGTGGACTGGGGTGGCGGCCAGCGCCACGGCTTGGGGCTTGGCCTTGTGGCCGCATGGCCCTGCATTGCCAACCTCAGTACCGGTGGTTGCGGTGAGTGGGTTTTTGCCTACACCGTCTGTGCCACATATCGCCAAAGTCTTGGCTGGTGGCACCGGGCCAGCGAACGACGACGCTGCCGTGGCAGGCCCGTCGCTGGCCAGTCGTTTGCTGCTGTCTGGCGTGGCAAAAGCTGGAAGCGCGCAGTCGCTGGCCTTGATTTCGGTAGACGGGCAAGCCGCCCAGACGTTTTACCCGGGGCAAGAAGTGTTGCCTGGCTGGGTGCTGCAATCGGTGTCCGCAGACCAGGCGCTGTTGGGGCATTCAACCCACCCACCCGCTTTGTTGACCTTGTCGCTACCCACCACCGATGCGGGTTTTGTGCACCAAGCCATGAAATAAAAAAACCCGCTGTGTGGCCACAGCGGGTTTGGGGTCCGTTGAACTTCAGCAGGTGAATACCTGCGGCAGATCAGAAGGAGTGGTGAACGCCAATCGCGGAACCGGTTTGCTCAAACTTCTTATTTGCGGCAAGACCGCTTTCCAATTCCATTTGGCCGTATTGTGCGTACAACACAGTGCGCTTGCTCAGCGCATAGTTCACACCCACTTGAAAGCCTTCGTGGTCTTTGTTGGCAGAGACGTTGGTGCGGTAAGCAGAACCTTTGCTCATGGAAGCCCACACATTGGCGTTGCCACCAAACGGCACACTCACAGCGACAAAGGTGTTATCCACCGATTTGGAACCCACAGACATTTTGGTGTTGTTGATGCTGACTTTGGCCACACCCAGATCGTAACTGGCAGACAGGGTGGTGAGTTTATTCTGGTCAGATGTACTGGCAGATGCGACATCGTAATCAGTTTCCTTAACTTCAAAGGTTGTTTTGGATGTGTATTCAACTGTCGAGCCTGGTGATGTTAAAAGGCCAATGCCGGTGTTTTTCACCCGGTCAAAGGTGTAGCCTGCATAAAACGGTCCAGAGGTATAAGAAACATTGAAACCATTACCGTCACCAGCTTTGCTGGTTTTTTCTCCAAACACCACCGTTGCACCTACTTTCAGGCCCGGCAACATTTCCGGCAAGTCATATTGCAAGCCATTGGATTGGCGCAGGGGACCATCAGAGCCACCAGCGCATTTGGTGTAAGCCAGTTGAACGCAGTAGGCATTGTTACCAGCCAAGCCTGTGGCACCACCCGGATCCATACCAAGCGTGTTCATAAATGCATTGGAATACTGTTTACCGATACGCAGTGCACCAAAACCGCCGCTCAAGCCGACAAACGCTTGGCGGTTCCACACATCAGCGGCACTCACCTCGTCGATAGGTGGTTGAATTTCAATGGTGTAGCTGGCTTTCAAACCGCCGCTCAGGTCTTCAGACCCTTTGACGCCTAGTACACCGCCGCCCATTTGCACCGAAGCCAATCCGGTGACATCGCTGACAGTGTTGCCGCCAGATTTTTTGGTGACTTTGTTCCAGGCCTGATCCACATTGCCGTAAAGCGTGGTTTCGGCAAAAGTGAGTCCTAAAGACAACAAAGATGCTACCGCAACGAGGGTTTTTTAACTATTATGAATAACTCGTGTTAGTATTTTCTAAGCGTTGATATTTTTGAATGTGTAAGAGGTAAAAACCATGACTCAACCATATGTCGACTTTCGAAATAAACATCTCAACCATTACACGCGTGTCATGCAAACCAATGAATGTATTCCATGGGTGTATTTACAGCAACCATTCCTCACACCCACAACTGTGAAGGAGTTCAGCCTAAATACTTCATCTTTCACAGATGAAAAACAGTTAAATAGCACTAATCAAATACATTCAAATGAAATTCAATCAAAAAATAAAACGATAAATATTCATACCGTCATTCAAGTGATTTTGGCCCAAGAAAAACACAAAGTGGCACGCCAAGAAGTCACCGAAGGCACCTACCGCATGACCAAAGTAAGGCTAGAAACCCACATCGCGGCGTTTTTTGACCACACCGATTTGCGCACCCTCAACATGGGCAATATTCAGCGGTTTATCGACTATTTGTCCGACCAAGAACTGTCAACGCCCACCATCGTGGGGTACATCGCGCAGCTGCGCAAAGTGCTGCGCTATTTGGTGGAACACGAGCATATTGCGCAAATGCCCTTGTTCCCCAAAATGAAAGTCACGCAAAAGCCGCGCGGGGCGTTCACGGTCACCGAATACGCTGCCATGCTGCGTCAATCCAAAACATTGAGACGCCATGAGTTTGTCTGGGACAAGCCTGACACGCGGTTTCATATCAAGCCTCAATACCGCCGCATGCCCTTTGAAATGAACGGCTTGATCCGGTTCATGGTCTATACCTTTTTGCGACCAGGTGACGTGCGGCAATTGAAAAACAAACACATCGAAATCATCCACGGCAAATTCCATTATTTGCGCTTGACACCGCCTGAAATCAAACGCCACAAAGCACCTACCGTCAGCTTGCCGCAAGCGGTGCGCGTGTACAAAACACTGTTGGCACACCAAACCGCCATGGGCTATGGCAAGCCCGACGACTATGTGTTTTTCCCCGAAGAAAAAAACCGTCTGCGTTGCCTGAACACGATTGGCTGGTTGTTCAACTGGATATTGAATTCACTGGG
>SXWY01000019.1 GCA_005789825.1 Burkholderiales bacterium | reverse complement strand
GCTGCAGTGGGTGTTGGAGTCTGAAGCACCCGCACCGGCCAAGCCTGCACGGGTGGAAACTTTGGGTGACTGGCCGGGCGCCAAGCAAGTGATCAGTGATAAAAAAGCGCCGGCGTCTTTGCCTGATATGGCCGCTGTCAGCCTGCCACCGGTTCCGCCTGCGCCTTTGGATTTGTCTGAGGGCAACACGTCTGCCAATCACCTGCCTGACGGCATCAAAGACCCCGAAATGGGACAGCCGGTTGAATTCGCTGGCTTGCCATCTGGTGAGGAATTGGCCAAGTCTTGGGAAGCCAACGCAGCGTCCACTAAGCGCAGTGGCGCTTGGGCGTGGGTGAGTTTGTTTGTCTTGCTGGCCTCATTGGCTGCGTTTGCAGTCATTAACCAAGACCGTGTGTTGCAAGAATGGGAAAACATGCGGGCGTATTTGTCTGGTGCCAAACCGGCGGCTGAGACCACCGAAGACACCCAGCCGAGCGCAGCACCCGTGCCCCCGCCGCCGTCGGTGTCCATGTCTTCCAGCACCACCCCTGTGGTGAAACCCGTCGAGGCTTTGAATCCAGACAAAGAAGAACTGGTCGCCCCTGTCAGTCCTGACCCTGCGCCGGCCGCCACGACGCCCGCGCCCGCGCCCGCGCCCGCAGTGACGCCACCCACTCCAGCCGCCTCGGCGCCAGCTGTCACCGAACCGCCCAAAGCCGAACCGCCCAAAGCCGAACCGCCCAAAGCCGAACCGCCCAAAGCCGAACCGGCCGCCTCGGCGGTGGTCGTGCCTGCCAAAAAATCGGACAAAGCCAAAGAAGCTGATAACCCGAATTGGGTGGCACAACTCGACCCCAATGCCTGGGTCATGCAACACGGTGCCTTCGACAGTTTGAGCGAGGCGCGACAGTTCCAGTCCACTTCTCTTGGATTCAAATCTGGCCAGGTGCTGTTTACACAGCGCAAAGGCAGCAAGCCTTACTACATTTTGCTGACCGGCCCTTATGCGGACAAAGCCCAGGCACAGGCATTGATGAAAGACAACCCGCTTTTGGCCAAGGCTTGGCTGAGATCCGCCAAATCGTTGCAATTGCAGTTTCAGGATTAACATCTTTCAGAACAATCAAGAATGGTTGCCTTGGGTCGAATTAAACAGATGGAGTGATTTATGAACCAAAACCCCGCCATCTCAGATGATCCGTTGCCAGAAGGCGAGCGCGTGCCCCCTGCACAAGTTCACACCGACCCCCACTCTTTGGCCGCGGTCGCAAGCTCTGAATTGCATGACCCAGATTTACACCGCGTCCAAGACCCTGCGTTGCTGGCTCCCGATTTGCAGCATGCCGAGCCAACCCCTTTGGCAGATGTCAGTACGGCATTGGCGCAGCCCCCCGCACACAGCCCTCCATCTGTCGTGGTGGTGCCGTCTAAAAACCATGCATTGAACACGCAAATGGCTCAAGTTGGGCTGACATCCTCCGATCAATGGCAAGAGCATTTCCAGCCCCGTATCCAAAAATTGACTGAGGACATCGCCTTGGTGCATGTTGAATTGGATAAGCTGGAGAGAAAAAAATCCACCAAATAAGACATCCTGAGGACACCCCACATGGCGCAAGATTCGAAACAAGCAGAAGCCGTGGACGACGGCGACTTCTTGCCCGATATGCCGGTTGCGCACTCCCAAGAAGAGACGCAAGAGACGGATGCGCCTGAGGCGGATGAGCCCACCGAAACCCTGGCCATTGGTTTGGAGCAACTCGAAGCCCAAGCTTTAGACGGCTCTGAGGTTGCCCGTCAAATTGAGGACTTGACCACGGTTGTGTTGAGCTCGGCTGAGGTGTCCACCCGTTCGGCCGAGGTGGCTGCCAACATCAGCCACGAAATGCGTGGCGTGATGAAAACCGTCACCGATTTGACGTCCAAAAACATTTTGCATTCGCGTGTCATTTTGATCGGCTTGCTGAGTTTTTTGATCATTGCCGTCGGTACGTTTTTTGCCATTTCCACCCGTTTGCAGCAAAACATCCGTCAACTCGACAGCCTGTCATTGGCTGTGGGAAAACGCGTGGTCGAGCTGGATGCCACCTTGGCGACTTTCGGGGATGCCACGCGCGGGTTGGGCGATACCACTGAAAAACTCGACAGCATGGAAGAGCGCCAGATCAAATTGGATGAAAAATTCCAAGAAAAAATGGACGCGCTGGACAAAGTGTTTGTCAAAATGCCCGACCAAATCGCTGGGCAAGTCAATGGGCTCACGGATAAAAACTTAGACGTCAAGCTCAAAGATTTGCAAAAAAATATCCAAGCGCTGGATGCCAAAGTGCAAGCCATGGCCAACAAACCGGCGCCCGCCGCACCACCTGCGGTGAATAACCAAAAAGAAGTGATTGCAGAAATTCAAAAATTGAAAAAAGACTTGGAAGCAGCAAATGCTGCCGCGCTCAAAGCCGCCGCCAAAGAGCGTGAGCGTGAAAAAGCCTTGGACAAGCCCTTGACCCTGCCCAAAGCATTGCCTGCGGTCAAACCTGCGGACAACAAAGCCGCTGCCGAGGCCAAGGCAGCAGAGGCGAAAGCGATTGCCGAAGCCAAAGCGGCGGCTGAAGCGAAAGCACAGGCTGAGATCAAGGCTGCCAACGAAGCCAGAGCAGCGGCCGAAGCCAAGGCCGCCGCAGAAGCGCGGGCCCGTGCGGCGGCTGAAGCCAAAGCGGCAGAAGCTGCGCGGGCGGCAGCACAACCCCCCGCATTGCCACCGCGCGCCGCGCCCAAAGAAGACCGTGTGATTTTTCCGCGTCCGAGCAGCGAAAACTGATCGCTACGGTCAGTGGTTCAGTGCCATTGGAAACGCTCGGCGCTGGCTTTGCCCCAATAGGTTTTGTACGGCTCGGGCAATTTGGCCACCGAGTCCTTGAGCAAAGCGCCATGGCTCAGTGCCGGATACATCTGCGCCAAGGTTTGGGTTTCGGTTTGGCTGATGCGGTGGAAAAAATGGTGGGCTTGAAGTTGTTCAGGCGAAGTCAAACCGGCGGCTTGCAGCAGCTCTTTGAACGATTCCAATGTGTGCTGATGAAAATTTTTAACCCGCTCAGCTTTGTTGGGTACCACCAATGCCATTTGCCTTTGTGGGTCCTGCGTGGTGACGCCGGTGGGGCAATTGCCGGTGTGACAGGTTTGGGCTTGGATGCAGCCCAGCGCAAACATAAAGCCACGGGCACTGTTGCACCAATCGGCACCCAAGGCCAAGACCCGGGCCATGTCAAAGCTGCTGATGATTTTTCCGCTCGCGCCTAATTTCACATGCTCGCGCATGCCAATGCCCACCAAGGTGTTGTGCACCAAACGCAAACCTTCTTTCAAAGGCATGCCCATGTGGTCGGAAAACTCCAGCGGAGCCGCACCTGTGCCGCCTTCGGCACCGTCCACGACGATGAAGTCGGGCAGTATGCGGGTCTCAAGCATGGCTTTGGCAATGCCAAACCATTCCCATGGGTGACCGATACACAGCTTGAAGCCAACCGGTTTGTTTTGGCTCAGCTCGCGCAAACTTTGCATGAATTCCAGCAATTCGGTCGGCGTCGAAAAACTGCTGTGGGCGGCCGGTGACACGCAATCTGCGCCCAAGGGCACGCCACGGGCTTCGGCAATTTCTGGCGTGACTTTGGCCGCGGGCAACACGCCACCGTGCCCAGGCTTGGCCCCTTGGCTGAGTTTGATTTCAATCATGCGCACTTGCGGTTCACGGGCTTGCGCCACGAAACGCTCTGGGCTGAATCGGCCTTGGTCGTCGCGACAGCCAAAGTAACCTGAGCCGATTTCCCAAATCAGGTCGCCGCCATGGATGCGGTGGTAGCGCGATATCGACCCTTCGCCGGTGTCGTGGGCGAAGCCGCCCATCTTGGCGCCTTGGTTCAATGCCATGATGGCGTTGGCACTGAGTGCGCCAAAACTCATGGCAGAAATATTGAACAGACTGATGTCGTAGGGCTGGCTACAGGCCGAGTTGCCCACCATGGTGCGAAATGGGTGGTTGGTAATCGTGGTCGGCGCCATGGAATGTGTCAGCCATTCAAATCCGGTTTGATCCACATCGAGTTGGGTGCCGAAAGGTCGTTTGTCAGATTGGCCTTTGGCACGCGCATAGACCAAACTGCGTTGTGCCCGAGAAAACGGCGCAGCCTCCGATTCGTTTTCAATGAAGTACTGGCGAATTTCGGGCCGGATAAATTCCAGCAAAAAACGCATGTGTCCCAGGATCGGGTAGTTGCGCAAAATTGCATGGTGGGTTTGCAGCAAGTCGTGCACGCCGACCGCTGACAGCGCAGCGAACAGCAGCAACATGACCCAACCTTGGCCCGAGGCCAACACCACCAGCACACTGAAGCACAAACCTGCGAGCGCGATGAAAAAGGTGGTGTAGCGAACCGGGTAGCGTATTTGGTTGAGATCAAGCACTGAAGAAACCTCCTGCTCCCCTGACCTCGAGGAGTCAGGTTTGTGTTTGGCGCAATCTGGAAGACAGACGCGCTTGTGCCAGTGAGGATACCTCAGCACGCAATCGCGCCATCGACAGTTGGCTGTCGGAAGCCCGTTGGATTTCTTTCAGGTCATGCAATATGTTTTGCCGCAGCAGGTCCAGCTCTTGTTCAATTCTGTTCATGTGCTCGCGCAATTCGCGTTGTTGCGCCATGCGTTGGCTCAGTAAATTGACACTTTGTGCAATCAGTTTCCAGCTTTGCGCCAGTTCGTCTTTGGGCGGCTGGTGCAGCTGTTCAAACAACTCGCCGAGCAATGGGTCATGCAATACCTCGGTGGCACTGTGGGCCGCTTCCATGCGTGCATTGTCCAAGGCCGCTTGCAAACCGCTTTCCGTGCTCACAGGGTCTTCTGTGTGAAGTGGAATGGGCGGCGCTTTACCCGAAGAGGTGTCTTGTTGTGGTTCTGCAAAATTGTGCACAGACGCCCAGCCCATGCCAGGGTCGTATTGCTTGAGACCTTTGAAGGCGAGGAATTTCTCTTCAGACATGGTCGGGGCTCACAGCTTGGCTGAGCTGCCGCGAGCTAAGCGTTTTAAAAACTCAGGAATACCCATTTGTGCCAATGAGCGAGAGCTGGATGATTCTTCGGCTTCTGTGGCGAGCTTGCGCTGGCGGTACCTGCCCAGCACCGAGTACTGGGAAGAATTGGGAATGGTTTCAAGTACGCTGGCTTTGTTGGGTGTCAAAGGCACGCGGTGGCTGCCCGTGTCTTTGGTGGTCAGTTTCACAGGCGTGCTGCGTGGCTGTTGTGATTGCGCCATGCGGATTTCGCGGGCGGCACAGATGGCTTCGCCAAATTCACGGAACGATTCGCCACCGATGTCACGCGCGTCCATGAGGTAGCCGCGCTCGAACAAATCGCGGGCACTTTGCGATTCCAAAATAGGCGGTGCCAGCATGAAACTGACCGGAAAGCGCTGCTTGGTGAACACGTCTGAGTTGAGTTGTTCGTTGAGCACACGGGTTGGGCAGACCACCAGCATGGGGCGGCGTGCCGCTGCGGAATCAAACACCCAGCGGTGGCGGCTGAGAAAGCCAGATGTCGCGGCCAATTCGATTTCTGAAACTGACGTGGGCACCAGCACCATGTCGAACTCGAACATCAATTCACCTGCCAAGGAGTCTGACCAAGTCAGGTCGCAGACCAAAATATCGCACTCGCTGGCAGCACGCCGCATTTGCAAACGCGCCTCGAAAATGGGACGGTTACCGCCTTGGTCAACCGGCAGCGCCAAGTGTTGAATCACCGCACCGACAGGCGGCGCTTGTTTGAGCCAGTTGCTGGAAGAACCATGCGGATCCCAATCGATCAAGGTGACCGGAAGGGTCAGGCTGCGGCTCAGGTAGGCCACCAAATTTGCAGACAAGGTGCTTTTCCCCACCCCCCCTTTTTGACTGGTGACCAAAATCTTGAAAGCCATCTTGATGCTCCGATGCATGCTTGGTTGAAATTCTTCCGCTCGACCACCCAAGAAATCAATAGAGGTTAATTTCCTAAAGGGGTGTCGATATTAGCTTTTTTGTTGGTTATGTCAAATTTGCAAGAAAGCGCTATGTTGTTTTTCTGCTATTTGCCAGACAGCCAAGGGTTTGATTCGGCTCAGCCGCTGGCAGGCGTGCAAAACGGTCAAAATGGCAGCAATGGACAAAATTCGAATCGACAAATGGCTGTGGGCGGCGCGTTTTTACAAAACCCGCTCTTTGGCCACCGAAGAAATCAACAAAGGGCGTATCGCTGTCAATGGCCAGGTGGTTAAACCGGCGCGCGAGGTCAAAGCCGGTGAAATGGTGTCCCTGCGCCGCGACGGGCTGACCCGAACTGTTCAGGTGCTGGGTGTCAGCGGTGTGCGAGGTTCCGCGCCTGTTGCGCAGTTGTTGTATGCCGAAACTCCGGAGAGCCTGCAGGCCCGTGAATCACACAGCCAGCAACGGCGATTTGCCCGCGAACCCGCTTTGAGCATTGCCCACGGCAGGCCCACCAAACGCGACCGCCGTGAACTGGAACAGGCCGAACACGGCTGGGACGACCGCTGGAGCGCATCACTTTGAAATTAATTCGCAGGGTTGGCAAGGCGTTGTGGCGCGATGCGCGGGCGGGCGAATTGCGCCTGTTGTTTGTGGCGGTCAGCTTGGGCGTGGCCGCGCTGTCTTCTGTCGGATTTTTGGCGAACCGCATCGAAGCAGGCTTGCAACGTGATGCCAAACAATTGCTGGGTGGCGACGCGGTGTTGGTCAGCGACCACGCTTTCCCCGCTGAAGTGACAGACAAAGTGCAAGGGTTCGGACTGCGCTCGGTGGTGACCTTATCCTTTCCCACCATGGCCCGCAGCGGCTCGGCATTGGATGGGCAAAGCCGGCTGGTGGCGCTCAAAGTGGTGTCTGAGGGCTATCCGCTGCGCGGCCAACTGCAGGTGCTGCCCGATCTGGATACGCCCGTTGTCAAACCGAGTTTGGCCCCAGAATTGACCAATGAAACCGTTTACGACCGGCCGTCGGTGCCTACCCGCGAGGTTCCCCGCGCTGGCGAGGTTTGGGTCGAGCCAGCCTTGTTGGAGGCTTTGGAAATCAAGCCTGGCAGCAATATTTCATTGGGTGAGCGCACGCTTCTAATTTCTAAAGTGTTGGTTTCAGAGCCCGACCGTGGCGCGGGTTTCATGAATTTCGCGCCGCGCATCATGATGAACCAAGCCGATTTGAACGCCACCGGCTTGGTGCAACCGGCCAGCCGTCTCAACTGGCGATTGGCGGTGGCAGGCGACAGCCGCCAAGTGGCGGATTTCATCGGTTGGGCGCAAACTTACGTCAGCCAAACCGAAGTGCGTGGCACCCGACTTGAAACACTGGAGGCTGGCCGCCCAGAAATGCGCCAAACCTTGGACCGGGCGGAGAAATTTTTGCATTTGGTGGCTTTGCTGGCGGCTTTGCTCAGCGCCGTGGCAGTGGCGCTTGCCGCGCGTTCGTTTGCGGCGGGGCATTTGGACGATTGCGCCATGTTGCGTGTGCTGGGGCAAAGCCAACAAGATATTTTGCGGGTGTACGTGGGTGAATTTTTCACCGCTGGGTTGCTGGCCAGTGGTTTTGGTTTGGCCATGGGTTTTGGCTTGCACCAATTGTTTGTGCAATTGTTGGTCGGTTTGGTCGATACCGATCTGCCAGCCTCTGGATGGCAACCGGTGTGGCAGGGCTTGGGCGCTGGTTTGACTTTGTTGTTGGCTTTCGGTTTGCCGCCGATCTTGCAATTGGCGCAAGTGCCCGCGCTGCGCGTGATTCGCCGTGACATGGGGCCTTTAAAACCGGCGTCGCTCGGTGTGTTTGTGTTGGGCTTGTCGGGTTTTGGCGCGTTGTTATTGAATGCCAGCCGAGACACTTGGCTGGGGCTGATGGTGGTGGGCGGATTTGCAGCGGCGGCGCTGGTATTTGCTGGACTGGCATGGCTGGCTGTGTGGGGCTTGCGTCAAACCGTCAATTGGCAACAAGTGCCCGCGTGGTTGCGCATGGCAACCCGTCAAATCAGCGCCCGTCCCGGCTATACCGTGGTGCAAATCAGTTCCTTGTCGGTCGGTTTGCTCGCATTGATGTTGTTGGTGCTGTTGCGAACCGATTTGGTAGACAGCTGGCGCAATGCCACCCCGGCGGATGCACCCAACCGTTTTGTCATCAACATACAGCCGGATCAGGCCCAGGCATTTTTGGCGCATTTGGACCAAGCAGGGGTGGCGCAAAGAGATTGGTACCCGATGATCAGGGGCCGGTTGGTGCAAGTCAACGGCAAAGCCGTGCGCCCGGATGATTTCACCGATGAAAGGGCGCAACGGCTGGTGGAGCGCGAGTTCAACATGTCGCATTCCCCCAGAGCGCCCACGCACAACCAAATCGTGCAAGGCGCATGGGTGCCCGAAGAAGCCAACGCCATCAGCATGGAAGAGGGCATCGCCAAAAGTTTGGGCTTGCAGCTGGGCGATGAACTGGTGTTTGACATGGCGGGTCAGGCATTCACTGCCCGCATCACGTCTGTGCGCCGGGTGGATTGGACCTCCATGCGTGCCAATTTCTTTGCGTTGTACCCAGTGTCGAGCATGCCGGACTTGCCCATGACCTATATCGCGGCTTACCGCGCTCCGTCACGCAAAGGCTTTGACAACGAACTGGTCAACCTGTTTCCCAACATCACCAATGTCGACATGGGCGCCACCATCAACCAAGTGCAAAAGGTGCTGGGCCAAGTGATTGGCGCGGTGGAGTTTTTGTTTGGCTTCACACTCGCTGCGGGTTTGGTGGTGTTGTTTGCCACCGTTACCGCCACCCGAGAAGAACGCGCCCGCGAATATGCTGTGTTGCGTGCCTTGGGCGCTGGCAACCGTTTGTTGCGGCAGGTACAAACCGCCGAATTGTTGGGGGTGGGTGCGTTATCTGGTGCGTTGGCTGCGTTGGTCGCGTCCGCCATGGGCTGGGCGTTGGCCTGGTTTGTGTTTGAGTTCAATTGGCAGGCGTCGCCTTGGGTGTTGGCCGTGGGTATTGTGGGCGGTGCCTTGCTGGCTTGGGGCGCGGGATGGTGGGGCTTGCGCGAAGTGTTGCGCCGTCCGGTGGTGCAGACATTGCGCATGGCCGCTGAATAAAGGCCGTGTCAAGCTGCTGGTGCGGCTAGCTGAGCAACACCACCAACGCACCCGCGCCACCCTCTGACCCTTTGGCCTGCACAAACGCCAAGACTTCGTTTTTTTGCACCAACCAACGCTGCACTTTGGCTTTGAGCACCGGGGTTTTGCCGGGCGAACCCAAGCCCTTGCCATGCACCACCCGCACACAGCGCCAGCCGCGTTTGTGTGCATCGCGGATGAATTGGCCCAAGGCTTCACGCGCTTCGTCTGAACGCAAACCGTGTAAATCGATTTGGCCTTGTAGGCTCCAATGACCTTTGCGCAATTTCTGCGTCACATCGGTGCCAATGCCACTGCGCCGGTAGCTGAGCTCATCGTCGGTATCGAGCAATGTGCTGACATCAAAATCATCGCTCAGGCTTTCGCGCAACACACGGTCGTCATCGCGTTTTTGCTGAAAAGCTTTGGGGGGTGCGGGCGAGTTGTTCAATTCGGCACGCGGCTGGGCTGCCAGCGGTTTGACCGGGCCGACCGCGCGTTGGAACAGGTTTTTTTCGGCTTGGGCGCGGCGTTCAGCCGCTGCTTTTTCGGCGGCCCTGGCGGCTGCTAGTTCGGCTTGTTGGCTGAGGGTTTGTTTGATGGCCCCCAAGTCTTGCAGGCTGCGTGCTTTCACCATGGGCTGCGCTCCGCCATGGACCAATGGATACCCGGGCCCACGATGATGTGGTCTAACACTTTGACATCCACCATGGACAACGCAGTTTGCAACGTGCGTGTGAGTGTGCTGTCTGCGGCAGACGGCCGCACATCGCCGCTGGGGTGGTTGTGCGCCAAGATGACGGCAGCCGCACCTTGCTCAAGCGCGAGCTTGACCACTTCGCGCGGGTAGACCGAGGTTTGATTGAGGGTGCCTTTGAACATTTCTTGAAAACTCAGCAAGCGGTATTGTGCGTCCATGAATACCACGGCAAACACCTCTTGAGGATACGCGCCCATTTGCAGTTGCAAAAATTGTTTGACGGTGTCGGGGTTATTCATGACATCACGCTTGCGCATTTTTTGCAGCAAAACGCGGCGCGACAGCTCCAGCACAGCCAGCAATTGCGCACGCCGGGCTGAGCCACCCAAGCCTTTGGCCGCTCGCAAATCGGCGGGGGAGGCTTGCAACAAACCAGCCAGTCCATGGAAATGTTCCAGCAAGGCATGGGCGAGTTGCAGCACATTTTGGCCAGGCAAACCGGTGCCGAGCATGACCGCAAGCAGTTCTGCATCGGTCAGCGTTTGGCTGCCCATGGCGAGCAATTTTTCGCGGGGGCGGGTGTTTTTGGGCAGGTCTTCGAGCAACATGGGCAGCGGACAATCAAGGCATGTGGGCATGGCGTGTCTGTCAATCTTCGCTGCTTGGCCTGTCAAAAGGCGTGGTCTGTCTCACTGGACTTTTGTGATCCATGGCCTTTCTACAATAGCGACTGTTTACAAAGGCGACCATGACAGCCCCACCGCTGGTTCAACCCGGATCTTTTTTAACCTTGCACTACCGATTGAGCGGCCCGCAAGGCGACATCATCAACACCTTTGAGGGACCTGCTGCCACCTTGACACTGGGCAACACCGAGTTGTCAGAAGCGATTGAGGCGCGGTTGATAGGGTTGGCGGAAGGCGACCATGTCACCTTGGCGCTGGCACCCGGCGAGGCTTTCGGGCCACGCAATCCTGACATGTTGCAATGGGTGCCTCGGGCATTGCTCGACAAGTTTGGAGAAGCCGGCGCCAGTTATGCGTTGGGTGAAGTGGTGGAATTTCCTGGCCCCGAAGGCCAAGGCCGTTATGCTGGCGCGGTGCAGCAGGTGGCAGACGACGCGGTGTTGTTTGACTTCAACCACCCATTGGCCGGACAAGCGGTCAGCCTGGAAGTCAAAGTCATAGGAGTGTTGTAAATGGCTGAGTTCGGCAACTCTGAAATTATTTTGGCTGAGCCACGCGGCTTTTGCGCGGGTGTCGACCGAGCGATTGATATCGTCGAGCATGCGTTGACGAAATTTGGCGCACCCATTTATGTGCGGCATGAAATCGTGCATAACACCCATGTGGTGGACGATTTGCGCGCCAGAGGCGCCATCTTCATCGAAGATTTGAACGACGTGCCGCCAAACGCCACCTTGGTGTTCAGCGCCCACGGTGTGCCCAAAGAAGTGGAGCACGAGGCCGAGCGCCGAGGCTTTCGGGTGTTTGATGCCACTTGTCCTTTGGTCACCAAAGTGCATGTGGAGGTCGCCAAATTGCACAAAGAGGGTTATGAATTCATCATGATCGGCCACAAAGGCCATCCGGAGGTGGAGGGCACCATGGGCCAATTGCCTTCAGGCATCCATTTGGTGGAAGATGAAGAAGACGTACTCACCGTTCAACCCGCACAAACCCGCAAACTCGCCGTCGTCACCCAAACCACTTTGAGCGTGGACGATGCGGCCGACATCATGGCGGCGGTGAAAAAGCGCTTTCCCATGGTGCGCGAACCCAAACAACAAGACATTTGCTATGCCACGCAAAACCGCCAAGACGCGATCAAGGTGTTGAGCCCACAGGTAGACATCGTGATCGTGGTGGGCAGCCCCAGCAGTTCCAACAGCAACCGCTTGCGCGATGTGGCGGCCAAATACGGCACACCCAGTTACATGGTTGACAATGCCGATGAATTGCAACCCGAATGGTTGGTGGGCAAGCGCACGATTGGCCTGACCGCGGGTGCGTCGGCACCAGACATCTTGGTGCAACAAGTCATTGCCCGTTTGCGTGAACTCGGCGCTGTTTCGGTGCGCACATTGGCGGGCATTCAAGAAACCGTCAAATTCCCGCTGCCCAAAGGCTTGCGCAACGATTAACTTTTTATCCCAGACATGCTTGACATTGCTTATCTCCGCCGCGACCTCAACCAGGTGATCGAACGCTTGCAAACCCGCAAGCAACCGCAACCCTTTTTGAACGTAGACCTGTTTCAGTCGCTAGAAAACGAACGCAAAACTTTGCAAACCCGCACCGAGGAATTGCAAGCCAAGCGCAACAGTTTGTCCAAAACCATCGGGCAACTCAAAGCCAAAGGCGAATCAGCCGATGCAGTCATGGCAGAAGTGGGTCAACTCAAAGAGGAACTCGATGTGTCAGCGGTGCGCTTGGAAACCTTGCAAACTGAATTGCAAAGCTTGCTGCTGGCCGTTCCCAATCTGCCGCAAGAGGGCGTGCCGGTGGGTGCAGACGAACACGGCAATGTGGAACTGCGCCGATGGAGCCCCAGCGGAACCGAGCCCGCGCCCTTGGGTTTTGCTGCCAAAGACCATGTGGATTTGGGCGAACCTTTGGGTTTGGATTTCGAAACCGGTGTGTTGTTGTCGGGCTCGCGCTTTGCTGTCATGAAGGGGAAGATCGCCAGGTTGCACCGCGCGTTGGCGCAGTTCATGTTGGACGTGCAAACCCAAGAGCATGGCTATACCGAGTGCTATACGCCTTACATCGTGAACGCAGACAGTTTGCGCGGTACCGGCCAGTTACCCAAATTTGAAGAAGATTTGTTCGCTGCCAAAAAAGGCGGCCAAGATGGCGACACCGATGGCCAAGCGCTGTATTTGATTCCCACCAGCGAAGTACCGTTGACCAATTTTGTGCGCGGCAAAGTGTTGGCAGAGAGTGAATTGCCATTGAAGTTGACAGCGCACACACCGTGCTTTCGCTCCGAGGCTGGCAGCCACGGCAGAGACACCCGTGGCATGATTCGCCAACACCAGTTTGACAAAGTGGAAATGGTGCAAATCGTGCATCCCGACCACAGCAATGCTGCCTTGGACGAAATGACTGGACATGCCGAAGCCATATTGCAAAAGCTGGGTTTGCCATACCGCGTCATGGCGTTGTGTACGGGGGACATGGGTTTTGGTGCCGCCCGAACCCACGACTTGGAAGTCTGGTTGCCTGCCCAAAACACCTACCGAGAAATCAGCTCCTGTTCAAATTGCGAGGCTTTTCAAGCCCGGCGCATGCAAGCCCGTTTTAAAAATGCACAAGGCAAAAATGAATGGGTGCATACTTTGAACGGCTCTGGCTTGGCGGTCGGCCGCACCCTGGTGGCTGTGCTGGAGAATTACCAACAAGCGGATGGTTCGGTTCGCGTACCCACCGCGTTACGCCCCTACATGGGGCAGGTTGAATTTTTGACACCCTGAGGAAAACACCATGAAAAAAATCGGGCTTGTTGTAACCACCGTCGCTGCGCTGGTTTTGAGTGGTTGTGCCAATATGCCCATGGGTGCGGGCAGATCGGCATCTACCTTGGACATGAGCAGCAACGATTTGCTGGCGCAAACGCAATTGCCTGCGGGCGCCCGTATCTTGCACGAACAGTCCACGGTGATTGGTTCGGGCAACAACTGGGTGGGACGCGTGGTGATTGACTCAGCCCGCGATCCTGCGGCGGCCTACAGCTATTTTTTGGACAACTACCCCACGCAAGGTTGGACCTTGTTGTCAGCGGTACGCGCCAAGACCAGCGTGCTGGTGTTTACCAAGCAAGAACACAATGTGACGATAGAAGTGCAAGAGGGCAATGTGTTGGCAGGCGGCTCTGCCTTGGTGGTGCTGACGCGTGCCCCGCGCAACGCCAACGATGTCGCCCCTGCGGTCAACAAAAATGAAGCCGGCCCAACCTCACCCGCAAACGCCAAACCTTGAGCCATTCAAAAACGCACTGATAAAATTTTTTCGTAGACCCAGCACAGGAAAGATGGCAGAGTGGTCGAATGCACCGGATTCGAAATCCGGCGTACAGGTTCTCCTGTACCGAGGGTTCGAATCCCTC
>SXWY01000142.1 GCA_005789825.1 Burkholderiales bacterium | reverse complement strand
TATGGACAGCCAAGCGTCGAACAAAGCGGGGTTGAGTTTGTAGGTATTGCCAAACGAGGCCATCACAAAAGCCTCTGGCGGCAAGCCCACACTTTCGCGTGTCAGGTCTGCGGCAACACTTTGCCGGGGTGCCAGCGGAATGAAACTGCCGTCAACCAGCAGCGCTTGTTTTTCCGAGAAAAACGGTTTCAAACCGTCGTGAAACACTTGCCGGTCGGCCACCACAAAATCGAACCAAGGCATGGCCGTGGTGCCGATGAATCCCAAATAAGCGCCTTGCAGCGGGGCAGGGCGCAACGCAAAAATGCCAGGCCGTGCACCCGACGACAAGCCGTGCAAATCGATCAACACATCGATTTCGTCTTGCAGCACTTGCTCGGCCACTTGCCGGTCGCTGAGTGCATGCACGCTGCGCACATGGTCGAATGCTTGTTTCAATTGCTCGCGATGTGGCGTGCCGTCTTCTGGGCTGAAGTCGTACGCATAAATCTCAAACGCTTGTCGGTCATGCGCTTGGATCATGGCCGGCAGCAACAAGCCCACCGCATGCACACACAAGTCGCCCGACACATAGCCGATGCGCAAACGCGGGTGGTGGTAGCGGCGACTTTTTGCCAAGTGGTCAGTGGGCAGCGCAAAACTGCGTTGCACAAACGATTGGGCGCTGAGCAACTGCAATGCAGGGTCATCATGCAAGGCCAGCATGGCCAGCGGTGAGGTGGCCATCAGCATGTCGTGCATGCTGACGCCCTCCAACGCTTGGTACACCGGCCAGCGACAGGCTTTTTGCCGTATGTGCACCCAATGTTGAATCACATGCGGTTGTTGGGGCATCAAGCGCAGGCTGTGCGTCAAGGCGTTCTCAGCGAGCTGGTAATTTTTCAGGTTTTCTTGTACCCGACCTATGTGGTTCAAGGCCATCACCACCAAATTCAGGTCATGGTCGACGGTATGAAAGTATTGGCTGGCCAATTGGCCCCAGTACTGCAAAGCGGTGTCGGTAAGGCCAGCTTTTTCGCAGGTCAAGCCCAAATTCACCAAGGCTTGGCCAAACCCGGGCTTGAGCCGCAGGCATTGTTCATAAGCCGATATCGCGCCTTTGAGGTTGCCCAGGCTTTGCAACAAAGCGCCGTAGTTGAACCACACCACCGGGCTGTGGGCTTGCTGTTCATCTGCCAACCAATTGCCGTAGAGCTTTGCGGCTTGCTCGGCTTGGCCGCTGCCTTGCAGGCTTTCGCAGGCCTCAATCAAGCTGCGCATGTCCGAAATACCGACAGGCGGTTTGACATTATTTGAAATCAATTTTGTGTGGTTCATGAGGTGAAAAGGTTTCAAGAGAAACAGATTCACCTTGTCATGCATTTTTCAAGCCAGACGCTTTGACAGCCCAGCCAAAGAGATAAAAAAGATTGGCATGTCACTTGCTTAATCGGCGGGCAAGCGCTGTGAAACATGGCGCAATGTTGACACTAACCAAGGAATACACATGAACCTGATCCAAGAATTGATGAACCAAGCGCATACCGGTGGCTTGCTGCAGGCAGAACATATCAAGCGTTTCAGCCCGGGTGAGATCCGTGAAGCCATTCAAACCTTGGTGGCCACCGAGCAATTGGATTTGGCCTATGCCTTGGGTGCTGCTGGCATGGGTATTCACCCACACAGCGAAGACATGCTCGCCATCAACGGCTTGCTGGCGTTGATGCAACAAGATTGGCCACAGGCCGTCGATTATTTGCAAGAGCTGATGGACATCCAGGGCGCCAACACCCAGGCGTTCACTTACGTGATGATGGTTCGCGCTTTGCGTTGCAACCTCGATCCCGCCCGCGCATTGCAAGTGGCTCGCCAAGGCTTGCAGGCATTTCCTGAACAACTCGAGCTGGTGGCTGAAAGCCTGGCGCTTGAGGATTACGCCGATTTGGTTGGCGTGAGCACACAAATTCAATAAAAAGTATGAGCGGCAATCTGGCAAGCCCTTGCCACTCGCCCATGACAGTTTTTGCCACCGTCTGTAACCACAGCGGCAAAACCCCATCAAACCAGGAAGTTTGTACGGTTTTGAGAAATAAAACTGGAGTTGGCATCAAGCTTGCTTAATTGGTTGCAAAACACAACGGCCTGAGTGGCCCGGAGAAGTAAATGGCAGTAATCAACACCAACGTCAAAGCGCTGTTTTCACAGGCGGCTCTCAAATCGACAGAGCGCAGTCAATCGGTGGCCATGCAGCAATTGTCAACCGGTAAGCGGATCAATTCTGCTCGCGACGACGCGGCCGGCATGGCGATCGCCACGCGCATGACCCACCAGATACGCAGCTTGAACATGGCTGTGCGAAACGCTGGGGATGCCATTTCGTTGATACAGACCGCCGAAGGCGCAACCAACGAGATCACCGACATGATGCAACGCATGCGTGAATTGGCGGTTCAAGCAGTCAACGATACGAATGACAATGCGCAGCGCAGTTATCTCGACTTGGAATTCCAGCAACTCAAGCAAGAAATCGTGCACATTGCCGACACCACCGAGTGGAACGGTTTCCCTGTGTTGAACGGCTCGGCCGGTGAGCGTGTGGGTGAAATGCCCTTGTTCAAAGTGACCTCAGAGAACAAATTTGGTTCGGTATTCATCAATCCCACCACTTCCCGTTCGATCGGGGGAGATGACGGTGGTGAGATTCAAACCTTGACGATTGGCGGTACAGCAACCACCACGGGTGATATCACGGTGGGTGGCGTGACTGTTTCATTGACATCCACAGACATTGCATCCACTTCGTTGATTGCCGCCAAAATCCAAAGTACTTTGAGCAACGATGCCAGCTTTTCTTCTAGCTCAGGCAGAAGTGTCACGGTATCCAATAATGTGGTGACCATTACCTATGCGTCTGATGAAGGGGCCGTGTCCAATACCGACGTATCTTCTTCGGCCATCAACGGCATGACGGCCACCGTTGCAACCACCCGTGAAGCGATTGCAGCGGGTACAGAAGCATTCAAAGACGGGGGTGCATTCCTCAAAAGCGGCTCGCTCACCATGAGCACCGACACATCTGGCAATGTCACGGCTTCTTTCCTCACAGAAGCAGGCGATACCATCGACATGACCGGTGTATTGAATACCAGCGCAGTGACCGAAACTGCAGTGGTGACATTCAATGCAGTGACTGTTGGCCAAACGGTGACCGTGAACGGATTGACCTTGACTGTGACGGCTGATGCCACCGCTGCACAGGTGGCTGCAGCATTTGGCACACTGACCAATGGCGCAACCGCTGGCGCGGGGGGTACCACTTACGGCACTTGGTCGGGTACTTTCTCGGGATTTACCTCCGCTTACACAGCAAGCAACACATACATCACGGCTACCAGCGCTACATCCAGCACCAATGTGACGGATTTGGAAGTCAGCAGTTCTGGCACAGCTCCCACGATTGACATCACCAATGGCGCACCTGCCAGTTCCATCAGCTTCTTTGCAGACAGCGGCTCCAATGCCGAGGTGATTTCAAAAGACTTGGTCTATACATTTGCGACTTCTGCAGGCGCAGCCTCTGCGTTGAGCTCGCGAAGTTTCAGCTACGCCGTCGATGTGGCCGGCAGCATCCCTGCATTGCGTGCAGGCGACTTGCAAATCAACGGCATTGAAATCGGCGCATCCTATGCTGAAGACGACCCGCTCTCGCCTGCCAACAATGCTTCAGGCAGTGCGATTGCCAAAGCTGCTGCGATCAACCGCATGGCCAACGCCACTGGCGTCACCCGCGGTGAATCCCAGATGCTCACTTTCAGCGGCACACCTACTGCGGGTACGTTGACCGTGGGCGGCGTCAGTGTGACGCTTGACGCTTTGGACAACACCTCTGCCAAAGCCACTGCCAAGATCGCTGCGGCATTGCAGGCCAGCACCTTGTTTGACGAGGCCAGCGGAAGAACAGTCAGCTATACGGCTGGCAATTCTGCCCTGACCATCACTTACAAATCGTCTGAAGGCAATATTTCCAATACCAGCATTTCGGCCGGTTCTACTGGGCTGACAGGCGTGGTGGATGTGATGGAAGAAAACTTCACTGCTACGGCTGGCACTGGCGTGTACGCCAAGGTCAACCAAAACGTGATGACCGGCAAGGCCATGACAGGTACCTCGGTACTCAAAGGTTTGGTGTTCATCAACGGCTACGCCAGTGCCAATATTTCCACCACCTTGAACAACACCCGAGCTACCCGCGCCGATGTGGTCAAGGCGATCAACATGATCAGCGACAAGACCGGTGTCAAAGCCATTGACACAGGTTCTGATACCAAAGGCGTGACATTGGTCGCAGCCGATGGCCGCAACATTGAAGTGAGCTTCGAGACCGCTGCCAACGATGACGAGTTCGGTGCACGCATCGGCTTGCGCCAAGGTGTACAGGCCAGCACGATTTCTTTGGAATCCAAAATCCCCACGCCTGTGGTGCTCAGCACGGATTCAACTGGTGACATCACACGAGCCGGTTTGATCGAGGGCAATTTCACCCGCAACCAAGCTGTGACCAACACCAGCGTGCGTGACATCGTGTCGCCATCCGTGGCGCAAGTCGACAGTTTGCTGATCGGTGGCACCATCGCCAATGCGGAGACATTCTCCGTGGTGGTCAATGGCAGCACCTACACCTATACCGCAACGACTGCTGGGGGTTTGACACCCCAAACAGTGCGCGATGGGTTGGTCAGTTTGATCAACGCTGACAGCGATTTGAAAGTCACCGCCAAAGCGGGTTGGGCAGCGGGTGAGTTGTTTTTGACAGCGGATAACCCAGGTACCAGCTTTACCTTCACCACCTCCAAGAGCTCGACCTCGGGCACCATGACCTCGGCCAATGAAATCGAGAGCGCCAGCGCCAGTTTCAAACCCTTGGGCATGGACGATTTGGTGATCAACGGCGTGAAGATTCCGCCCAGCAAAGCTGGCGACGACACCTATTCACCCACCGGTCCCACCAGCAGCGACCGCAGCGCCAGCGCGATTGCGATTGCAGCCGCCATCAATTCGCAAACACCGGTGACCGGTGTCAGAGCCATTGCCAACGGCGCACAAGCCAAGGGCAGCGTCACCGACACCAGCGTGCCGGTGCTCGGCACCGACACCTACCACTC
>SXWY01000018.1 GCA_005789825.1 Burkholderiales bacterium | reverse complement strand
GGACATTCAAGCCGGAGGTCACTATCTGTAGAGGAAGGTCATCCAGCGTTTGAGGTTTTTGGCTTTGGCGATTTGCGCAGCGTAGGCACCGCCCACAATGGCGTCGTGTATGCCTTGGCGAGCACACCTGAAGCCTAAGGGGGTGCGCACTTTGGGGTCGGCGCTCAGGGAGGAAGTTTCTGACACACTGTGCATCACCAACACACCGAGGTCTCGCGCAACTTCATGCACGGCAAATGCGCCCGATGAGGCTTCGGCATCTAGCAAAATTTCACAATTTTCTGATGTGACCAATTCGCGCGCGACACGGGCGGCTTCCTGCGGTTGGCCTTTGGAGTCGCGTATGACCAGTTCAATTTTGCGGCCGTTGAATCCGCCAGCGGCATTGAACTTGTCCACTTCCAAGGTGGCTGCATTGCTGGAAGCTTGACCCAGCATGGCCACGCGTCCCGACAAAATGGTGGGCATGCCAATGCGTATCGGTTTGTTTTGTGCACGGGAAATAAAGGGGGCAGCCAAACCGGCACTGGCCACAGCGCCGAGTTTGAGCAGGGTTCTGCGTTGGGCAAAGGGTTGTTTTGACATGTCAGCTCTCAAGGGTTGAAGCACACACAATGAACGGCAATCAAGACGAATGACATCCAGTCTATGCCAAAAAAAGACCGTTGGTTCTAGGGGGTTTCACAGGTGGCAACGGTCGGCTACAGGCCAGTGAAAACATGGAAACAAAATCAGCGTGCGAAGTCTGTGAGCAGTTCGCCCGCCAACACAGCTTCTTCGCGCAGGCCATGTTGGTCCGCCACGAGATGGCCATTGACCCAGACCGCATGCACACCCTGGGCATGGGTGTTGAGTCGTGGTGCGCCTCCCGGCAAGTCAAATACACGGTGCTTCGGTCCTCGTCCCACAGTTTGGGGATCAAACAACAACAAATCGGCGGCATGGTTTTCGCGAATCCAACCACGGTCTTTCAAGCCCAAAATGCGCGCAGGTTGGGCAGTGAGTTTGTGCACTGCTTGCGACAACGTCATGACGCCCAAGTCTCGCGCCCAATGACCCATCAAATGCAAGCCAAAACCTGCATCATTGAAAAACGTCAGGTGTGCGCCAGCATCGCTGAGCGACACCAAGCTGTGTGGGTGTGTGAGTAACTTGCCCACTGCTGCGGTGTCGCTGTTGAGCAATTGTGCGGTGAACACGGTTTGCAAGTCCTCTGCCAGCGCGAGGTCGAGTGCAAAGTCCAAAGGCTCGACGCCGTGTTGCATAGCCAGTTCTGCCACACTGTGCTGTTCGTACGCAAGGTGGGTTGGCTCAAAAGTTTGCACCACATGCACTTTGTCCCATTCGTTGTTGAACAAACGAAACGTGGTGGCTTGCAGCAATTCTTGTTTAACGGCTTGGCGAAAAGCGGGATCACGCAAACATGTTTTCAGCGCCTCGTGCGCCAAGCCCATGGCGGGTTTCCAGCTGGTCAGTCCTTCCACAGGATAAGCGGAGGCGAAGGTGAAATCCATGGTCAATGGGCAGCAGGACACTTGCCCAATCAAAGGAATTTTTTTCTCGTTGGCGTCGCTGATGGCTTGCAAATCGTTAAACACGGCTTGCGGATTGGTGCTGTTGTGCAAGAGGGCGGCCACCATGACCGGTCTGCCGCTGGCTTGCGACAACGATTGCAAAAACGCCATGGGCATTTGACCGCCTTTGGTGACCATGTAAACGCCACCGCCTTGACTGCCCATGGCCAGCGTCAACTCCATCATTTCTTCGTCGCTGGCCAAGCGCGATGGCATGGGCAGGCCGCCTTCGCCGTTGTGCGCAGGACTGGTGCTGGTGGCAAACCCCACGGCACCTGCCGCCATGGCATCGCGCACGATGTCAGCCATCGCTTGAATTTCGGTTTTGGTGGCAGTGCGTTTATTGGCTTGGTCACCCATGACCCAAGTGCGTACCGATGAATGGCCAATGTATGCAGCGACGTTGATCACGCAGCCTTTGCGTTTGAGCATGGCCAGGTACTCGGGAAAAGTTTCAAACCCCCAATCAATGCCTTGTTGCAGCACCTCCAAAGACATGCCTTCGACTTGGGTCAGGTTGCGCATGGTCAGTTCTCGGTCCTTGGGACGGCATGGCGCAATGGTGAACCCACAGTTGCCAATGACTGCGGTGGTCACACCCATGGCAGGCGAAGGACGCACAAGCGCGTCCCAGGTGATTTGTGCATCGAAATGGGTGTGTGAATCGATGATGCCGGGCATGAGTGCTAACCCAGAGGCGTCAATTTCATGCACGGCTGTGTTAGGCAAGTCAGTGCCGACCGCCACGATGCGGCCTTGGCGAACAGCCACGTCTTGCTCCGCGGGGTCGCTGCCGCTGCCGTCATAAACCAAGGCTTGGCGAATCAACAGGTCTGCATGGTCAGGGATATTCATACTGCATTCAAGGGAGGTAGAGTTAATTCCAAACAGGGCAAGTCACCCAAGAAAGATAAAGCATTCACTCACTCAAGCATCATAGCTTTGCGGTCAAGCACAGGGTGTATAGCAAACTACCACGCTCGCCCAAATTCGCCTGATCTGATCACCGGCCAGGCATTGAGCCAAACAAAAAATTGACAACATTACAATTTTGTTTTCGGTGGTATTGTCATACCTGTGTTTTCTGAACGGACCGGAAAAATCTATGAAAACGATTGCACAATTTTTGTCTGAGCACAACCGCAGTATTCATGCTGTTTCTGTTCACGCCACTGTCCGCCAAGCTTTGGAATTGATGGCCGAAAAAAACATTGGCGCTTTGGTGGTGCTTGAAGGACAACAATTGGTGGGTATGTTTTCTGAACGCGATTACGCCCGCAAGGTAGCGCTCAAAGGAAAAAGCAGCGTGGACACGCAGGTGCGCGACATCATGACCGCTGAGGTGATTGTGATGACAGCTGGGCAATCCATCACCGAATGCATGCAAACCATGACCGACCACCATATTCGCCATCTGCCTGTTCTCGATGCGCAACAACAGGTGGTGGGCCTGATTTCTATTGGCGATGTCGTCAGAGAAATTTTGCAAGAGCAATCTCACACCATCGAACAACTGAAAAGTTATATCGCCAATTGACAGGAGCCCCTCATGCAAGACATCGTCATCGTTTCAGCCGCCCGCACCGCTGTGGGCAAGTTTGGCGGCAGTTTGGCCAAAACCAGTGCCACCGAATTGGGCGCTCTGGCTATCAAAGAGGTGGTGTCCCGAGCAGGCATCGATGCCGCCTTGGTCGGTGAAGTCATCATGGGCCAGGTGCTGGCCGCGGGTGCCGGTCAAAACCCCGCACGACAGGCGTTGATGAAAGCTGGCTTGCCCCAAGACATCCCCGGCTTGACCATCAATGCGGTTTGCGGCTCAGGGCTCAAGGCGGTGATGCTCGCTGCGCAAGCGGTGGCCAGCGGTGACAGCGAAATCGTGATTGCCGGTGGACAAGAAAACATGAGTGCCGCACCGCATGTGCTGAACAATTCTCGCGACGGTCAACGCATGGGCGACTGGAAAATGATCGACAGCATGATCGTCGATGGCTTGTGGGATGTGTATAACCAATACCACATGGGCATCACTGCTGAAAACGTGGCCAAACAACACGGCATCAGTCGCGATATGCAAGATGCCCTCGCACTGGCGTCTCAACAAAAGGCCGCAGCCGCCCAAGCCGCCGGCAAATTCAAAGATGAAATTTTTCCTGTGTTGCTGCCACAGAAAAAAGGTGATCCCTTGAGTTTTGCGCAAGATGAATACATCAATCTCCACACCAATGCGCAAGCCTTGGCCGGGTTGCGGCCTGCGTTCGACAAGGCGGGCAGTGTGACCGCTGGCAATGCGTCAGGTATCAACGACGGCGCAGCAGCGGTCATGGTGATGCGCTTGTCCAAAGCCCAGTCGCTTGGATTGACACCACTGGCGCGTATCGCTTCTTTTGCCACCACAGGCCTTGATCCAGCCACCATGGGCATGGGCCCCGTGTCGGCCTCGCGCAAGGCGCTGGTTCGTGCTGGTTGGCGCGCCGCCGATATCGACTTGTTTGAATTGAATGAAGCTTTCGCTGCACAAGCCTGTGCGGTGAACCAGGCTTTGGAAATTGATACCCAGCGTGTGAATGTCAATGGCGGCGCGATTGCCATTGGCCATCCGATTGGCGCGTCGGGCTGCCGCATATTGGTGACGCTGCTTCACGAAATGCAACGAAGTGGAGCCAAAAAAGGTTTGGCAGCGTTGTGCATTGGTGGCGGTATGGGCGTGTCCCTCACCCTAGAGCGTTGACAGCCAGTGGTTGAAAAAGTTGTTGGTTAACCCGTCAACATTTCTAGCACTTGTTTTTTTCCCATTTTTCGCATGGCTGCAATGGCTTTGAGTTGGCTGGCACGTGGTCTTGCTGTTCCTTTTTCCCATTTGTAAACCGATTGGCCAGTGACGCCCAACAAAGCGCCCATTTCATTGGCTGTGACCCCCAGTTTTTGTCGCAATTTTGCAAACCCGGCAGGCCGAAAACGCAAAGTTTTTTCGCTTTCTGGGTCGTCTGCCACCGAAGGTGTGCTGCCTTGGTTTTTGGCCAGACGCGCCAAACTGGATTCAAGGGTTGATAGGCGACGCTTGAGCGCTGCGATTTCAGATCGGTAATGGGAAGAAGCTTTTTTCAAAGCAGTGTTTTCTGCTTTGATTTCTTTTTTGGAAATACGCGCGATTTCCGACTTCAACTGGTTGGCAAAAGTACTCATGCAGACTTTCAGTGAATATGAAGATTTGATGTAACTATTTTGACAGATTTTGATTATTTGAAAAGTTGACCCATGGGTATTTCTCGAAGTAGCACAGGTGGATGGATTCACGCTACATCTATAAGACAGTTTACGGGGGATGAATCCATCGTCTGGGCTTGATCATTGTCATATTTCAAGCGAGTTTATGTGATAAGTTAACGGATGGTTGGTTTTTGCCAATTCTGTGGAGAGTGAAAAATGCGTGCAATCAAAAAAGCTAAAAGAATCATTGAAAAAGACCCAACGCAACCTGTTGCAAAGTTTTTGACTTCCTTGGTTTTGTCGTTGGAGTCAGACAATGAATTTCCTACTCGCCAACTGTATGAATTGTCCATCGACGACTTTGATTTTGCTTTGCAAATTCTGAAAGAGTGGCGCATAGACAGGCATTACATGGGTAAAGCCAAAACATTTGACGTGGCCTACCATGCCCACGACACTATCAGCCAGAAGAAGTAATTCGGCGTTTCAGCCAACCCAATCCGCCAGAGGTTCCTCCTGCAACCGCGCCCAAAGCGGGCCGGTATTCACAACCCAGCCAGCCATCCCAGCCGCATTGTGCTGAAACTTCTTCGATCGTGTCAAACAACGTGTCGTAATGCAATTCGCCCGTGTCGGGTTCGTGGCGCTGCGGTACGCCAGCGATTTGCAAATGTGCCACTCTGCCTGTGGGTAAGTAGTGGCGTATCTTGTTTTGTACATCGCCTTCGATAATTTGACAATGGTAGAGATCGAACTGCACTTTGAGGTTCGGCAAATTCACCTCCTGCACGATCGCGTGCGCATCGTCTTGTCGGTTTAAAAAGAAATGCGGAATGTCTCGGGTATTGATTGGTTCAATCAATACTTCGCGCCCGGCTTTGGCTGCCGTCTCCGCTGCCCATCGTAAATTTCGCAGGTAGGTATCGCGCATGGGGCCTGGTGTCGCGGCATGGGGCGCACTGGTCTGTAACAGAGTTGGCAAAGGGTTGGGTAGACGAAAAGATTCTGGCACCAGACCGGCCATCACATGGATACGGGGACATTGCAATACGTCGGCATATTCCAAAGCCATCATGAAACCACGTTTGAACTCTTCTTCTCTTCCCGGCAGACAAGTGGTGCCCCGAACACCTTGGTCCCAAGCGATTTGTGCCGTATCACGGTCATGCCCAGCCGGCGGTGCATTGAACAGCACTTGTTGCAACCCTGTGTCCTTGAGTGCTGCCGCAATTTCTTGCGCACTCACCGCATAAGGAAACAAATATTCAACCCCCTTGAAACCGTCCTTGGCTGCTGCGGAAAAGCGTTCCATGAAGGGCAGTTCGTTGTACAAAAAAGAGAGGTTCGCGGCGAATTTCAACATACAGCTTCTTTCGTTCAAACAGGGGATTACCAATGCGCACCAAAACTCTGGCGCAATTCTTCAATGTCTGATTCAGACAAAGCACCGGGGTTGGTCAACAAGGTCAGGCGGGCGGTTTCTTCGAGTTCTTCTAGCGTGGCCATGGCTTGCGCCGGGCTGTCATGCCACACATTGGGTCCAAGCCGAGACAACATGACCGCATGCAAAGGCATGCCATGCTGTGCGTAATGCGTGATGGTTTGCGCCACCTTGTCAGCGGCGGTCATATCGCCCGGGCGATGGTAATCAATCAATGGCACATGACCGACCTTCATCACAAAGTAAGGCGTGACAGGCGCCAGTAACTCTGTACCCATCGGGGTTTGAAAGACCGAATTTTTCAAACTCAGCGCCACCAAATGCGTGCTGTGGCTGTGAATGATGCAGCAGGTTTGCGGCGATAACGTTTGGCTTGCGCTGTAAATACGGCGGTGCAGTGCCAATGTCTTACTGGCTTTGGCTCCACTCAGTTGCACACCATGGGCGTCGACATGCGCCAATTCGTTGGGGTCTAAAAAACCCAGACAAGCATCGGTGGGGGTGATCAAAAATCCGTCGTCTATCCGCATGCTGATGTTGCCGGCAGTGGCGTGCACGTAGCCTCGCTCGAACAGGCTTTTTCCCACACGGCAAATGTCTTCGCGGGCCTGGCCCCATCCCTTGTTCAAAAGCAACTGTGTCATGGGTGCGTTGACTGGTGTAAGGACTGAAATGCTTTGGTAAAGAAATCGGCACTGCCGAAGTTGCCCGACTTCAGCGTGATGTGTAGACCACCCGACAGGGCGAACCGGCTGGGCGCATAGCACCAAGGCACGCCAGGGTCAATTTGTGCGCCGATGGTCAACTGTGAAATTCCCAAAGCCTGGACACACGCGCCAGAGGTTTCACCGCCTGCGACCACCAACTGTGAAACCCCGTGTTGCACCAATCCTTGTGCCACCTGCGCCAATACCTGCTCGGTATGTTCGCCTGCGTGTTGTGTGCCGCGTTGCGACTGCACAGATTTGACTTGTTCGGCGTCGGCTGTGGAATACACCAACACGGGAGAAGATGCCATGTGTGCGGTTGCCCAGTTCACCACTTGTGCCGCAATATCGGCGGGCGGTGTGTCGCTGGGCCATGCCAACGGATCGAGCTGGTAGGCTGCGCCGCCTTGCGCCACAAAGTGGGCCACTTGGCCTTGCGTGGCCTGCGAACAACTTCCGCTGATGATGGCTTGTTGCCCCTGCGCAGCAGGCAATTTGGCACTGTCCGCTGCGGGTTGTATGCCCCAATTACTTGGCAAACCGATGGCCACGCCAGAGCCAGCGGTCACCAATGGCATGTCCGCCAACGCGGGGCCGAGTCGAAGCAAATCGTCGTTGGACAACGCATCCACCACGGCAATGCTGATGCCTTGCGATTTCAGTTCAGTGATGCGATCAGCGATGGCGTGTACGCCCTTGGCCACACAGCGGTAATCGATCAAGCCTACTTGGCGTTGGCACTGGGCTTGTAAAACATGGACCAAGTTGGCGTCTGTCATGGGTGTCAGTGGATGGTTTTTCATGCCGCTGTCGCTGAGCAATTGGTCGCCGACAAACAAATGGCCTTTGAATACTGTGCGCTGGTTGTCAGGAAAAGCGGGTGTGGCGATGGTGAAATCGCAACCCATGGCCTGCATCAAGGCTTCCGTCACAGGACCGATGTTGCCTCTGACCTCACCGGTGTACCAACTGTCGAAAGTCGAGCAATATTTGAAATAGACCTGATGCACATGCTGTTCTTTTAACCACTGCAAAGCGGCCAATGACTGCTTGACAGCTTGCTCGGGTGCGATGGTGCGAGACTTCAAAGCAATCACCACCGCATTGCAATCATCAGGTAACGGCGCATCTGGCAGTCCAATGGTTTGAACCACCCGCATGCCAGCGCGAACCAAGTTGTTGGCCAAATCGGTGGCGCCGGTGAAATCGTCAGCGATACAGCCAAGCAGCAAACCCATGACACAGCCTTTGAGAAAGTGGACAAACGCCCAAGCATACCCAATGCAAACTCCTGCCCATGGTTACTTCGCATTTATGATGCGTCATACCAAAGTCACGTCGCAAAAAACGGTTGCTTTTCAGCTCGCCCAGCATCCACCATTTCTCGCGCATTTATAAAAGGAACAGTCAATGAACTATGTGTTTCAGCCCCCACCCATCCATGCGTTGCCAGTAGCCGACAGTGACCGTTTTTTTCCTGTGCGTCGTGTGTATTGTGTGGGCCGCAACTATGCCGCACATGCCAAGGAAATGGGTTTTGACCCGGACCGCGAGCCGCCGTTCTTTTTTTGCAAACCCGGCGATGCGCAATCGGTGGTGGCGGTTCCCCAAGGACAAACCTTGGCCATTCCCTATCCGTCTTTGACTGCCAATTTCCACTACGAAGTGGAACTGGTGGTGGCCTTGGGGAAAGGTGGAAAAAATATCGCGGTGGAGGAAGCTGCCGCCCATATATTTGGCTATGCCGTGGGTTTAGACATGACGCGCCGTGATTTGCAAATCAAAATGCGAGAGCAGGGCAGACCGTGGGAAATTGGCAAAGCTTTTGACTCTAGCGCACCCGTTGGTCTGCTCCACCCCAAGGCGCAAGTCGGTGAAATAGGGGATGCCCAAATTTCATTGCAAGTCAACGGTGAGGTGCGTCAGCAAAGCCATCTCAGTCACTTGATTTGGTCGATCGACGAGACGATTGCCAATCTCTCTACCTTGTTTGAACTGCAACCCGGCGACCTGATTTTCAGCGGCACGCCCGAAGGTGTGGGCCCGGTGCAGCCAGGGGACCATATGCACGGCCAAATTGCAGGACTGACGCCTATTGATGTTGCCGTGGTTTAAACGGTTCATGCTGATGCTCAGCGGGTGGTGATCACCTCAGGTATCAGCGTTTGTATGGTTTGCTAGTGGGTCAAAAAAACTTGGCCGCTCAAATGTTTCTTCAACACATGCCTGTGTTGTGATTGCGAACCCATTGCAGCAAAGCCAGACGGGGTAGCCAAAGCAGATCAGACAGCATCAAACTGTATGGAGTTTGGCTTTGCGTGGTGCGTGGATAAACCGGTCCATCAGTTCAAAGCCGACCATGCCTACCAACATGGCGACGACAAACACCAACGCCTTGGGTTGACCTGAAGCCATAGACACCCATGCTGGGCCGGGACAAAAACCGGCCAATCCCCAACCGGCACCAAACAGCAGGCTGCCAATCACCAACGGCTTATCGATTTGGTTTTGGGTAGGTAAACGCAACAAGCCGCCCAAAAAATTGGTGGTGCGTTTTTTGGCCAGCGTGAATGCAAAAAAACCGACGGCAATCGCTCCGCCCATCACAAGAGCCAATGAAGGATCCCATAAACCAAACAGGTCGAGGAAACCGATGACTTTGCCCGGGTCGGTCATGCCCGAGAGGATCAGGCCCAGACCAAATAAGAGGCCGACCAAAAATTCGCTGACGCGGTGAATAACGCTGTTTTTGAGCATGGTTGACTCCTGTTAGATGGCGTGACGAACGAGATAGACCACCAGGAAGCCCGCGCCCATGAAGGACATCGTGGCAACCAAGGAGCGCGGTGACAACCGCGACAAACCACAAACGCCATGGCCGCTGGTGCAACCACCGGCGTAACGGGTGCCGGTGCCAACCAACAGGCCGGCGGCAACCACGGTCAGCAGGTCGGCATCCACACGGGGAGGGCTGGCAAAACCCACCGGTGCCAAAGCGTTGAACACCATCGGGGCACAAAACATGCCCGCTAAAAAGGCGACCCGCCACAGACTGTCAGCCATTTTGGGAGGCAGCAATCCGCCCAAGATGCCGCTGATGCCCAAAATTCGGCCGTTGAGCAAAATGAACATGGCCGAAGCGACGCCCAGGAGAACACCGCCGGTGATAGACGCCCAAGGCGTGAAATGCAACCAATCTATGTTCATACAGGTTCTCCTTCGTTGTTGTTACAAAATTGCTCGTACATGACCGCCATGATGGCCATGGCTTGCGGGCTGGCGATCTGGTAGTAGATGTTTTTTCCTTCGCGGCGGGTCGTGACCAGTTCTTCCTCGCGCAGCACGGTGAGTTGCTGAGACAAGGTGGGTTGCACAATGCCCAAAATCTCTTCGAGTTCACCCACCCGTTTTTCACTTTGCGACAACTGGCACAGCAGCATCAGACGGTCAGGGTTGGACATCACTTTCAGCAGCCGGCAGGCCAAGGCTGCGGATGTTTTCATTTTTTCAAGGTCAAAGCTTACGGCTTGCATAGGTGGAATGTCCTGCATGGGAAATGGTTCTTAAAAGTATATTGACAAATAGTTAGTCTGTCAATATATTATTGAAAATCTAATTTAGAAGGCATTCACCATGGCGTATTCCAAGATAAGTCCCTAGGTTCACGGCATTTTTGACCCAGTTACTTGGACGGTGACTTATGTGGTTTTTGAGAAACCTGGCTCGGCATGCGCCATCATCGATTCTGTGCTGGACTATGACCCGAAATCCGGTCGCACCAGCCACCAATCCGCTGACAAAGCCATCGAATTCGTCAAAAACAACCATTTAAAGGTTGAATGGATTTTGGAAACCCACGCCCATGCAGACCATTTGTTCAAAGACGGCGAAACCATCACTCTGGGCGATCTGATCGGGCACAGCTTGTTTGTGCCCGGACACACGCCCGCTTGCGTGGCTTACCAATTTGGCGATGCTGTGTTCGTGGGTGACACCATGTTCATGCCCGATGTCGGCACCGCTCGCTGCGACTTCCCGGGGGGTGACGCCAAAACCTTGTACGCCTCGGTGAAAAAAATACTTAGCTTGGCGCCTGCGACCCGGCTGTTCATGTGCCATGACTATCCGCCATCCGACAGACCCGTGGCCTTTGAGTCGACAGTGGCCGAGCAAAAGGCCAAAAACATCCATGTACACGACGGCATCAGTGAGGCCGCTTTTGTAGACATGCGCACCCAACGCGATGCCACTCTGGAGATGCCGGTGTTGATATTGCCTGCGGTACAAATCAATATCCGGGCTGGGGAGTTACCACCCAAAGAGGACAACGGCATTGCCTACGCCAAAATTCCTTTGAACGCGCTGTGACATTCTTTTAACCAGGCACATAACCCATTTGCATGGGTAGCCACAGCACGATCGGTGGAAACAAAGTCATGGCGACCAGTAACACCAACAACATCACCAAAAACAACCAGCCTTCGCGCACCATGGCCATGATGGGAATGCCCGTCAACGCTTTGGTGACAAACAACAGCATGCCAAACGGCGGATGTATCAAGCCGATCATCATGTTGAGCACCACCAACACACCGAAATGCACTTTGTCGATACCGAGCAAATCCACCGCTGGCAGCAGCATGGGCACAAACACCAGCAGCAGCACGGATACATCCAAAAAACAACCGAGTATCAAAAACAATAGGTTGACCATGAGCAAAAACGCCACGGGTTGCAGCTGTTGTTGTTCAACCCACAGCGCCATCGCCTGAGGCACACCTTCGGCGGTGAACGCATACTGCAGCATGAACGAACCCGCCAAGATGATGGTGATTACCGCGCTGGCTTTGGCTGAATCGATCACCACCGCCCAAAATGCTTGCAAGCCCAGTGCCTTGAACACCCAGGCCGACAACACCAACGCATGCAAAGCCGCCACCGCAGCGGCTTCTGTGGGGGTGAATGCGCCCGAATAAATACCGCCCAAAAGCACCACAGGCAAGGACAGCGGTGCTGCGCCACGCCAAACAATGCCCCACCATTCACCGCGCGGCACGGGTTCATCGCGTGGCATGCCGCGACGCGTGGCGATGATGTGCACAGTGAGCATCATCAACAGGGTCATCAACACGCCGGGCAACACGCCACCCAAAAACAGCGCGCCCACCGAAGACCCCGAAACCAGCGCATAGATCACCATGGGAATAGACGGTGGAATCATCGGCCCCAACGTGGCGCTGGCGACCACCACTGAACCTGCAAAGCCGGGTGAGTATTCGGGTTTTTTCAACATTTGCCGAATGGTCACCAAACCCGGTCCGGCCGCGTCAGCCAAGGCGCTGCCACTCATGCCGGAAAAAACCACGCTCACCAAAATATCCACCTGTGCCAAGCCACCGCGCAAGCGGCCCACCAGCAAGCGACAAAAATCAAAAATGCGCTCGCTCACTGTGCCCGCGTTCATCAAATTCGCAGCAAACACAAACAAGGGCACCGCCAGCAACACATAACTGTTGAACAGACCTTGTCCGACTTGCTCGACCACCAGCCCCATGTCTTGTCCTTTGACCGCCAAATACGCGGCACCCGACATCCACATGGCCAAACCGATGGGCAGCCCCAGCAGCAGGCCCATGACGATCACCGCCAACATGGTCAACAGCGCCAAAGTCATGCGGACTTCCTCATGGAATGGAGTAGTTGCCAGACACTGTGCAAAGTCTTGATCACCATCATCAACAAGGCCACCAACAATGGCAAGAACACCCAGAACAATGGTAAGCCCATGACCGCGGTGGCCTCACGCCGCATGAACCACACATAGTCCCAGCTGGCAGGCAAGGCCCAAAGCGCCAAGCCACCCAGCATCAGCTGACCTGCGGTCTTAAACCACATACGCAGTGCCGCTGGTAAATGTTGTATGAAGATGTCTACTGATACATGGTTGGATGCAGGCACCATGAACGCACACGCCCAAAAAATCACCCACAGGTACAGCACCACGGCCAATTCATCGGTCCATGGCAGGGGCTGGTTCCATAAAAACCGGGCGCCGATTTGCAAAATAAACACCACAAACAAAGCCAAAAAAAGAAGACCACCCACGTGATCTAGCCAACGCTTGAAATGTGCCATGCCTCAGCGAACCGCTTCAATGCGAGCCAACAAACCCGGCGGCCAAGTGGCGGCCAAGTCGGAAGATTTATAGCGCTGTGTGACTTGTTGTTTGAACGCGGCGACATCGGGCGTGGTGATGCGCAGCCCTTGTTGCTTCATGTAGTCCAAGATATTTTTTTCTTCGGCCAAGCGTTGTTCGTTGTTGTAGCGCGCAGCGTCTTGCGCAGCCTGTTGCACCTTTTGACGTTGTGTGGGTGTCAGGGCATCCCAGGTCTTTTGGCTGATCGCGATGAACAAGGCGTCGACCAAATGGGCGGTCAATACCACTTGCTGACTCACCTCGTGAAAGCGCGCTGCACGCACAGTGGGCAAGGGGTTGTCTTGCGCATCGATGGTGCCTGTTTTGAGGGCCATGTAGACCTCTGCGAATGACAGCGGTGTGGCCGTTGCGCCCAAGGCTTCGCCCAAATACAGCCATTCTTTGGAAGCGGGCATGCGCAATTTCAGGCCCTTGAGGTCGGCAGGGGTTTTCACGTCTCGCGCTTGTCGCAGCACCAATTGGCGCGTACCCAAATAAGCAGTGGCCAAAATTTTGATGCCCATGCGCTCAGAGACTTGCTTGAAACCTTCTTCGCCAATCGGACCGTTGAACACCTTTTGTTGATGGGCCAAGTCTCGCAACACATACCCAGCAGTGAACACCGAAAAATACGGCACTTGGCGCGACAGATCGGCAGGGGATAAGGTGCTGAGTTCTAAATTGCCACGGGCCATGGCAGCGGCCTCTGCGGCTTGTTTGAACAAACTGCTGTTGAGGTGAATTTGTACATTGAATTCAGCGGGTGCTGTGGCTTGTAGCTTGTCTTTGAACACGGTCCACATCTTGGCGTGCCAGTCTTGGGGCACGGCCGCTGAAGAAATACGCAGCAAGGTGGGGGTTTGGGCGCTGACATGCAAAGGCAACCAGGCCAGCACCAGGCAGCAAAAAACCGTCAGAGTGGACAGCGGAAGAAAAAATACATTCATCTGCATGATTTTGACACCATAGCGAACGGGAGATTTTTTCTGGGTCAGCCCGACAAGGGTGCGATAGCCCTACACTTGGTTATAGAGATTGGGGTTGGGTTTGAGGGTGTTCATGTTGGATTGGCACATTGCTTTGTTCAGAGTTAGCCCGGTCGCCGTGTTGTTCGGTGGTTTGAGTGCTCGCGTCAGTGAAGACTCGCAAGCCAACCAACTTCATTTGCCTGATCGCCTGCCCAACTTGCTTGCGATGGTAAGGGATGCGCAACCGGCGGTGACTCAGGGCATTGATCGCTGTCAAACAAAACCATGATCCGATGTGTATTTCACCCATTCAGGAGGTTTTCTATGAGTTATTCCAAGCCACTGGCAAGGGCGATATGGATGGTTGGTTTTGTTTGCTTGGCGCCATTTGCGCTGGCAGAAACCGAACTGGTAATGGCCGAGGGGGTGGTGCGCAAGCTCGACCCAGACAACCGCAAAATCACGCTCAAGCACGGTGAAATCAAAAACTTAGAAATGCCTGGGATGACCATGGTGTTTCGACTCCAAGACAAGGTCAATATTGACAAGCTCAAAGCCGGTGACAAGGTCTTATTTCATGTGGAAAAAATAGAAGGTGGCTACACCATCACCGATTTGCAATTGGCACCATGACCACAGACAGCATCCCATTGTTTCCGCTGTCCCATGGCGTCTTTCCCGACGGCATGCTGCAACTCCAAATTTTTGAAGTCCGGTATCTGGATCTGATCAAGCGTTGTCACCGCGACAACACACCGTTTGGGGTGGCTTGGATCAAAAAGGGCAGGGAAGTGCAAGTGCCCGGCGAGCAGCCATTGATGTATTCCCATGGTTGCATGGCGCATATCCGTGAATTTGAACAACTACAACCTGCTTTGTTGCGTGTGGTGTGCCAAGGCGGATTGCGCTTTGAACTGCACGATGTGTCGCCGGGCCCTTATGGGGTTTGGCAAGGCCATGTCACCTACTTGCCGCAAGACCCGGTGTGTTCGCTGCCAGCGCAATGGCAGTTGCATGCAAACCGTTTGGGCCAGTGGATTGCCAGCGCACAGCAACAAGGGCTTGAAGACAAACTCCCTTTGTTCGCACCCTACCAATTAGACGATTGCGGATGGTTGGCCAATCGTTTGGCCGAGGTACTGCCCCTTGAACCCGAGCAAAAGCAATCTTTGTTGGTGCAGGCAGACCCGCATCAGCGCATGGCCAGCGTGGTCGAATTACTCACCCAAGCCTGACGGCCAAGTCGCGCAGATCACAAGCGATAGAAACCGCGACTCTCCCACTCTTTGTATTTGTGGTCGTTCCAATATTCCATGAAAGCTTCGCGGTCGTTGTTGAAGCGCAGTTTTTGAAATTGCTCGGTGATTTGCAAGCAGCTGTTCATGTCTTGGCCACCCAAGCTGCCTTTCATGAATGCAGCGTCGCAATCCCAGTAGTAGCTTTCCAAATCGGCATCTGAAATATTGCTGACGCTCAAAGCGGTCAGCAGCATGAAGGCAGATAGCATGGGCGTCTCCAATCAAGTGATGTCCATACTAGAGTGGAACCCCAGTGACTTCAAGGGTGAAACAGCGGAGGTGGCGTGTTTTAGGGCGCCTGACATTCACCTATTGACTTTGCAAATTGAGGCCACAAAATAAAAAGTTGCCTGTAAAACACCCTGTTATTTGGTGCCAAATATTCTGTCTCCTGCGTCACCCAAGCCTGGAAGTATGTAGCCGTCTTCATTCAATTGGCGGTCGATGGCTGCGGTGTAAATATGCACATCTGGATGGGCTTCGCGCATGTTGGATATGCCTTCAGGGCAAGCCAGCAAACACATGAATTTGATCGATTTAGGTTGGGTTTGTTTGATGCGGGTGATGGCCGCGACGGCTGAATTGCCTGTTGCCAACATCGCGTCCACCACAATCGCGTCGCGTTCATGCATGTTTTGAGGCGCCTTGAAAAAATATTCCACCGACTCCAAAGTGTGGGGGTCACGGTAGAGACCGACATGACCCACCCTGGCGCCGGGGACGATTTTGAGCATGCCATCCAAAAAACCTGTGCCGCCTCGCAGTATGCAAATGATGGCCAGTTTTTTCCCATCGATGCAAGGTGCCTGCATGGTTTCAAGGGGAGTTTCAATCGTCACATAACTCACTTCCATGTCTCGCGTGACTTCGTAAGCCATCAAGGTTGACAGTTCGTTGAGCAAAGTGCGAAAACTGTTGGTGCTGGCGTTTTTGTTGCGCATCAAGCTCAGCTTGTGCTGTACCAACGGGTGGTCTATCCAGTGGACAAAATTCGGGTTGTTCATGGTAAAGGGCTCGTGGAGACGCGGCCATTTTCTACCCAATTTCCTGAAAGTGCGAACACGGATTGAAGCAACTTTGTGCGACTTTAGGGCCAAGGCCTGTGTTTCATCTGCACTGTTTATAGGCAAAATCTTCTGGTCGCATGCCGTCGTCAACCGCAGTGCAGTGTGGTTGTCGCCCTGAGTGATTCACGGCGTTGTGCAGCGCGAACTGGTCAGGCCAATAAATCGCTCAAGCTGCGGGCAACCACTTTGGTCGCACGTCGCAAATCTTCTAGGTCAATGCGTTCGTCTGCGCGTTTGGCATGTGACTCTAAAACCGTGCGCGGACCAGCGCCATAAATCACGCCTGGAATGCCGCGTTCCACGTACAAACGCACATCGGTATAGAGCGGTGTTCCCAGCGCAGGGATGGGTTCTCCAAACACTTGGCTGCCGTGTTTTTGCAAGGCATCAACCAACGGTTGGTTGCCAGCCAATGGTTGCATGGCTTTGGCCATCAAGATGCGTTTGATGTCGATATGCACAGCATCTTGAGGTTCTCGTTTGGCGTTGTGTTCACGAACCGCAGTGGCCAGCACTTCTCGGATATTGGCTTCCACATCCGCCGGGTTTTCCTCAGGAATCATGCGTCGGTCAAGTTTGAACATGACTTTCCCAGGAATCACATTGGTGTTGGTACCGCCCTCAATCACCCCGACATTGAGATAAGGGTGGTTGATACCTTGTACTTTTGAGTGCATGGATTTATACAAAGTGTTTTGTGCATACAAAGCATTGAGCAAAGCCACTGCCGCTTGCAGTGCATCAACGCCACTGTCGGGTATGGCTGCGTGTGCCATGCGTCCGTGGACGGTGACTTCCATTTGCAAACACCCGTTGTGCGCAGTGACCACTTGGTAGCTGAAACCTGCCGCCATCATCAAATCTGGATTGGTGTGGCCGTTGGCCAGCAACCAGCCCGGACCCAATTCGCCACCAAATTCTTCGTCATAGGTGAAGTGCAATTCGACCGAGCCTTTGCTGGGTTTTGCCACAGCCTCTAGCGCCCGAACCGCAAAGGTGAAGGTCGAAAAATCGCATTTACTCACAGCGCAAGCACGCCCGTACAACTTACCGTCTTCAATGGTGGCACCGTAAGGGTCATGTGTCCAACCTTCACCGGGTGGAACCACATCGCCATGGGCATTCAAAGCCACCACGCGCCCTTCGCCGTAACGCCTGCGAACAATCAGGTTGGTGATAGAGGTCAAACCATGCTCTTGCACAAGTGCTTGGGGAATTTCAAATTGCTCGGCTGGCATGCCCATGTGTTGCAGCAACTCTGCGGTGCGAAGCGCATGGGGTGTGTTGTGACCGGGAGGGGTGTCGGTGGGCACACGAACCAGCTCTTGCAAAAATTTCACTTGCTCGTCAAAGTGCTGGTCAATCCATTGGTCGATGCGTTCATAAGTGTTCATGGGAGGTTCAAGAGAGGCTGGTCGGTCTGAAAGGGTGCTTGGCTTTCCAATGGCGGGCAATATCAATCCGTTTACACACCCACACTTTGTCGTGTTTTTGCACATGGTCCAAGAATTTTTGCAGGGCAAGCATGCGTCCAGGTCGACCAAGCAATCGGCAATGCATGCCCACGCTCATCATCTTGGGGGTTGTCTCACCTTCAGCGTACAACACATCAAAGCTGTCACGCAGGTACACAAAAAAATCGTCTGCCTGTGAAAAACCTTGAGGCAATGCAAACCGCATATCGTTGACATCCATTGTGTAAGGCACCACCAAATGCGGTACCAGTTCCCCATCAGATTTGCGCACTTTCATCCAAAAGGGCAAATCGTCCCCGTAGTAATCGCTGTCGTATTCAAAGCCGCCATGGTCCAGCAACAAACGGCGCGTGTTGGGGCTGTCTCGACCGGTGTACCAACCCGCAGGTGTTTGGCCTGTCATCTGACGAATGGTGTCAATGGCGGTTTGCATATGCTCGCGTTCAGTGGCTTCGTCAACTCGCTGGTAGTTGATCCAGCGCCAACCATGGCAAGCAATTTCGTGGCCGAGTTCGACAAAGGCAGCGGTCAATTCGGGGTGGCGTTGCAACGCCATGCTGACCCCAAACACCGTCAAAGGCAAACGCCTTGTTTCAAATGCTTTCAAGATGCGCCAGACCCCTGCACGAGAGCCGTATTCGTAAATGCCTTCCATGGTCAAGTGGCGATCAGCGAAGCTGGGCGGGTTGAACATTTCAGACAGAAATTGTTCCGAGCCTGCGTCGCCGTGCAGTGTGGCGTTTTCTGCGCCTTCTTCGTAGTTCAGAACAAATTGAAGAGCGATCCTGGCGCCACCAGGCCAGTGGGCATGTGGTGGGTTGCGGCCATAACCAACCAGGTCTCTGGGGTAGGGGAGCGTGGCATCGTAAGTCATGCCAAATCCTACCCGATGCCTGTTTCCTTTTCTTGCTCAGCGACTTCTTTGGCTTTGTTATGACGTCTTCGCAGAGGTGTGCCCAACAGGTACAACACCAAACCCAAAGGCAATATGCCGTAAAACAAAAATGTCACGATGGCACCCAGCACACTTCCGTTGGGGGCCACAGCTTCTACCACCGCCATCAGGGTGACCACGAACATCCAAGCGATCGCAACGATATACATCATGCGGAAATGTCAAACGGCAAGGACGTTTCAGACACAGGGAAAATTGGCGACCATGACTTCTCTCACCACGCTGGCTGCGTTGTAGCGAAGCAAGTCTGGCCGCTGTTGCATTTGCACACGCACCAGATCTGTGATGGTGTTGATTTCGGTTTTTTCGTTCATGCACACAGGCGAGGCTTTGGTGAGCATCAGCGCATCCACCACACCCATGATGTAGTTGCGACCGTTGAATCGGATATTTTCAGATTCGGACAAAAGGCTGGATTGCAATTCACCCGCTGTCAAAAAACGGATGCTTTTCGCGGCATGTACATCTTTGAATAAACCCATCAAAGCTATACAACACATACCGCCCAATGAAAGAGACTTAAGGCGCTTCAACGGTGACTTTCATGCTGCTGTACCACGCTGCCAATTGCTCGATTTCTGCGTCTGTGAGTGGTTTGGCAATGACGCCCATGACTTCATGGTGGCGTTTGCCGCTTCGGTAATTTTTCAGCTGCTCGCTCAGATAAATGGCCTGTTGACCAGCCAAATTGGGCGCACTGGGCATGCTGGCAATGCCGTTGACACCGTGGCAAAGCGCACAGGCGGCATCGGCTTTGGCACGTCCCGCAGAAATATCGTCAGCCCAGCAAATGGCGGATGACATCAAAAGCAAAGCAATGGTTTTTTTCATGTTTATCTCGTAAAAAATGGGGCCTCCGAAGAGGCCCCACTGTACTTTATCAAGTTGAGCACGGGTTATTCACCCGTGCAGCAAGTTGAATCAGTTTCCGGTGTAGCTGATGCGATAGATAGCGCCTGCGTAGTCATCAGACACGAGGATTGATCCATCAGGCAGGTTAGCCACATCGACAGGACGGCCCAACGCGCGGTTGGTGTTCTTGTCCAGGAAGCCATCTGCAAACACTTCAGCAGGACCTGCATTACCGTCGGCATTGACTGGCACAAAGTTGATCAAGTAACCGCTAGGTGTTGTGCGGTTCCAAGAGCCGTGTGCAGCCACAAACAAACCGCCGCGGTATTTTGCGGGGAAAGCAGTGCCTGTGTAGTGTGTCACGCCCAACTGCGCTTGGTGTGCAGGGAACTCAACTTGGGGAGAGATCAGACCTTCGGGTTCAGGCATGTTGGCCAAATCTGGCGCAGCAGCAGAACCTGCCACTTTGAACCGACCGTTGTAGAACGGGAAGCCAAAATGCTCGCCAGCCTTGGTGAGTTTGTTCAACTCGCCTGGTGGGATGTCATCACCCAAACCGTCCACTTGGTTGTCGGTTGTCCAAATGTCGCCCTTTGGTCCGATGGTGATGCCGGCAGGATTACGCATGCCTTTGGCGTAAACCATGCGGCCTGTTCCATCGATACCGTTGTACCGGATCACGCCACCGATGCCGACTTCTTCATACAAAGCCACTTTGTCTTTGGGTTGGACGTTGTAAGGTTGGCCCAATGTGACATAGATTTTTCCATCGTTGTCGATTTTGCAAACACGACCTGTGTGGTTGAAAGACTGCTCTTCCACAGGGATCATTTTGCCTTCGGGCACGACCACACCAACTGCGACGTCCGGACCTTCGTAGAAGTATTCGGCAGCAGGGAAGTGCAACATGCGGTTGGATTCAGCTACCACCAAGAAACCGTCTCTGGTGAAACAAACGCCATTGGGGTTGCTGAATTTGATGGCTGGCGCGAAAGGCTTGACTTCGGTCGCGGCGTCACCGTTGTTGCGGTTGGTCACAGCCCAGACGTTGGTCTTGCGTGTACCGACAAACAACATGTTGGTGGAAGGAGCGACGGCCATGTAACGCGCGTCAGGAACAACAGCGTACAAGTCGATTTTGAAACCATCGGGCAATTTGATTTTTTTCAAGTTCGCGCGGATGGCGTCGGCATTCTTACCTTCTTGTGGAACGGTAGGAATGTTCATGTTGGTGTCAGTGTTGCCCATGCGTTGCAAGGTGGACAAATTTTTGTCCTGGGCAAAAGTTGTCGTAGCGACCAACGCTGTCACAGCCAAGGTGATGGCAGAGATTTTTTTAAAGATCACTTAGTTTCCTCAAGCAAAAAAAGGCAATATAGCCTCCAAACATCTTAACGATTGACACGAGAATAAAAAAACCAAAAACCCCAGTCAAAAGGGCTCTTTGATAGTAATTATTTTCAATTAATAAAAATCATTTGAAAAACTATTCAATTCATTTTTTGTCTGCATTGGGTTGTCTCAACATCAAGGCAGAGCGTTTGCATGAGGCCACCAACACACTGTGTTGGTTAAAACCACGGTGCTCAAAAATCACGATGCCGTTGTTGGGTCTGGATTTGCTGTCACGCAATTCCATGACCTCGGTTTCGACATGTACCGTGTCGCCATGAAACAGCGGTTTGGGAAACCTCACTTCGTCCCAGCCCAAATTGGCCACAGTGGTACCCAGCGTCGTGTCGCCCACAGACACACCCACGATCAAGCCCAGTGTGAAAACACTGTTGACAATGCGCTGTCCGTATTCGGTATGGTGCTTGCAATATTCTTCATCCAAATGCAACGCTGCTGGGTTGTGCGTGAGCGCCGAGAACATGATGTTGTCCATTTCCGAAACCGTGCGTCTGATGGCGTGCTTGAAAACTTGCCCTACAAAAAATTCTTCGAAATACAGTCCGGCCATCTTCAGATCCTTGGGTTGTTGGCAAGTAAGCGCTGTGCCAGCGTCAAATGGGGTTTGTCCACCATCTTGCCATCCAATTGCACCGCGCCCGCGCCCTGTGCTTGGGCAAACGCATCCACAATGCGTTGTGCATGTTGCAGTTCTTCGGCAGTGGCTTGAAAGCCTTGGTTGATGATGGAAACTTGATCGGGATGAATGGCCAGTTTGCCGCTGAAACCTTGGCGTCTGGCGCGTTTTACATCGGCTTGCAACAACTCGCTGTTGCGAAAGTCCACGCTCAAGGTGTCAATCGCTTGCACACCCGCATGTGCAGCTGCCAGCAAACACAAGGACCGCGCCAGCACAAATGTGTCGTCGAATTCGCCGTTGTCTTTTTTGTTGGTGCTGGCACCCACGGATGTGGCCAGGTCTTCAGCGCCCCATGTCAATCCCGCAAGCCGTGCGGAGCAACCAGCATAGGTGTTCAAAGAAAACAGTGCACCTGCGACCTCGGTGGCCACAGGCAAGATACGGGTGTGGCCAAACGCAATACCTTCTCGCTCCTCAAGCGCACTCAAAAAATGGTCGAGTTGCAACACGTCACTCGCGTTCAATGGCTTGGGCAACACGATACCGTCCGGCTGTCCGGCCATGACAGCTACCAAGTCGGGCAGAGCAAGTGGTGTGTTCAGTGGGTTGATTCGCACCCATACTTGCTGGCGATCTCGTGGGTGGGATGTCAAATAATCTCGCACCAAACCACGGGCAACCGGTAAGCGCTCTTGCGACACCGCGTCTTCAAGATCAAGCAACAAAGCATCGGCACCGGTGCCCTCAGCTTTGGCCAATTTTTTTTCACTGTCACCGGGCACAAAAAGCAATGATCTGAGCAACATGGAAGGTATTCCTTTCTTCGTGCTTGCATGCTAACAAACCATGTCTGTCCAAGGTTTCGGGCGCAAGAGGGAGCCGAGATAGCTCATTTCCCACATCACCGACAATAGAGGTTTTGTTGCCATACCGCACTGTCCATCTTTTTCTTTTTTTAACCATGACCGTGACGATAGACACCCAAGCGGCTTTGCCCGCACTGGACCCAATGGAATTGCGACGTTGTTTGGGCTCTTTTGTGACTGGCGTGACCGTCATCACCGCGCTCGATGCCCATGGGCAACCCGAAGGCATCACTGCCAACTCGTTCAGCTCGTTGTCACTGGATCCACCGTTGATTGTGTGGAGCTTGCGCTTGAACGCCCGGAGTTTTCTCACCTACCAAAATGCACAGCAATTTGCCGTCAACATACTGGCCCAAGACCAAGTGCCTATTTCCAACCGGTTTGCGTCTTCGGGTGTGAACCGTTTTGAAGGTATTGACTATCAAGCCGGCTTAGGTGGCGTGCCATTGATCGCGGGTTGTGCTTCTTATTTGGAATGCAGTTTGCAAACCACACACCCTGGGGGAGACCATTTGCTATTTGTAGGGCGGGTTGAACGTATCAGCACCCATGACAGCAAGCCTTTGGCTTACGGCAATGGTGGTTATATGTCTGTACAGTCGCTTCATCTTGACTGATCTTTTGCACTTGCCAATTTTGAATTGATGGCTTTATTCGGTTGAGTTTGCGTTCGTTCATGATTCAAGCAATTCCCATGGTTTCCCCCCAATTCATCAGTCGCATCAGTTTGCGCCGTGACATCGTTGAATCATTTGACAACTATCCGTTTAGCTTGCCTGCTGTTCGAATGCTCGACCACTTAGAGATGCATCCCAAAATCACCTATTTGGTGGGCGATAACGGCTCAGGCAAATCCACCTTGTTAGAAGCCATTGCCGTGTCTTTTGGTTTTAACGCCGAGGGCGGTTCCAAAAATTTCAATTTCGGAACGAACAGCACACACTCAGATTTGTACCGTTATTTGCGTATTGCCAAAGGTTTTCGCAAACCACGCACCGGATATTTTTTGCGTGCCGAAAGTTTTTACAACGTCGCCAGCGAAATTGACAAACTCGATGCCGAGCCTCTGACGGCACCGCGCATCATTGATGGTTATGGAGGCGTGTCTTTGCACCATCAATCGCACGGTGAATCATTCATGACGTTGATGACGCAGCGATTCAAAGGGCAGGGCTTGTATATTTTGGACGAACCTGAAGCAGCTCTATCGCCACAACGTCAGTTGGCTGTGCTGTCCCGTATGCATGACTTGGTACAGCAAGGTTCGCAGTTCATCATCGCTACGCATTCAGCCATACTCATGGCCTATCCAGAGTCCAGCATTTACCAATTCAGCCAAGATGGTATTGCACCGGTGGCATACGAAGACACAGAACACTTTCAGGTTTCGCGCGATTTTTTGGCGAGCCCGCAGCGTATGCTCAGGCAGTTATTGCGCGATTGAGCAGGGCTGGTTCCCTCTGGTGTGATGGTTCACCGACAGAAAAAGCAATGGCTGCAACCATGCATCAAATATGGGCTGGACTTCATGTCTGACACATTGTTTGATGGTTGCCATCGTTGGGCTATAGTCAAGGCCATGCACCGCATTTAAGCTTCATATCTCAGGATTCCAGTCCAAAACTGAGATCAACCCACAGGCCCCCTTGTGAATCCTATTTACGCATCACAAAACGACGAAGGCCATTCTGGCCGTTCTATCCACAATTTGGTCTATTGCAGTCAGGCATCAACAGGCATGGACAAAGAAGCGATCGCCAGCATCATTGCCACAGCCAGACACCACAACCCCAGGCTAGGCATCACTGGCTTGTTGGTTTACGGGCAAGGAATTTTTTTCCAATGGCTGGAAGGGCCGCATGACAATGTCACTCAGTTGATAGCGCGTATCGCAGCCGATCCACGCCACACCCATGTGGTGGTGTTGAGCCAAGAAGATGAAATTCGCGAACGACTGTTTCCTGAATGGGACATGGAGTGGGTTGAAGCTGCTGATATCCGCGAGGTGCTGAACGATGCGCTGGAACAGTCCTCAGACGACAAGCAAAAGCGCATGCTGTCGCAGATGTTGTTGGAAATCGAATCTGGCGGCTTGGCTGCTTAAGCCAACCAATGCGGGTCTGG
>SXWY01000141.1 GCA_005789825.1 Burkholderiales bacterium | reverse complement strand
CAACTGAGCTACTCCCGCATGAGGGGCAAAGTATAGCCTAAAAAAATGCCCTGCCTTACCCATTCAATGCTTCACCGCCACCGCGGGTACGTCTTCCACTTTGGTGGCAGGAGGAACTTCCACCTCTTCTTCTGGCAATGGCGTTGGCATGTGCTCGAGGGCAATTTCCAAGACTTTGTCCAACCAGCGCACCGGCACGATCTCGAGGTTGGCTTTGACGTTGTCAGGAATTTCCTGCAAATCTTTGATGTTTTCTTCGGGAATCAGCACGGTTTTGATACCGCCACGCAATGCGGCAAGCAATTTTTCTTTCAAGCCGCCAATTGCGGTGACTTCTCCACGCAACGTGATTTCGCCGGTCATGGCCACATCACTGCGCACGGGTATGCCGGTCAGCGCGGACACCATCGCCAAGGTCATGGCGGCACCTGCGCTGGGTCCATCCTTGGGCGTAGCGCCGTCTGGCACGTGAATGTGAATGTCTTTCTTTTCAAAGTCTGCGGGCTTGATGCCCAAGGACAAAGCTCTGCTGCGTACAACGGTGCGTGCAGCTTCGACCGACTCTTTCATCACATCACCCAATGAACCGGTACGCGTGATGGCACCTTTGCCAGGCATGGTGGCAGCTTCGATGGTGAGCAAATCGCCACCGACCTCGGTCCAGGCCAAACCCACGACTTGTCCCACTTGGTTTTGCTGTTCTGCGCGGCCATAGGTGTATTTGCGAACGCTCAAGAAATCATTCAAATTCTCAGCGTTGACCAAGACTTTGGGCGTGAGCGACTTCAGCAGCAAAGCTTTGACCACTTTGCGACAAATTTTGGAGATTTCCCTCTCCAAAGAACGCACCCCAGCTTCGCGTGTGTAGTAGCGCACGATATCGCGCACGGCAGATTCTTCGATCAACAGTTCTTCTTCTTTGATACCGTTGTTTTTCAATTGCTTAGGAATCAGATAACGCAAAGCGATGTTAATTTTTTCGTCCTCGGTGTAACCCGATAAACGGATGACCTCCATGCGGTCCAACAGCGCAGGTGGAATATTCATAGAGTTGGATGTGGCGACAAACATCACATCGCTCAGGTCGAAATCGACCTCCACGTAATGGTCGTTGAAGGTGTTGTTTTGCTCGGGGTCCAGCACTTCAAGCAATGCGCTGGAGGGGTCGCCTCGGAAATCCGAACCCAGCTTGTCAATTTCATCGAGCAAAAACAGAGGGTTGCGTGTGTTCACTTTCGTCAGGTTTTGCATGACCTTACCCGGCAATGCGCCAATGTAGGTTCGGCGGTGCCCGCGAATTTCGGCTTCGTCGCGCATACCGCCCAAGGCCATGCGCACATATTTGCGGCCAGTGGCTTTGGCAATCGATTGGCCGAGAGAAGTTTTGCCCACGCCCGGTGGGCCGACCAGACACAAAATAGGTGCTTTCACTTTGTCGACGCGCTGCTGTACCGCCAAATATTCCAGGATGCGGTCTTTGACCTTTTCTAAGCCGAAATGGTCTTCGTTGAGCACCGTTTCGGCGTTCATCAGATCGTGTTTGATTTTGGTTTTTTTGCTCCAAGGCAAATTGACCATCACATCGATGTAATTGCGCACCACCGTGGCTTCAGCCGACATGGGCGACATCAATTTCAGTTTTTTCAGTTCGGCTTCGGCTTTTTTGCGTGCTTCCAACGGCATGCGAGCGGCTTTGATCTTTTTCTCGATCTCTTCAATGTCTGCACCTTCTTCGCCTTCACCGAGTTCTTTTTGAATGGCTTTGACCTGCTCGTTCAAATAAAAGTCGCGCTGGTTTTTCTCCATCTGGCGTTTGACACGACCGCGAATGCGTTTATCCACATTCAAAATGTCCACTTCGCGCTCGAGTTGGGTGAACAGGTTTTCCAAGCGCGCTTTGACATCGGGCAAATCGAGCACGGCTTGTTTGTTTTCCAATTTGAGCGGCAAATGCGCCGCGATGGTGTCTGCCAACCGGCCCGGGTCATCAATGCTGGCAATGGACGTCAAAATCTCCGGCGGGATTTTTTTGTTCAGCTTGACGTACTGGTCAAACTGCTGCATGACCGCACGGCGCAATGCCTCGACTTCGGTGTCAGATTCGGTCGACGCGGGAAGATTGACAGGCGTCAGGTTGCACACAAAATGCAAGGGGCCATCTTCGATGTGGTTGACTTGCGCACGTTGCTGGCCTTCGACCAACACCTTGACCGTGCCGTCGGGCAATTTGAGCATTTGCAAAATGGTGGACACGCAACCCACTTCGAACATATCGCCGACCGCTGGTTCGTCTTTGGCTGCAGTTTTTTGGGCCACCAACATGATGCTGCGGTCGGCGCTCATGGCGGTTTCAAGGGCTTTGATGCTTTTGGGCCGACCTACAAACAACGGGATGACCATGTGCGGAAACACCACCACATCACGCAGAGGCAACATGGGTAAGGTGATGGGCTCGGAGGGCAAATGGGTTTGTCCGGACATGGTCAAACTTCCAATCAAAAAAAGGGCTGGCAATGCACCAGCCCGTTGGGGAGGGAATCAGGCCTTTTTAGCGGCCTCTCGGTATACCAACAACGGGGGCTTGTTTTCTTCTACAGTGGATTCTTCAACCACCACTTTTTCAACATTGCTGCTGTTGGGCAACTCGTACATGGTGTCAATCAGCGATTGTTCAATGATGGAACGCAATCCGCGAGCACCCGTTTTGCGATCCAAGGCTTTTTTGGCGATGGCTTTGAGCGCAGAAGGACGAATTTCCAGCTCCACGCCTTCCATGGCGAACAGCTTGCCGTACTGCTTGACCAAGGCATTTTTGGGTTCGGTGAGGATTTGCACCAAGGCATCCTCTGTCAATTCGCTGAGCGTGGTCACCACAGGCAGGCGGCCCACCAATTCGGGAATCAGGCCGAATTTGATCAAGTCTTCCGGTTCTACTTGGCCGAACATTTCGGTGAGGCTGCGTTCTTTTTTGGTTTTGACGACAGCACTGAAACCAATGCCTGAACGTTCGGTGCGGTTTTCGATGACTTTTTCCAACCCCGCAAACGCACCGCCACAAATGAACAAGATGTTGGTGGTGTCCACTTGCAAAAAATCTTGGTTAGGGTGCTTGCGCCCGCCTTGCGGCGGCACGCTGGCCATGGTGCCTTCGATCAATTTGAGCAGCGCTTGCTGCACACCTTCACCCGATACATCGCGGGTGATGGATGGGTTGTCAGATTTGCGGGACATCGTGTCACTCTCGTCGATATCAAAAATGCCGCGCTGGGCGCGCTCGACATCGTAATTGCAGTTTTGCAGCAATTTTTGAATGATGTTCTCAACGT
>SXWY01000140.1 GCA_005789825.1 Burkholderiales bacterium | reverse complement strand
GCGCAAAGCCTGTATGAAACTGAGGCACTGATCCAACGCTGGCACGGCGTGGGCCGATTAGGTTATGCCATCACACCGCGTTTTGCACCCACTTCCAGCGACGCGCAATTGCGGGGGGCCGGTGAATTGGCCCAAGCTCATGCCGATGTGTGGGTACAAACCCATGTGGCTGAAAACGCCGATGAAATCCGTTGGGTGGCCGAGCTGTTTCCCCATTCGCGCAGTTACCTAGGCGTGTATGAAGACATGGGTTTGCTGCGTGAACGATCGGTGTATGCACATTGCTTGCACTTGGATGCGAGCGACCGCGACCTGATGGCCGAGCGCGGTGCCTCTGCTGCGGTGTGCCCCACCAGCAATTTGTTTTTGGACAGCGGTTTTTTCGATTTCACATTGGCGCAATCGCACCGGCTCCAACACGGCCTGGCCAGCGACGTGGGCGGCGGCACCAGCTTCAGTCCGTTTCACACCATGCATGCGGCCTACACCGTGGCCAGACAAAGTGTGGGCAAATCGGGACACTCTCTATCGGCCAATCATGTGTGGTGGTTACACACGGCAGGTGCCGCCAATGCGCTCGGGCTTGACGGCCTGTGTGGCAATTTGAACATCGGCTGCGAGGCCGACTTCATCATACTCAACCCCAACGCCACCCCTTTGTTGGCACGTCGAACCGCAGCAGCGAACAGCTTGGAAGAACAACTCTTTGCCATGGTGGTACTGGGCGATGACCGATTGGTTGACAAAGTGGTGGTGGATGGACGAGTGGTTTGAAATCCAGCCTCTGAACCCCAAGGTCCCTGAATCACCGGTTTTTTAAGTCCCCAACACCGCCCTCTCTTGCGCATTCAACACAGGCCCTTCCAGCGTCACGCTTGTCTCTTGCACCTTGCCATCACGAAATTTTTCAATCACCGGCTTCAGCGCAGGGTCAATATGCGATTCATCAAACCCATTGAACAAAGTACCCAGCAATGAACGCTTGACATCGCTGGTGCCCATGACCCAATCCGCGAGCGGAAACGTCAGGTTCATGTTCTTATGCATCATGATGCCAAGGTTATGGTGTGCGGCGTGATGGCGACGTATGGTGTTGATGAACGGCATGTGCCGCACAAAAGCGTTTTCTTGGATGTGGCAGCAATAGTGGAATGTCTCGTACAACACATAGTGGCCGATCACCGTCATGTACGTGATGTAACCGGCATTCGCGCCAAACACATACGCGCTGACAAGTGCGAGAGCACCACCACCCACACCCAACACCGTCAGCACACGCCACGGAAAAAACACAATGCGAAATTCGCGCACGCTGTCGATGGTGTAGTTGGTGTCGGTGAAATACTGGTGGTGCTGGCGGGTATGGCGGTCGTAAATAGCGCGCAGTGCAAACACATCGATCTGACGGTGCATCACATATTTGTGCATCGCCCATTCACCAAAGTTACCTGCGACAGCCACGGGCAGCACCATGAGCCATGCCCAGGTGGCGTGATCTAGCTGATTGAAACAAAACAGCAACAAGCCAATGCCTACTGCGTACATCACACCGACATGCAGCAAGCCGTTGTAAAAAGGACTGATGTTGGCGCGGTAAGTGTCCCTGAAACGGCGTTGGCGCTCGGTCATCACCATGGGTTTAGAAAATGTGGTCATACTTTTGCCCTGCTTGTTTGTTGCCTCTAGGCATGAATGATCATGTTGCCGAATAAAGCGCTGATGTTCAATTGGCGCATTCCCCCTGCAGCACATGCTTTTGGCTTGAACATCGGCGCTAAAAATGCATAATATACATACCAATACATACTTTGAATCACATGGACACCATCAGCGCCACAGAACTGGCCCGCAATACGAGCGACATACTCGACAAAGTAACCAGTCGCGGGCAGACCTTGGGTATTTCACGCAACAACGCCTTGATTGCGCAACTGAGCCCGCCAACTCGAAGCATGACTGCTTCGCAGGTGCTGGCCGGTATCAAGTTGCCCTCATTGAGTCCCGCACAAGCCGATGAATGGCTGAATGACAGCAAGCAGGGATTTGACGACAGTGTGGCCAACCCATGGGAGTGATTTGGGACAGTTGCATCTGGGTCGCCTTGGCAACCGGGCAGTTAACAAAACAAGCACTGATTAATGGCACCGGGGATGCAACTGTCATGACCTCTGTTGTTTCTTTGGGCGAGCTCAGCTATGGTGTTCATACCTGTGCAGATCCGGCAGAACGGGCTCGCCGCGCCGCTTTTTTTCGTCAGATTGAAAGCAGCCCGATGTTGGGTATTTCAAAACACACCGCCGATGCATTCGGGTTGCTGTGCGCTTCTTTGAAACAAGCGGGGAGATCACCGCGTCCCAGGTACAACGACCTGTGGATAGCCGCCCAAGCCATTGAAAACAACTGTGTGCTGTTAACGCTCAATGGCAAAGATTTTGCAGACATGCCAGGCTTGCAACTGAAAGTTTTGAACGCGTCGGGCGAATGAAACTAGAGCACCAATAAAGCGCGGAAATCATTCACATTGGTATGGGTGGGGCCGCTGACCACCAAGTCGCCCAAGGCTTCAAACAAACGGTAGCTGTCGTTGCGATCCGCATGGTCGGAAGGCTTGATGCCAGCAAGCGCGCAACGCGCCAAAGTGTCAGGCGTCACAACCGCGCCGGCGTTGTCTTCCACCCCATCAATGCCGTCGGTGTCAGCCGCTAACGCCCAGACATTCGGTTGTGCTTGCAATGCCATGGCCAAGCCTAAACAAAATTCACCCGCCCGCCCGCCCTTGCCTTTGGGGAAACCCTCCACCGGTGGTCGCAAGGTAACGGTGGTTTCCCCACCGCTCAAAATCACGCAAGGTGTTTGAAACGCCCCTTGTCCGCGAGCGGTTGCACGCGCGAGTGCAGCATGCACTTTGGCCACTTCACGCGACTCGCCTTCCATCTCGTCGGACAACACATAGGCATGCAAACCGGCGGATCGCGCGACTTCAGCTGCGGCTTGCAAGGATTGCATGGGCGTGGCCAACATCTTGACCGGATGCGACGCGAACACGCCCGAACTTGATTTGGGTGTTTCAAGCGAACCGTCTTGCAGGGCTTGGCGCACGGGCGCGGGAATGGCAATGCCGTAGCGGTCCAAGATAGCCAGGGCTTGTTCGCAAGTGCTGTCGTCGGCGACGGTTGGGCCGCTGGCAATCACAGCAGGATCGTCGCCAGGCACATCGCTGATGGTCAAGGTCCACACGCTGGCCGGATGGCATGCCGCCGCCAACCTGCCGCCTTTGATGCGCGAGAGGTGCTTGCGCACCGTGTTCATTTCACCGATGGGTGCGCCGCATGCCAACAATTCGCGGTTGATGCGCTGTTTGTCTGCCAAGGTCAAACCCGCTGCAGGCAAAGTCAACAATGAAGACCCGCCGCCAGATATCAAACAAATGACCACATCATCAGCGCCCGCACCCTCGGCCAGTGCCAACATGCGTTCGGCTGCATCCATGCCTGCTTGGTCGGGCACCGGATGCGCCGCTTCACAAATTTCAATGCGTTGTTTCAAGCCCGGGGGGCGAGGTGGCGTGTGGTGGTAACGTGTCACCACCATGCCTTCTAACGAAGCATCGGCAGGCCAGCAATGTTCCAATGCATGCGCCATGGCGCCAGCAGCTTTGCCTGCGCCCAACACCAGTGTGCGACCACGCGGAGGCTTGGGCAACAAACCCGCCATGTTGGGCAACGGTTGAGCGCGAGCCACGGCCACCTCAAACAAGTGGCGTAAAAATTCTTTGGACTGGTGGTGAGGGTTAGGAACAGCAGGCATGGTGAAAGAGGATAACGGATTGGCTAAAGTTTGGCCCGCCACTGTCGATCCTATGGACGATCCCCGCTGAAAGACCATTGATGCAACCCTCAGACTTCAACAAATACCTCAAAGACACCGCCAACGACCCCGAAAGCCTGTGGTTGCTGTTTGCTTCGGTGGTTTTTTTTCCGCTGGTTTTGGCCTGGGTGGTCTGGAAATTGTTCAACAAAGGCGCCGACGCATTTTTGGCACAAGCGCTCCACAACACCAAGCTCAAACATTTTCAGGACGCGCGGATTGAAACACTGAAAGAAGCACACAAGCAGCAAATGGTGTTTGAATACCAGCAATACATGGCCGAACGCGAAAAACGTTTGCAGGCCTATGAGAAAAAAATCAGGGCCCAGGCGCCCCCGCCGCAAACCACCGCCCCAGCGCTTGACGCTCCTGCTCAGTGATGCGCGTGGTATTGCTCATCGGCATTTGACGCAACACCACCACTTGCTGGTAAATGTTTTGTGCGTTGGCCGTGATGAGTGCCGGGCTGTCCAAGCGCAAATTTTTCATCTGAATTTTTTCACCATGACAACTGATGCAGCGTTGATTGACAATGGTTTGTACTTCTTCAAAACTGACCGCAGCCAAGGCCTCGGTCGATGCTGTGGTGCGCGTGGGCCACAACGCCAGAATCAGCGACAAAATCAAACTGACACCGGCCAAGGCATAAGGCCAAGGGTGCGCGGCTTTGCCCAAATGCCAACTGTGTTTTTGCACAAAAAATTGTCGTATCAACACACCCGCCAACATCATCACAAATAACAAAGCCCAACGCTGCGGGTGATTGACCAACAGACCTTCGTGATTGGCCAGCATGGCGAACAAGACCGGTAAGGTGAAGTAGGTGTTGTGAACACTTCTTTGTTTGCCACGCTGGCCATACACCGCCAAGGCTTTTTCATCATAGGGTTGGCCGCTGGTGAGTGCTTTGACAACGATACGTTGACCGGGGATGATGCAAAAAAACACATTGGCGCTCATGCTGGTGGCCAGGGTCGCACCCATGAGCACAAAAGCAGCGCGCCCTGCATACAGTTGGTTGAACAACCAACACAATACAGCGACCAACACCAATAAAACCAACGCCAACCAGCGTTCACCCTGGGCGCGTTGACCCAAGGTTTTGCACAAGGTGTCATAGACCAGCCAAAAGCCCACCAGAAACACCAACGCTGTCAATCCAGCTGCGTGGGTAGACCAGTTGTGCACTGCCGGATCGATCAAATAAACATTGGCCTGCCACAAATACAACACGCAAAACAACGCAAACCCGCTGAGCCAAGTGGTGTAACTTTCCCAATAAAACCAATGCAGTTTGCTGTTGATGTGGCCGGGTGCGCCCAGGTATTTTTGAGGGTTGTAAAAACCGCCGCCGTGAACTGCCCACATTTCGCCGCCCACCCCTTTGGCTTGCAGTGCAGGGTCCTGCGGTGGTGTGAGGTTGCTGTCGAGAAACACAAAATAAAACGAGGAGCCAATCCATGCAATGGCCACGATGACATGCAGCCAGCGCAGCAGCATTTGGGCCCATTCAAGCAAATACATTTCCATGGCGTTAACTATATGCTGATTTTTTTGTAGCGTTTATTCGTTTTCTTTGCGCTGATGTAAGTGCTCGCGCCGTGCTGTTTTTTTGTGCTGATGTAAGGTGCTCACGCCATGCCGGCTCGGTCGCCGCTCACTGCAGCAAGCTGCAATGCTCGCGTCGGCCCGACCGCCATGTCGGTCATCCGCTCCTGCTGTTTCACTCAAGCAAAGCAGTCACGATGAAATAAGTTGCACGTTTAGCCAAAACATCAGTCGGGCCGTCTGTGCGGGGATGTTTTTGCGAGCGATAGCGCAGCGATGCATATTGGCGCGGGCGGCCATGTCACCGATCCGAATGGGTTAATCAGTGAGGTGCTCACGCCATGCCGGCTCGGTCGCCGCTCACTGCAGCAAGCTGCAATGCTCGCGTCGGCCCGACCGCCATGTCGGTCATCCGCTCCTGCTGTTTCACGCCGCCAAAGTGGTCACAAACACCGAAGGTGCATGCGTACCACCAGCATCTCGACAGGCCGTCTGTGCGGGGATGTTTTTGCGAGCGATAGCGCAGCGATGCATACCGGCGCGGGCGGCCATGCCAATGACTTTAAGCAACATAAAACGCTCAGCCATGCCAATGACTTCATGCAAAACATAGTACGTAACCTACTGAGACGTTTGCAACAACTGCGCTGCCACAGACACTGCAATTACTTCAGGCAATTTACTCTCGATCCCCGACATACCAATCGGCGTCGTGACACGCGCAAAGTCCTCGGCGCCAAAACCCCGCTCCTCTAAGCGGTGCCTAAACCTTGCCCATTTGCTGGCACTGCCAATCAAACCCACATACGGCAAATCCGCTGATACACGCATGCGCATCAAACACGCCGACAAAATGTCCAAATCTTCTGCATGGCTAAAACTCATGATCAACACCTTGCTGCCGGGTACCAAGTCGGCCACCGCCGCATGCACAGGATCGGAGTGTTCTGTCATCACTTGTTCCGGTAATTGCTTGGGAAATACTTCGTCACGGCTGTCAATCCAACGCAATGCGAACGGCAGCTCAGTCAATACCTTGACCAAAGCATGGCCCACATGCCCGCCTCCAAACAAAGCCAACGGCTGTAACGCGGGGCGCAATGCCTGTTGCAAAAAAGCAGTGTCTGCCTGGCTGACACAACGGTATTCCAGCACCACCACCCCGCCGCAACACTGCCCCAAGGCGGGCCCCAGCGGCACGGTTTGCAGCCCTGGCAAAGCTGCGCGCCCGGCCAATATCTCCTTGGCCAGCGCCACGGCCTGAAATTCCAAATGTCCACCGCCAATCGTGCCCACCAACGTGTGCGAGAAAACAGCCATCCAACTGCCACTGTCCCGGGGTGCCGAGCCCTGGGTGCGGACGACCTTGACCAGCACCGCAGGGTACAAGGCCAAAAGATTTATCAGTTGTGTCAAATATTTCAAAAAATCACCAATTTTGAGGATGTTAAATTCCAACCCTGTACGGCGTCAGTCAACCCATTTCACAGGGATTACACATGCTTTCCATTGCCACATCCAGAGCGACGCTTGGTTTGATATGGGTTCTTTTGGCCGGGTGTGTGATTGCACCCAAACAAAAAACGGTACCGCCCGCACCTTTGCCTGAGCCTGTGCCTGAATACAAACCGGCACCAGAGCCCATACCCAAGCCCGTGCCAGAGCCATTGCCTGCACCGCCGCCGCCCGCAGCACCCGCCCCCCAACCTGCTCCACCGCCACAAGCGGTCAAACCCGCGCCGCCTGCGGAACCTGTGAATCCCTTGAAATCCGGGGCACGGGACGCCAAAGAATACCGCAAGGATGCTGCCCGCCACCTCTACAACAAATACCCTGAGAAAGTGTTTGCAGGCAAGCTGCCACCGATGCTCAAAGCCGTGGGGGTGATTGAAGTGGTGGTGGGGCCCAATGGACAAGTGCTGGACTTGGTCTGGGCCAGAGCACCTCGGCATGTGCCTGAAGTGATGCAAGACATTGAGGCCATGATTCGACGCGCCGGACCTTTTCCAGCCCCTGTGAATTTACGCAGGGTCACTTACACCGAAACTTGGCTGTGGCACAAAAGCGGCCTGTTTCAACTGGACACGCTGACCGAAGGGCAAAAATAAGCCATCGGGGCTCAAGACCCTCGGTAAGTGGCATAGCTCCAAGGGCTCACCAACAGCGGCACATGGTAGTGCTGAGTTGCATCGGACACACCGAAATCGATCGCCACTTGGTTCAAAAAAGTTGGCTCTGGCAAGGCCACACCTTTGGCTGCAAAGTAATCTTTCACGCCAAACACCAACCGATAAGTGCCCACCTTGAGTTGCTGGTTATCTAACAAAGGGCCATCTGAACGGCCATCGGCATTCAACACCCAAGAGCGTATGAGATGCGATTGGCTGCCCTCGGTGTTGTACAAAGAAACGGTCATCGCGGCCGCAGGACAACCATGCATGGTGTCCAAAACATGTGTGCTCAATCCCATGGGGTGTCTTTGTGGTGTGTGACTTTGACAGGTATATAGTTGAATGAACCAGTTTAACGCTCCCTGTTGCATGCCATGACACCCTCGCCTTTGCTTGCCCTTTCTGACGACCCGATAGAGTGGCTGAACCACGCCACTGAATCCCAAGCCTTGGACTGGCTGCACGGTATTTACGAACACAGCCCTTGGGTGGCACAAGCGGCTTTGCAACAACGGCCATTTCGCAGTCTGGCCCATTTGAAATGGGCATTGGCCGAGAGCGTGACGCAGGCCACGCATGCGCAACAGTTGGCGTTGGTCAAAGCACACCCGGAACTGGCTGCCAAACCGGCTGTTGGCTTGACTAGCGAATCCCAACAAGAACAACGATTGGCCGGGCTTTGGCAAAGCACACCTGCGCAAGCCAACGAGTTGAAACAACTGAACGACAACTATGTCAAGCATTTTGGCTGGCCATTCATCATCGCCGTGCGAGGGCCACGCGGCTTGGGGCTGTCACCCGAATCCATCTTGGCCGAACTGCGTCGCCGCATGTCGCATTCACCCGCTGTCGAATTCCATGAATGCTTGCGACAAATTCACCGGATTGCAGAAACCCGTTTGAACGAGAAATGCCAGTCCCATCCGCAACTCGGTGGCGAGGTATGGGACTGGCACGAGTGGCTGGCGCAATTCAGTGACCCGGGCTTTGCTGAACAAGGACAACTCAGCGTGAGTTACCTCACTACCGCACATGTGTTGTGCGCTCAAACTTTGCGCCTGGGCATGCTGGCCTGTGGATTCGACGAAGTCAATATCGATGCTGTCGGCAATGTGGTGGGCCGCTACCACGCAGAAACACAAAATGCGCCCTACTTGATGACCGGTAGCCATTACGACACGGTTCGCAACGGCGGCAAGTACGACGGACGCTTGGGAATATTTGTGCCCATGGCCTGTGTGCGCGAATTGGCCCGCCAAGGCAAACGCCTTCGCTTCGGCTTGGAACTGGTGGCGTTTGCCGAGGAAGAAGGTCAGCGCTACAAAGCCACGTTTTTGGCGTCCAGTGCACTCACGGGTGCATTCGATCCGCAGTGGCTAACGCAAGAAGACGCCAAAGGTGTGCGCATGAAAGATGCGATGAAACAGGCGGGTTACCGGGTCGCCGACATTGACCGTATTCGACGCGACCCGAGCCAATACCTGGGCTTTATTGAAATACACGTAGAACAAGGACCGGTGCTGCACCACATGCATTTGCCATTAGGCATCGTCACCTCGATCAACGGCAGTGTTCGGTATGTGGTGAAGATCACCGGCACGGCCAGCCATGCAGGCACCAGCCCGATGAACCAACGCCAAGACGCGGTGGCCGCATTTGCGCAATGGGCGGTCTATGCCGAACAACGCGCCCGGCAAGACGGGGATTCTGTCGCCACGGTGGGCATGTTGAACGTGCCGCAAGGTTCCATCAATGTGGTGCCGGGCGCCTGTCATTTCAGCTTGGATATGCGTGCACCGAACGACGCCCAGCGCGATGCACTGGCGCACGACATATTGCAGTGCTTGCGCGATATTTGTTCAGAACGCGGCGTTCAATGCGAGTGGGAAGAAACGGTGCGTGCGGCTGCCGCGCCCAGTGATGCTGGGCTGCAAAGCCGTTGGGAACAAGCCGTGGCCGGTCTGGGCTTGCCGATTCACCGCATGCCCAGCGGCGCTGGCCACGACGCCATGAAAATGCACCAAGTGATGCCTCAAGCCATGTTGTTTGTGCGCGGGGAAAACCAAGGCATCAGCCACAACCCGCTGGAATGCACTACCGCAGATGACATACAACTGTCCATCAACGCTTTGGCTTCATTTATCCATCACATGTCACAAGAGGTGTGAAGTGCCAGACTTACCAAACGGAATAGTTCATATTCAGCCAAACTCGCTTCATAGAACACGCATTGCTGATGTGGGTGCTTGTCGCCGCAGAGGCAGGACAACTTTGGTCGCTGACGTAATTGGCTAACTCGGCTCTGAATAAGAGTTTCTTACTGAATCTCCAATCCAAGCGAACATCGAGCTCCTTACCCAATGCAGCCAAATCTGTGGCTGTTTTGAATTGGTGGTAATCCACTTGAAAACCCCATTGGCTGCCGTTGTAGCCCGTGCTCAGCCAAGTATCTTGGACACCTTTGGCAGGCGTGGAATTGAATTTGTCTGCCCAACCTTGGGTGGGATGCAGCAAGCCCAGTGGGTTATAAAAACCAATCGTCCCATTGCCACCCAAAGTCTCTTGGTAAACCCCCAAAAAATGGGTGGGCGCATTCATGCTGGTGCCATATTGCAAGTATTTGGTATCCGCAATGGTGCCATTGGCGTAAGACGATTGCCTGCCTGATTCGACCAAATACTTAAGGTGATAGTCGGATGAGGTGGCTATTTTTCCGTCAGCACGAACCGTTTGTATTTTGTTGGAAGGTGCCGTGGCCGAAGAAGATGTTTTACGGTCATGCAAATATGCAGAACCTAACAAGGTGTGGCCAGGAAGCCATTCATAACTGGCGCGAAATACTGTGAAGTCAGTTTCGCGCTCCAGCGTGTCGGGTCCACGTTCTTTCAGAAAATAGCCGACAAAAACATTCAGAGGCTGGCCTTTGGCCAGTTCACCTGATACACCTTGGTAAAAACGTTGGGTTTGGCGAAACTCATTGGGGCCTACAAAGCGTGTACGGTCCAGATCCAACTTTTGTCGGCCGAATTTCAATGATGAGTTTTCATTCATGTTCCAAAAGACAAAGGCTTCTGTGAAATCGGTCTCGTCCTTGGCCGGCGTCCAAGGGTAATCACTGGTCTTCACCGAACTGTCATCATTGAATTCCCTGTTGAGTTGGGTACTGCTCACAAGCAACAGCCGAAAGCCCAGTCCGTGGTGAGAGTTGGATCGCCACCCAAGTTGGGAGCGCTGCATCAAACCGTTACCTTGTTCGGGTTTTCCATCATCCCGCATGGTTTCTGAACGTATGCGAATAGACAACTCAGGTGTTCCTGTTGTCAATGCCGATTGAAAATCAGCGGCCTCCTTTGGCTGCGCCAGGGCAGCCCCACTGAGAAGAAGCGAAACACTGACGAACAAGCTTATCCATCCACCCAAGCCAAACAGTCTGTGGCCCGGCATTGGCTTGGCTTGGAGTCTGGTGAGAATTGCCAAATACATTAAAAATCCTGAAATCAAAATTGTTGGCAAATTCTATATTTAAAGTATTTCAAAAGCACTGTAGCAAGACGGTTCGCAAGCATGGCTGACGCTTTTTTCTCACGGACAGCTATGCCGAACCGTCCGAGGAATGAGTATGTTTTTCTACCGTATAAACGCGCACTATTTCAGTTGCAATACTTGGTGCCAAAAAGAATTTATGTCTTTCAGCAAATTTGTTATTTGATACTGAGTATTTTTCTATTTTTGAATTTGTTAATTTGCCTTATGATTGCCTCGCTTTCATTTCAATAAGGACCAAGCCCATGGCCAAAAACATCCGATATGGGGAGTATGTACAGGCTGTCACTGTCGACTCCAACACCATCAGCTACGACAAGCTGATGCCAAAACCGAAACTTGACAAAAACGGCAAGGAAATCACCAGCAAGCCCGAAAAGCTCAAGCTGGCAGGTGCGGACATCGTGAACCTGTTGAAGCCTTACTTCAACACCCGATTCATGGAGCAGGCCCGCGCTGTGGTGCCTTTGGCTTTGTTTCTGGGATTGTTCCAATACCTTGTTTTGCAAAGGTCGATTGCCGACGCTACCCTGATTACCGGTGGTTTGATCGCTGTGATGATCGGCCTCATGATATTCATGGAAGGCTTGAAGCTGGGCCTGATGCCGTTTGGGGACATCATCGGCAGTAAATTGCCACAAAAACTCCCGCTTCCAGGTGTACTGACCATTGCCTTCTTATTGGGTATTGGATGTACTTATGCAGAACCTGCCATTGGCACTTTGCAGGTTGCTGGATCGATTGTGGACCCCACCAAAGCCCCGTACCTTTACACCATGCTTAATGCGCACGCGCCCATGACCGTGTTGTTGGTGGGTCTGGGGGTGGGCGTGGCTGCTGTGTTGGGAACAGTGCGCTTCTTATATGACTGGTCGCTCAAGCCGTTGATCTTCATTGCCTTGGCTCCTGGTGTCTTGTTGACAGCCTATTGCGCCATGGACCCCGAACTCGCCACCATTGTTGGCTTGGCATGGGACTGCGGCGCCGTGACCACTGGCCCCGTGACCGTGCCCCTTGTGCTGGCGCTGGGCATCGGTGTGGCCAACTCTGGTGGCAAAAGCAGCGGACAGTTGTCAGGTTTCGGTATCGTGACCTTGGCTTCGATTTTCCCCATTGTGGCGGTCTTGAGCTTGGGCATCTACCTCAAGTTCACTTTGCCTGTGGCGGACATTTTGGCAGCGGCTGAAGCGTCCAAGGCTGCCGCAGCTGCTGTCAGCAACCCTGCTTGGTACCAAGTATCGCCAGGCCTTGACATCAAAATGGGCGTGCAAGCGATTGTGCCTTTGGTCCTGTTTTTGTTGATCGTGTTGTTTGCAGTGTTGCGCGAGAAATTGCCCAATGCCTTCATCATCACCGTCGGCTTGTTCATGTGCGTGTTGGGCATGTGTACCTTCAACGTGGGCTTGACATACGGCTTGGCTGCTTTAGGTTCACAAACTGGCTCGTTGATCCCGATTGCTTTCGTCAGCTTGGACGGTCAGCCCGCTTTGTACCCAGCCGCCATCGGCATGTTCTTGGCAGCCGCCTTCGCTTGGTTCTTGGGCTATGCCGCCACCATGGCCGAGCCAGCACTGAACGCCTTGGGCGTGACGGTGCAAAACCTGACCAACGGCTCGTTCAAGAAATCCATGTTGATGTACGCCGTGGCGATCGGAGTGGCCACCGGCATCATGCTGGGCGTGACCAAACTGATTTTTGATTACAACCTGTTGTACATCTTGATCCCGGGCTACGTCCTTGCGTTGATATTGACTTTGTTTTCATCAGAAGCTTTCGTCAACGTAGGTTGGGACAGTGCAGGCGTCACCACCGGCCCCGTCACCGTGCCTTTGGTTTTGGCCATGGGCTTAGGTTTCGGCAAAGCGGTGGGCGCACTTGAAGGTTTCGGCATCTTGGCTGCCGCCTCTATTGCACCGATTTGCTCGGTGCTTGCCTTGGGCGTGTACGTGGAATGGAAAACCAAACGTGAGCTGCAAAACGCAGCGGCGGCTTGACCCAACACCGCTGACACATCACAGAACATTCATTGACAGAATTTGAAGGGAAATTTCATGGCTACCAAACGTAAAGTCACCAACTTGACGGAAGTCGCAAACATCACCTGTGTGGTTCAAAAAGGCTTGGCTGACACCATCAACCAATCTTTGTTGGATGTCGGTGTTCAAGGTACCACCGTGCATTACGGTGTGGGCACGGGCGTGCGCGAACGCATGGGCATCTTAGGTATTGCTGTTGACGTAGAGCGCGAAATTTTGAGTGTTCTGGTGCCTTCAGACCAAGTGGACCGGATTTTTGAACGCATGTTTTTGGCGGGTCGGCTCGACACTCCTGGCATGGGGTACATCTATGTCACGCCTTTGCTGCAGGCCGCTACATACATTCCTCCGCATTTGATTGATGCTTGAGTGACCAACCATTCAGGTGATACACATGAGCAATGAACACAACAACACACAACCTGCCATACCGCACATTGACTACACGCGCTTGATCACTTGCGTGTTGTACGAAGGCGGTGCTGAGAAGCTATTAGAGATGCTGCACCACAAAGGCGTCAACGAGGCTTGCTTTTACGGCGTTCGAGGAAACCCGGTCGGCCGTGCCTCTGAGGCCTCTGGATTGCCAGAAATTTCCAAAACCGAAGTGTTGCACGCGGTGGTGTCAGCCGATCAGGCTGATTACATCTACCGGACCATCTACCACGACTTCAACCTGGACAAACCCGGCCAAGGCGTGATCACGGTCAACCGCTTGGTTCGCTCTTCGCAAAATGTACTGCCCCAAGGCGTTGCATACGAAGCAGAACTCTGAACCTCACACAGCCCACATACCAAGAAAGATTTAAGGAGTTAACCATGAGTGATGAAGCAAAAAATCGTGTCCAACGAAACAAACGCCTGATTTTTGATGCTGAGGCTTACGTGCAGTTCAATACTGCGCAAATCCAAGCCACGCGCAGTCGCGTTGAAGAAAATATCACCGATGTGATGCAGGCTTACACCATTGCAGCCGCTGGCAACCGTGAACTGATCATGCGCTCAGCTGAAGATGTATACCGCAACCGAGTGTTCATGCTTGAAAACCTCAAGCCCACCTCGGAAATAGAAGAAATCTTCCAGCGCTCCATGATCAATCGCACGCGCATCGATATGCTCGATGACCGCAGCAAGATGAACCGTGAAATGCTCAAGGCCTCTGAAGACTTGCTGCAAGCCATCAAAGGTGTGCAGCAGGTTGCCAAGGCATTTTTGGATATTTGCGAAAAAATGACCGAGCATGTGGATGAAGTTGCCGACGAGAACGCCAAATTGTTCGATGGCGAATTGGTGGCCAAAATGCATGCTGCCAGTGCCATCAGCAACGAATCTCGTGTGCTAGAAAACTATGACATGGTCAACATGATCCGTGAAAACGCTGTGGGTAACCGTAAAACCATCAGTGCGCTGAATGATGCCAGCGGAGAACTTTCTGATGCCTTGGGCGATTTGCAAGAAGAAGCCAATAACCAACGCGACACCATGATTGCATTGCGCGAAAAAATCGATGCCAACCAACGGCGCGTGGCTGACGAGTTATTCAAGCTCTAAGGGTTTTCCGTGTATCCCCCAGAAGCAATCATTCGTGATTGCTTCTTTTTTTGCCTATTGACCTATTGATTGAACATGCGTCCTCCCATGCGTCAAGTTGTGATGGATATCCTGGACGGATCTCCCAACTACAAAGCCAGCAGGTACGTGGAATGGGTCATCACGGTCGTGGTTTTGACCAACTGCGCTGCGGTGATTTTGGATTCGATTCCTTCTGTCCACCTCGCATACAAAGATTTTTTCCACGCCTTTGAATTTTGGAGTGTGATGTTTTTCACACTGGAATATGTTTTGAGGATTTGGTCTCTCGGCGCCAAATTTTCAGACAGTGCATGGCGGGGTCGACGCCAATACATATTCAGCCCTTTTGGCTTGATAGACTTTTTTGCGACCATGCCTTTTTATCTGCACATCTTTTTCCCAACCTTGGATTTGCGGATTTTGCGGGTGCTTCGGTTGTTGCGTGTGCTCAAACTCTCCAAATACAACACCGCCTTGCAGGACTTGTTTCATGCGGTCTATTCTGAGCGCAAGGCTTTTGGTTCTGCTGTGTTTCTGTTGTTGATTGCAACCATTGTGTCCGCGTCTTTGATGCATTTTGCAGAAGGTCATGCGCAACCTGAGTTTTTTGGCACGATTCCACATTCGATTTACTGGGCCATTGTGACCATCACGGCGGGCTATGGCAATGTGGAGCCTGTCACCAAATTTGGGGAAATCATCGCCCTGGTGAGTGGGTTTTTGGGTGTTTGCATGGCCGCCATCATGACCGGCATCGTGGCCTCGGCCTTCTCCAACCAAGTGGCACGCAAAAAAGCAGCCTTTGAGGCGCAATTGCGCGAAGTGTTCAAGGATGGACAAATGTCAGAGGACGAACAAGCCGCCCTCAAACGCTTGCAAGTGCAATACCGTTTCACCGATTTGCAAGTTGAAGCAATGTTGCAAAGAGCGAAAAGCAAAACAGCTGGGGGGCGTTCGTGACCACGGCTTACAAAAAACTCCAGCGCCGTACTTTGGAAATCCTTGATGGCGAGGTGGTCAGCCGCGCCAGTGTTTGGTGCGAATATTTCATCGCCATTTTGGTGGTTTTGAATGTGATTGTGATTATTTTGGAGTCGGTACCTGAAATACACACCGCGTACGCCACACAACTGCATGCCTTTGATTTATTCAGTGTGGTCATTTTTTCCATCGAATACGTGTTGCGAGTCTGGTCAGCTGGTGCCAAATATCCGCCACACACACAGGGCAAAAGCGGGCGGCGCGAGTACATCTTCAGCTTTTATGGCCTGGTTGATTTTTTCAGCACCATACCGTTTTACCTGCAACTGCTGTTTCCTGGCGCAGATCTGCGTGTTTTGCGCATGTTCAGGTTGCTGCGTATATTCAAACTCTCGCGCTACAACTCCGCCTTTGACGACATGGTTGCTGCGGTCAAGTCTGAACGCGACTCTTTTTCGTCCGCTATCTTTTTAATGTTCATTGCCAGTTTGCTGTTTTCTTCCATGATCTACATCATTGAAGGCCACGCACAACCCGATGTGTTTCCCTCCATACCTGCAGCCATGCATTGGTTTTTTGTCACCATTATCTCGGGCTGGGGCAATATTGAACCCATCACCTTCGTCGGTTCGGTGCTGGTCATATTCACGCAAGTCTTGTCGATTGCCTTGGCGGCGATCTTGACAGGTGTGGTGGCGACTGCCTATACCGCCCAAGTGGAACGGCGCGAGGCTTTGTACGAAATGGAATTGCGAGACATTTTGGCCGATGGTGTCGTCACCGAGGAGGAGCAAGAGCGCCTGAAATCTATGCAGGCCAAATTTGGCATGTCAGACGCACAGGTTGAAGCATTGATTGAACAAATGGAGGAAGAAAAGAGGCTTGCTCAAAACCAAGCAGGCTCCTGATTAGACATGCAAAAACTATTACGCCGCAGTACGGACTATTTCCTGATCATCCTCGGACCCTTATGGGTAGCAGTGGCCATGTATCTATTGGCCAAGGGTGAGGCTTGGGCTTTGTCTTGGAATCAAGTGCTTTTTGAACACAACCCCTATTGGCTGTTGTTGGTCATGCCTGTGGGGTTTGCCTTGATTCGCTACAGCACCATGAAGTTGGCACCCCAAGCGGGTGGCAGTGGTATTCCTCAAGTGATGGCTGTTATTCACGTGGGGCGTGTGCGTGCCATGTTGAAAACCTTTGTTTCGCCGCTACAAGCCCTGTACAAAATGGTACTGGTCATTTTGGGCATGTTGTGTGGTGCTTCCATTGGTCGCGAAGGACCTGCTGTGCAAATCGGTGCAGCCATCATGACCGGCTGGAGCATGAATGCTGTGCGTCGTATTCGCATTGATCCACGCACTTTGGCCATCATCGGTGGTGCTGCCGGTTTGGCGTCAGCTTTTACAACACCACTGGCTGGCGCCATGTACGCTTTTGAAGAACTGGGTGCTCGGCGCTATTTCAGACACCGTGGGTTTGCAGTGCTTTGCATAGTCTTGTCTGCTTGGGCCAGTTACCGGTTTTTTGAAGGATATTCGCCTCTGACCTTGAACGTACCCGTTCCTAGCCTTCCCACCTTCGGTCTATTGGTAGTGGAATGTATTTTTTGTGGCTTGTTGGCAGGTGCCATGACCTGGGTGATGGCGATTGGTCTGCCCAAATGGTTACCCGCGACCAAAACACCGTTGCAAGCAGCGGCGTTGGCTGGCTCAGTCGGTCTGGTACTGGCTGTATTGGCGATTGCTTGTCAAGGCTTGACCTTGGGCAGTGGCAACAACATCGCTTATGAAATGCTTAACTTGGCCCCGGCTTACACGCAACTCGAGGGGTTTGGGTTCATGAAATGGTTATCCACCACCTTGAGTTTCGCCACAGGCATACCGGGAGGTATCTTGGCACCCTCACTGTCTATCGGAGCGGGACTGGGACAAGATTTGTCACTGTTTTTTGGCGATGGCAACGACCGTGTATTTTTGATTGCTGCTGGCATGGCCGCTTTTTTGGCAGGCGTCATTCAAGCGCCATTGACCGCCACATTGGTGGTGGTTGAAATGACGGGCATGTACGACCATATCTTGGCCATGTTGGTCATGAGTTTCCTGGCTACTTGGGCAGCGCGGTTGTTGTGCCGTGTCAGCATGTATGAAACCCTGATGCTGCGACTGATTCCAGGCGCGCAACCTTTGCTCAACAAAGCCAGATAGTTTTTACCCCACCAAAGGAGATCAACATGTCGATCAGTTTGAGAGAGGAATTGCAACACCCCACCACAACCTTAGGCAAGCGCTATTTGACACTGGTGCTCGCCACCATTGTGGCCTCGGTGGTATTTTTGTTTTTCAGTTTAGAACTGCCCAAAGCTTTTCACTACACCCAAACCTGGGTGATGTGGGTGGAGCTGTTTTTTTTGGTGGTTTTTTCCGTTGATTTCCTGTTGCGACTTGCTACCCAACCGCTGACAGACGCCAAAAATTTTGTATTGCTGGTGTTTGATTTTCTGGCCATCGTGCCTTCTGCTTTGGTGGTAATGACTTACTGGGGTTTGATGCCAGAGCAACATTTGGAAATTTTGGCATTGCTGCGATTATTCAGGTTGCTACGGGTGTTGCAACTCTTGCGCATGAGCAGTTTGCTGACCGAAATCTTAGGTATCTCTGTGTTCAGCTTGGTATTTGGCAATATGGCTGCGCATTTGGGTTTACGAGTTTTGGTCAGTTCGGTGGACAAAACCCTGCAATTAAATATCTATCAATACATCGAGCGCCCTGTGCTGCTGTTGGCGGTGACTGCAGTGGGTTCGGTCATGGGTATTGCGCTGGCCATCACCTTTGGCGTGGTCAACCGCAAACGTGACGTTGTCACGGAAATGCACCGAACCACCATGGACGCTGTGGATAATTTTGAACGTGACTTCAAAGACGTGTTTGAAAACATCAGCCCTGAGCAACGTACCGCCATTTTCGGCAGCTTCCGCAATGACATGGCCACCTTTGTTGAAGGACATCTGAGCTATGCGGCCATGAAAGAAAGCACTTCACAATTTCTCAGCCAAGTCCGTGCTGTGGTCAAAACACGACCTAGCATGGATGTCCCGTTTCATGCCGTGCTGGTTCAGCGTGTGTCAGGCCTCCTGACCACCACACAAATCACCTTTCCGCCAGCGTTTTATGGCTGGCTGGGCTTGCTGGCGAACCTTTACTTTGTATTGGTCATGGTGGCAACGCCAGGCATCACGGGCTTGTTCGTGCAACTGCTGGTGATCTTTGTTTTCCAAGGTTTATTGATGATCATCAAAGACATGGACTACCCATTGGATGTCGATGGCACGATGTTCAATGCCAAGATACTGAATTAAACAAACAGCCGTCTGTTCAATCCTCAAAGCCCATCTTTGCCAAGATGGGCTTTTTTTATGAGGTCAAACTGTACTGAACAATAAACACAAAAGCGCCCGCCAAATAACCAGCCAAGGCCAACAAACTGATGTTGCGCACATACCAAACGAAATCTATTTTTTCTATACCCATGGCCGCTACACCTGCAGCTGAACCGATGATCAAAATAGAGCCACCTGTACCCGCGCAATATGCCAAAAATGTCCATAAAAAACTGTCGGCAGGGTAAGTTTCCATGGAATACATGCCCATGGATGCAGCTACCAATGGGACGTTGTCAACAATCGCACTGAAAATACCGATCAACATCACAATGATGTCTTGGCGACCAACGGTGCTGTCAAGCCATTGTGCGAGTCCCGTCAAAATATGGGTATGTTCCAAGGTGGCCACTGCCAACAAAATGCCAATAAAGAAAACAATAGACGACATGTCTATGCGTGAGAGTGCGTGTGACAGTTGGAGTTCACTGCGTTCTTCCAAGGATTTACCTCGGTGCAAGATATCTCCCACCAACCACAATAATCCCAAACCCAACAACACGCCGATAAACGGCGGCAAGTGAGTCACCGTTTTAAATGCGGGTACAGCTATCAAAACGCCCAAGCCCAAAAAAAACATGGTGTTTCGGTCAAAAGCAGAGGCTGCAGCCGAGGCAGGGTTACCGCCAGTTGTTTGACTCACAGTGCCATCAGGGGGTACCACTGGCTTACCTCTCAATAACCATGCGCAATAAGCCAATGGCACCAACAAATTGACAATAGACGGAAGAATCAATGAATGGACGATAGACCACGCAGTGATTTGTCCGCCGATCCACAACATGGTGGTGGTGACATCCCCGATTGGCGACCAAGCACCGCCAGAATTGGCGGCAATCACCACCAAGCCAGCAAAAAACAAACGGTCCTGTCGATTTTTCAGAAGTTTGCTCAGCAATGACACCATCACAATGGTGGTGGTCAGGTTATCCAAAATAGCACTCAGAAAAAAAGTGACCCCGCACACCAACACCAGTAAGCGCGGCAAGCTGGTGGTTTTGATCCGTGTTGTCACTACGTCAAAACCTTTATGGGCATCGACCACTTCCACAATGGTCATGGCCCCCATCAGGAAAAAAACAATTTGCGCTGTACCGACCAAGGTTTCGGACAAATCATGCGTCACGGTTGGCGGATCGGCTAAGGCCAAAGCATAGACCGCCCACATCAAGCTTCCACCCAGCAAAGCTGAAGCCGATTTATTTATTTTCAAAGGATGTTCGAACGCAATAGCAGCATATGTGATGACAAATAAAACAATAAGTATCGCGTCCATTTCAGCTCCGTTCGGGTTCAATTGGTATATGATTTATTTTTTCGAATATAACAAGTTGTGACAATCAAAAATAAACAAGCGCGGATAAATGCTATTGAGAGCAAGCTCAATAACATCGAAAGGCCATTAGGGGGCTGGAGGTTAAAGCTCTACACCATTATTTTCGAAGCCGACACACCCGCTGGAAAATTGTTTGATGTTTCCTTGATCTGGGCGATTGTGTTGAGTGTGCTGGTGGTCATGGCCGACAGTGTGCAAAGTTTGCGCCAAGGCTATGAATTTGAATTTGCCACAGCCGAGTGGTTTTTCACTATTCTTTTCACCATTGAGTACATTGCTCGCCTCTCGTGTTGTCCCAAACCGCTGCGCTATGCCACCAGTTTTTTCGGTCTGGTCGATTTGCTTTCTTTGCTGCCTTCCTATTTGGCCCTGTTTTTCCCTGAGCTTTATGCCTTGCTTGACGTGCGTGTGATGCGACTCTTGCGTATTTTCAGGGTACTCAAAATGCCTGCGTACGTTGCCGAGTACCAGTGGTTGCTTTTGGCTTTGGCCGATAGCCGACGAAAAATCTTTGTCTTTTTATCCTTTGTGCTTTTTTTGGTCATTGTGATGGGCAGCTTGATGTATGTGGTGGAAGGGCCAGAAAATGGCTTCACCAGCATCCCCACTTCCATCTATTGGGCGATCACGACTGTGACCACGGTGGGTTTCGGTGACATTACCGCCAAAACACCCTTGGGTCAGTTCATCGCTTCTTGCATGATGTTGCTGGGATGGGGAACCTTGGCAGTACCCACAGGTATTGTCACGGCAGAAATGGCCATGCACCGAGGCGGTATGCATGAAGAATCCTATGCTGCAACCACGCGAACTTGCCATTCATGTCTGAGTGAAGGCCACTTGCCAGAGGCCAAATATTGTCTGAAATGCGGCGCAAAATTGACAGACTATTTACACGGTTGACCCATGACTGGCAAAGTTTGAAATGGGATGGCAAGCCAAACTGACGCTTGACTACCGTGTAGAAGACCAGCGATGTGTGGCGCGTCATCTGCACGAAGGCCCTTTGCGCGTGCTCAAAGCGCTTTATCCCGAAGGCGATCGCGTCTGCCACCACGTGCTGGTCCACCCGCCGTCTGGCTTGGTGGGTGGCGACGAATTGCACATCCAACTGAATTTACAAACCAGTGCGCACGCACTCATCACCACACCCGGTGCCACGCGGTTTTATGGCTCCGATGGTTTGAACGCCAAGCAACAACTACACGCGCAGGTGGCCGCTGACGCGACGCTGGAATGGTTACCGCTGGAAGCCTTGGCCTACAACCGCTGTCATGCCCATAACCAAGCAGTGTTTCACCTCGCCCCCCGCAGCCGTTTGATCGCTTGGGATGTGACCGCCTTGGGTTTGCCGCATGCTGACCAACCTTTTGCAGAAGGGCAATTTCAACAACACTTGGAAATTGCGGGCATCTGGTTGGAGCGCGGTTTGATCGATGCCAACGACAAACGACTGCTGCACAGTCCACTCGGCTTGAATCGCCACACTTGTCTATCAACGTTGGTGTTTGCCCAAGGCCATGCCCTTGAGGCTTCTCTGCGTGAACAAGTGGTGGCCATCGCGCGTGAGCTGTGTGAATCGCATCCGCTGCGTTTGCAGTCTGGGGTGACTTCTCCCGACGAGCGTGTGGTGGTGGTGCGTGTGTTGTCAGCGCAAGTTGAAAACGCCATGGCGTTGTTGCGCAGCATTTGGTTGCAATGGCGTCAGCATGCCTGGCAACTGCCTGCGGTCATGCCGCGTATTTGGGCGATGTGAGCCGGGGCTGTTCAAATCGACATCAACTTGCGAATGCCCTTGTCTTTCATCTCACACCCAGGGCCTTGTGCTATGACCTCACCTCGCTCCATCACACAGTATTGGTCAGCCAATGCTTCGGCAAAGTCGTAATACTGTTCGCACAGCAAAATGGCCATGTCGCCGCGTGCAGCCAAACGCTTGATCACACGCCCGATGTCTTTGATGATGCTGGGTTGAATGCCCTCGGTAGGTTCATCTAACACCAGCAATTTGGGTTTGCCCGCCAAGGCACGGGCTATGGCCAATTGTTGTTGCTGTCCGCCCGACAAATCTCCCCCTCGGCGTTGTCGCATTTGGTCAAGAATGGGGAACAACTCAAACAACTCCGCAGGTATGTCTGCCGATGCCGCTTGCGTGGCCAAGCCCATGCGCAAGTTGTCTTCCACCGTCAAGCGGTTAAAGATGTCGCGGCCTTGCGGCACGTAGCCAATGCCTGCGCGTGCGCGTTCATACGGTGTGGCATGCGTGATCGTGTGCCCTGCAAAACCGATGTGCCCTTGGCGCACTGGCACCAATCCCATCAAGGCTTTGAGCAACGTGGTTTTACCCACGCCATTGCGACCGAGCAACACCGTGACTTGGCCCGCTTTGGCGGTCAAACTGACATCGCGAAGAATGTGCGAGCCACCGTAATATTGATGAATATGTTCTATCGCCAGCATGGCTCAACGCCCCAAATAAACTTCAATGACACGCTCATTGGCCTGTACATCGTCAAACGAACCTTGCGCCAGCACCGAGCCGTCGCACAACACGGTCACCACATCGGCGATCTGGCGTATGAACGCCATGTCATGCTCAACCACCATGAGTGAATGCTTGCCTTTGAGCGACAAAAATAACTCGGCGGTTCGTTCGGTTTCTTGGTCGGTCATGCCTGCTACTGGCTCGTCCAGTAATAGCAATTTGGGGTCTTGCATCAACAACATGCCGATCTCCAGCCACTGCTTTTGGCCATGGCTGAGGTTGCTCGCTTGACGCATCAAATCGTTTTGCAAATGGATGGTTTGCAGCACCTCAAGCAGTCTGTCTTTTTGTTCTCCATTGAGCGCAAAACGCATGGAAGCCGCCACGCCTTTGGCGGTGTTGAGCGCCAACTCTAAGTTTTCAAACACGGTCAATTGCTCGAAGACCGTAGGTTTTTGAAATTTGCGACCGATACCCATTTGGGCAATTTGCGGCTCGTTGTGACGCAACAAATTGATGGTGCTGCCGAAAAACACTTGGCCGCTGTCAGGACGGGTTTTACCCGTGATGATGTCCTGAACAAGCCGCTGATTTTGTGAAGCGCACCCAACTCGATG
>SXWY01000139.1 GCA_005789825.1 Burkholderiales bacterium | reverse complement strand
GTGTTGACACCTCAAGCGGTAGAAAAATTGTTTGCCGTGTTGCGACAGTTGGTGGCAGAGGGCTGCAGCATTTTGTACATCAGCCACAAGTTGCACGAGATTCGCGCGTTGTGTACCCACTGCACAGTGTTGCGCGGTGGCCGTGTCAGCGGCGAATGCGATCCACGCGAACAAACCAACGCGTCTTTGAGCCAGATGATGATTGGCAGCGAACCTCCCGCATTGGTTCACAGTCAACGCCAGCATGGCGAATTGGTGCTGGATGTGCGGCAACTCAGTTTGCCCCGCTCAGATCCGTTTGGTACGCATTTGTCTGCCGTGGATTTACAAGTCCACCAAGGTGAAATCGTCGGCATTGCGGGTGTATCGGGCAACGGCCAGCGCGAGTTGCTGTATGCATTGAGCGGTGAAGATGTGCGGGCCGCGCCTGACAGTATTCGTTTGGCAGGACAACCGGTGGGGCAGCGTGACCCGGCGCAACGCCGTGCGCTGGGTTTGCATTTTGTGCCCGATGAACGACTCGGTCGCGGTGCCGTACCGGGTCTGAGTTTGGCGCACAACCTGTTGCTCACCCGCCATGAAGCCATCAGCCGCTCGGGTTGGGTCAACATGTCGGCATTGGCTGCACAAGCCAGCGCCATCATCGCCACATACCAAGTCAAAGCAGGTGGCCCACAGGCGGCTGCGCAGTCTTTGTCGGGCGGCAATTTGCAAAAGTTCATCGTCGGCCGAGAGATCGATGCCGCCCCGCGTTTGTTGATCGTGTCGCAACCAACTTGGGGCGTGGATGTCGGTGCTGCGGCGCAAATCCGATCGGCCCTCATGGCGTTGCGCGACGCCGGTTGCGCCGTGCTGGTGGTCAGCGAAGAGTTGGATGAATTGTTTGAACTCTGTGACCGCATGCATGTCATGGCGCAAGGTCGCATGTCGCCGTCTTTATCTCGGGCGCAAGCCACCGTGGCCAAAATCGGCAGTTGGATGAGCGGTTTATGGACCGATGAAACCGAGAAGGTGCACTGACGTGTGGAAACTTGAAGCCCGACCCGAACCCTCTGCGTTTTGGCGCATCGCATCGCCTTTGTTGGCCTTGGTTTTGACCGTCATTTTGGGCGTGTTGTTGTTCATGGCGCTGGGCAAAGACCCGGTCAAAGGTTTGTTGGTGTTTTTTTGGGAGCCTATTCGCAGCGGCTATGCCTTGGGCGAATTGGTGGTCAAGGCCACCCCGTTGTTGTTGATTGCACTGGGACTGGCGCTGTGTTTTCGTTCCAATGTATGGAACATCGGCGCTGAAGGCCAGTACGTCATGGGTGCGGTGTTTGCGACTGGTGTGGCATTGCTGGCAGACAAAAGCAGCGGCGCTTGGTTTTTTGTCCCCGTGTTGTGTGCGGGGTTGTTGGGTGGCATGTGTTGGGCGGCGCTGACGGCCTGGTTGCGTGATCGCTTCCATGCCAATGAAATTTTGGTGAGCCTGATGTTGGTCTATGTCGCCATCATGGTGTTGGGTTATTTGGTGTATGGGCCTTGGAAAGACCCGCTCGGTTACAACTTTCCCCAAACCAAAACCTTTGAAGTCGCCACACAAGTGCCGCGTTTGTTTAAAGGATCGCGGGTGAACATTGGCGCGTTGCTGGCGCTGGCGGGCGTGTTGGCGCTGTGGGTGTTCATGTTCCGCACCCGCGCAGGTTGGGCGCAGCAAATTGGCGGCTTGTCGCCAGCGGCAGCACGTTACGCCGGGTTTTCATCGCGCCGTGCCATTTGGGTTGCGCTGTTGGTGTCAGGGGCATGCGCCGGTTTGGCGGGTGCGTTGGAAGTGGCGGGACCGATCGGTCAGCTCACCCCTTATGTGCCGGTGGGCTATGGTTTTGCGGCGATCATCGTGGCGTTTGTGGGGCGCTTGCACCCGGTGGGCATGGTGTTCTCAGCCATTTTGATGAGCATGTTTTATATCGGTGGTGAATTGGCGCAATCCCGATTGGGTTTGCCCAAATCACTCACGGGCGTGTTCCAAGGCTTGCTGCTGTTTTGTTTGCTGGCTTGTGATGTGTTGATGAACTATCGGTTGCGCTGGCGCAGTGCAACCAGCAGGGGGCTTGTCTGATGGAAACCTATGCTTTGTTGATGGCAGCCACATTGAGTGCTGGCACGGTATTGGCCATTGCGGCTTTGGGTTTGTTGATCAATGAAAAAGCCGGTATCGTCAATTTGGGTGCAGAAGGCATGATGCTCTGCGCGGCGATCGCCGGCTACGCCACGGTGGTGAACACGGGCAGCGATCTGTTGGGCTTTTTGGCTGGCATGGGAGCCGGTGCGTTGTTGTCCTTGTTCTTTGGTGCCTTGGTGATTGGCTTGAACACCAACCAATACGCCACAGGCTTGGCGCTGAGTTTGTTTGGCGTGGGTTTTTCGGCGTTTGTTGGCACGAGTTACGTGCAGGCCAAATTGCCCGAGCGGTTGAGTTATGAAGTGCCGTATTTGTCCGATTTACCGCTGGTGGGTGTAGCCTTGTTTCGTCACCATCCCATGGTGTATTTGGCGATCGCCATGACCTTGGGATTGATTTGGTTTTTGCAGCGCAGCCGTGCTGGCTTGGTGTTGCGCGCTGTCGGCGAGTCACCGCAGTCCGCCCATGCCTTGGGTTATCCGGTGCGCAGTATTCGGCTGGCGGCCGTGGTGTGCGGTGGTGCCTTGTGTGGTTTGGCGGGTGCTTATATTTCGGTGATTTACACACCGTTGTGGGTCGAGGGCATGATTGCGGGCAAAGGCTGGATTGCCTTGGCGCTCACGACGTTCGCCACGTGGCGACCGGCGCGTATTTTGTTGGGTGCCTATTTATTTGGCGGGGTCACCATGCTGCAATTTCATTTGCAGGCCACGGGCGTGGAGGTGCCGAGTCAGTTTTTGAGCATGTTGCCGTATGTGGCGACGATTGTCGTGTTGGCGCTGATTTCTCGCAATCCGCAATGGATTCGTGTGAATATGCCGGCGTCTTTGGGTAAGCCGTTTTATCCAGGCGCATAGCTTCTTTGCTGCTTTGTAAGCGTTGCAGAAAGTCATTGGCATGACCGTCCGCGCCGGTATGCATCGCTGCGCTTTCGCTGGCAAAAACATCCCCGCACAGACGGCCTGTCGAGTTGCTGTTGGTACACGTGTAACTTCGTGATGAATCATTGGCATGACCGTCCGCGCCGGTATGCTTTTTGCTGCGCTTTCGCTGGCAAAAACATCCCCGCACAGACGGCCCGACTGATGTTTTGGGTAAACGTGCAACTTATTTCATCGTGACTGCTTTGCTTGAGTGAAACAGTACGGGTGGATGACCGACATGGCGGTCGGGCCGACGCGAACATTGCAGCTTTGCTGCAGTGAGCGGCGACCGAGCCGGCATGGCGTGAGCACCTCGCGTCACAACACAAGTGACCTCGCGTCACAACACAAGTGACCTCACGTCAAAGCACAAGTAACCGAGCCAGCATGGCGCAAACGCATACAGACATGAAAAAAAGTCAGCAGAAGCAGGCGCACAACCGCAAAATCGCGTGACTCGCAGCATGAATTGCGCTTATTGGCCGAGAATCACGGGGAAACCCGCGCCAATCAAGGCCATAATGCGGGTTTTCTCGTTCACCCCCAACTCTTGCGAATTCTCTAAAGGATGGATATGACTGATTTTTACAAACGCAACTGGTTTCGTGCCGCTGCTTTGGGCCTTGTGGCTGCTGCCCTCATGGTCGGTTGTGGCAAAAAAGAAGAACCCAAACCCGCACCTGCGGCAGAAGCCCCCAAAGCCGAACCGCTGAAAATTGCATTTGCCTATGTAGGCCCTGTCGGCGACGGTGGCTGGACTTTTGCACATGACAATGCCCGCAAAGCCATAGAAGCCGAGTTTGGCGACAAAGTACAAACCACCTACACAGAAAACGTTTCCGAGTCAGCGGACGCCGAGCGCAATTTCCGTGACATGGTGTCTCAAGGCAACAAACTGATTTTTGGCACCACCTTTGGTTACATGGAACCCATGTTGAAAGTGGCTGCTGACAGCAAAGACGTCAAATTTGAGCATGCCACGGGTTACAAGCAAGCCGAAAACATGCGCACTTATGACAGCCGTACCTACGAAGGTGCTTACATGGCTGGCGTGATCGCTGGCAAGATGACCAAGTCCAACACTTTAGGCGTTGTGGCTTCTATTCCCATTCCTGAAGTGGTTCGCAACATCAACAGCTTCACCTTGGGTGCGCAGTCGGTTAACCCCAAAGTCAAAACCAAGGTTGTCTGGGTCAATGAGTGGTTCAACCCACCCAAAGAAACCGAAGCAGCCACCTCGTTGATCAATGGTGGTGCAGATGTTCTGTTCCAAAACACCGATTCACCAGCCGTGTTGAAAACCGCTGAAGCCAAAGGCAAACGCGCTTTTGGTTGGGACTCTGACATGACCGCTTATGGTCCCAAGGCCCACCTGGCCTCGGCCATCATCAATTGGGCGCCTTACTACATCCAAACCACGCGTGAAGCCTTGGAAGGCAAATGGGTAGGCGGCACTGGTGTCTGGTGGGGTGTCAAAGAAGGCGCGATTGACATTGTTTCTATCGCTGAAGACGTGCCAGCCGATACCAAAGCCAAAGTCGAAGAGATCAAAGCTGGTTTGAAGGATGGCAGCTTTGCGATTTGGAAAGGCCCGTTGATTGACAACACTGGCAAAACGCTGTTGAAAAAAGACGAAGTGGCTGACGACAAGTTCTTGAGTGGCGTCAATTTCTATGTCAAAGGCGTTGAAGGGAAAGTGCCCGGCGGCAAGTAATGGACCCCTTGGTCAGGTTCATGCAAAAGGCTGCCCCAGGGCAGCCTTTTTTGCGGCTTTTACTTATTCGTTAAATGAATCATTGAGCACCGTGAAATCTCTTTTTTTAATAGTGACTGGCAGCCTCTTGTCGATCAACCTGTGTGGGGCGCAGCCTGCAGGCTTGCCAGATGCAAACCAAACACCCGGTTCCGTGGACTCTGTTGTGAACCAGGCCAATATCCAATCTACCGTCTGCGTCAAGGGCTATACCCAACGTGTCAGGCCTGACAAGACTTACACCAACCGCTTAAAGCGCGAGCAACTCAGGCAATACCAATATGCGGACACAGACCCGCGTAAATACGAACTCGATCACCTGATTCCGCTGAACATCGGTGGCCATCCCACCGACCCGCGAAACCTTTGGCCGCAGCCGCGAACAGGAGAATGGTCCGCCGAACAAAAAAATGAACTCGAATGGATCGTCTACAAAATGGTATGCCGAGGTGAGTTGACTTTGACCGAAGCACAGCAACGTGTTGCCACAAATTGGGTAGAGGCCTACCAAGCTTGGGTACCTTCACGAAGACATTGGTTGCCAACCAAAAAGCGCCATGACGACTGAATCAGATCACAATCGGCTACCCACCAGGAGCACACCCGCCATGACACCGATCGAACATTTGCTCTGGCACCCCGTGTGTGATGCCCGTCAAGTGCAGGAAGAACCCTTTCCCGTTGTGTTGTTAGAGCAGGCACTGGTTTTGTGGCGTGACCAGAATGGCACCGTATGTGGTTTGCATGATCGCTGTCCGCACCGAGGGGCCAGTCTGTCATTGGGTCGCGTTTGCCATGGACAGCTGCAATGTGCGTACCACGGGTGGTTGTTTGCAGGCCAAGGCGACTGCACCCTTGTGCCCGCGCTGCCACATTTTCAGCCAGGTCCTACCCAGCAAGCCAAAGCGGTGGCGGTAGCCGAGCGCATGGGATTGGTGTGGGTGTGTTTGGATGTGGCAAATGCAGAGCAGGCTATTTGGCCGACATTTGCCGCCGAGTGGAATGCGGGCATGCGAAAACTCAACGCTGGCCCCTATGACGTGGCCACCAGCGCACCGCGCATCGTAGAAAATTTTTTGGACATGTCGCATTTCAGCTTTGTGCATGATGGCTGGTTGGGTGAGGCCGGGCACAGTGAAATTCCCGATATTTCATCGCAGGAGAGCGAAACAGGATTCAAAATCACCCAGTCCCAAGTCTGGCAACCCAACACCAGTGCTTTATCGACGGAAGGTGGCATGGTGTCCTATAGCTACGAGGTCAACCACCCCTATTCGGCCGTGCTGACCAAAATTCCCGACCCGCAAAGTGGCGTGCCCCCCGGCTATGAAGAATCCATCGTTGTGTGCATTCTTCCTAAATCGCCCGACAGTTGTCGGGTCTGGTTTCGCATGGCGGTCGCCGACTTTGATGCAGATGTGGAGGACGTCCTGGCATTTCAAGACAAAATATTTTCCCAAGACAAGCCTGTGCTTGAGTCGCAAATGCCGCGTCTGTTACCCTTGCACGCTAAAACGGAATCGCACGTGGCCAGTGACAAAGCATCGGTGGCTTACAGACGTTTTTTACAAAAGCTGGCTGTTACTTTTGGAGTCTGTTGAATGAACTTTTCTGCTGTTTCACCAACCCAATTGCCCGCCTTGTTGCAGGCCATGCCCAAAACCGAATTGCACATGCATATTGAAGGCTCGTTGGAGCCCGAGTTGATTTTTGCCATGGCCAAGCGCAACCAAGTGCGTTTGAATTACGCCAGCGAGGAGGCATTGCGCGCTGCGTATGCATTCACCGATTTGCAAAGTTTTCTTGATATCTACTATGCGGGCGCCAGTGTGTTGCAGCAGCCGCAAGATTTTTACGACATGGCTTGGGCGTATTTTTTGCGAGCCAAAGCTGACAACGTGGTGCATGCCGAATTGTTTTTTGATCCGCAAACCCATACCGAACGCAAAGTGTCCATGCGAACAGTGATCACGGGTTTGCACCAAGCCTGTGTCGATGCCAAAGAAAAACTTGGTATCAGTTCATCGTTGATTTTGTGTTTCTTGCGGCATTTGAGCGAAGAGGCTGCCATGGACACTTTGGACGAGGCGATTCCTTTCAAACATTTGTTCATCGGTGTGGGTTTAGATTCCAGCGAGCGTGGTCATCCGCCCGAAAAATTCGCGCGTGTGTTTGCCCGCGCTCGCCAGCTGGGTTTGCGAACCGTAGCGCATGCGGGTGAAGAAGGGCCGCCTGCTTATATTTGGAGTGCGCTCGATGTGTTGCATGCCGAACGCATAGACCACGGTGTGCAGGCCATCCATGACGCGGCGTTGATGCATCGCTTGGCAAGTCAACGCATTCCTTTGACCGTGTGTCCTTTGTCCAATTTGAAGCTGTGCGTGTTCCCTGATTTGGCGCAGCACAATCTGGCTCAGATGCTGGAGCAAGGCGTTTGCGTCATGCTCAATTCTGACGACCCGGCGTATTTCGGTGGTTATTTGAACGACAACTATGTGCAAACATTCGCCGCGCTGGGCTTGAACGCATCCCATGCTTATCAATTGGCACGCAACAGTTTCGAAGCCGCGTTTGTGAACGAAGCGCAAAAACACGCCTGGCAAACCCAACTCGATGCATGCTTTCACCAGTTCGGTGCTTGAGCGCCGGGTGAACAAAGCCCAAGCGCAATGACATTCCCTGCGCCAGTGGCGGTGGTGGGCGGTGGTATTGGCGGGTTGGCGGCCGCGTTGGCATTGGGACAAGTGGGTGTGCACACTTCTTTGTACGAGCAGTCAGCCACATTTGAAGAGGTCGGGGCGGGGATTGGTCTGGGTCCCAACGCCATCAGGCGTTTGGATGCATGGGGCATCGGAAAGGCGTTGCGCGAATCCGCTTGCATGCCGCAGCGATTGCTTGTCCAACATGCAGGTGACGGTCGCTTGTTGGGTTGCTTGCCGATGGCCGATGCATTTGTGGCGCGTTATGGTGCGCCGTATCTGACGATGCACCGCGCCGATTTACACGACTGTTTGTGGCAAGCATTGCAAAGCCAAACCAGCGCTGTCTTGACTTTGAACCACCGCTTGCACGCAGTGACACACACCGCACAAAGCGTGGAACTGCATTTTGAAAACAACCAAACTGTTGTGCATGCACAAGCGTTGCTGGGGGCGGATGGTTTGCACAGCCGCGTTCGTCCTTTGGTGTGTGGCGATGAAGCGCCTGTGGCCAGCGGCCACTGGGCTTACCGCGCCTTGTTGCCCATGCAAGACCTGCCTGTGGTTTGGCGAAAACCGCAGATAGGCATGTGGTTGGGGCCGGCATTGCATGTGGTGCACTACCCGGTCAAAGGCGGTGAGTGGCTCAACCTGGTGGTCTTGGTGGAAGCCACCGATGGCGCTGCCTCGGCAGGATGGGACGTGGCGCGAACACCTGCACAAACCGCTGCGGATTTGCAGCGGGCCATGAACACCTGTTGCCGTGGGCTGAAAGAATTGGTGTCCATGGCGCCGTTGTGGCGTGCTTGGTGTTTGTTGGATCGCCCGCCCGTTGATTCAGCCGCGCAATTGGCGCGTGGCAAGTTGGCTTTGTTGGGCGATGCGGCGCATCCTATGCTGCCTTATTTGGCGCAAGGTGCAGGCATGGCGATCGAAGATGCAGCTCAAATGGCTGCGCAATGGCAGCATGCCCACTTGTCAGTCGAAGATCGTTTACAGCGTTACGCGCAAGCGCGTTGGCAGCGCGTGGCCAAAGTGCAGCAACGCGCACGCCGTAACGGCAAGCTATTTCATGCGCAGGGATGGTTACGCGTTGCGCGCGATACGGCCATGGCATTGGGTGGCGCCAAGCTCATGGACATGCCTTGGTTGTATGGCGGTTGACACCGCTTCCACAGAAATAATCACAACCGGCCCAAGAGCAAAAATTCCATCAAAGCTTTTTGCACATGCATGCGGTTTTCGGCTTCGTCCCAAACCACCGATTGCGGACCATCGATCACTTCGGCTTGAACTTCTTCGCCACGGTGGGCTGGTAAGCAATGCATGAACAACGCATCCGGTTTGGCGGCAGCCATCATGTTTTGATCGACGCACCAAGCCGCAAAGGCTTGGCGCCGGGTTTCGTTTTCAGCTTCAAACCCCATGCTGGTCCACACATCGGTGGTGACCAAATCGGCACCTTGACAGGCCTCTAGCGGGTCGCGAAAAACTCGGTAGCAACTGGCGTGACCGATACCTGCCACGGCTGGATCCACCTCATAGCCACTGGGTGTGCTGACATGGACTTTGAAGCCCAGCAGGTCGGCAGCCTGCAACCAAGTGTTGGCCATGTTGTTGCCGTCGCCCACCCAGGCCACCACCTTGCCTTGCAGGCATTGCAAGGGTTGTGTCACATCGCCACGGTGTTCAATGTAGGTGAACAAGTCAGCCATGATTTGGCAAGGGTGGAATTCGTTGGTGAGACCATTGATCACCGGCACGCGTGAATTGGCGGCGAAGCGTTCGATCTTGGTTTGTTCGTAGGTGCGGATCATGACCAGATCGACCATGCGGCTGATCACTTTGGCCGAGTCTTCAATCGGTTCAGCCCGGCCCAACTGGCTGTCGCCCGTGGTCAGGTGAACCACTGCGCCACCCATTTGGTACATACCGGCTTCAAAGCTGATGCGCGTGCGGGTGGAGGCCTTCTCAAAAATCATGGCCAAGCTGCGGTCGGTCAGTGGTTGGTGTTTGGCGTAGGTTTTGAATTTGTGCTTGATGAAGGCAGCGCGAGAAAACAAATAGGCATAGTCCTGTGCTGTCAAATCATTGAACTGCAAGTAATGGGACAGGGCTTGTGTCATATCAGGCCTTGGGGTTGGTCGCTAAAAATTGTTTCACCAGCGGTACCAGCAGGGATACCACTTCATCTGCTTCTGTTTCAGTCAGGGTCAATGCGGGCAGCAAACGAATCACGCTGTCAGCCGTGACGCTCAGCAGCAACCCCGCTTGCAGGGCTTGGCCCATCAGCGGTCCGCAAGGTCTGTCTAAATCGATGCCAATCATCAAACCGTTGCCACGGATTTCTTTGAAACCGGCCACAGCAGCCAGTTCGCGATGCAAAGCATCGCGCAAATATTTGCCCACCCGGCTGGCGTTTTCCAGCAAACCGTCTTCTTCCATGATGCGCAGTGTTTCCACACCGGCACGCATGGCCAGCGGGTTACCGCCAAAGGTGGTGCCATGGTTACCCGGCTGAAAAATACGCGCGGCTTTGGGGCCAGCCACCACCGCGCCAATCGGCACCCCAGAGCCCAGCCCCTTGGCCAAGGGCATGACATCGGCGTGAATACCGGCCCATTGGTGGGCAAACCATTTGCCGGTGCGACCGATACCGCATTGCACTTCGTCAATCATCAGTAACCAGTCGCGCTCGTCGCATAACTTGCGTACATCCTGTAAATATTCGTTAGACATCGGATGGATGCCGCCTTCACCTTGTATGGTTTCAAAAAACACCGCCACGACATTGGGGTTGCCTGCCGTGGCTTGTTCTATGGCTGGGATATCGTTAAGCGGTACCCTGATAAAGCCCTCTACCAACGGACCAAATCCTTGCTGGATTTTGGCGTTGCCTGTGGCACTGAGCGTGGCGATGCTGCGGCCATGGAAGGCTTTGTCATACACCACTATTTGGGGGCGTTCAATCCCTTTGTCATGACCGAATTTGCGTGCCATCTTGAGCGCGGCTTCGTTGGCCTCTAACCCGGAGTTGCAAAAGAACACATTGCTCATGCCAGAGAGCGCCACCAACTTGTCCGCGAGTTGCTGCTGCAAAGGGATGTGGTAGTAGTTGCAGCTGTGCATGATTTTGCTGATCTGGTCTTGCAAAGCGGGCACGAGTTTGGGGTGGTTGTGTCCCAATGTGTTGACCGCAATCCCTGACAGCGCATCCAGATAGCGCTTACCGTCGGTGTCCCACACATACACGCCTCGTCCGTGCGACACCGTCATCGGCAGACGGCCATAGGTGTTCATCAAATGGGCAGCGGGGTCGGCGGTGGTCATGGGAACCTCTGGGTGTGGCAGAAAAGAAATCGGCTCAAAAGCCAGGAAGGCTTGGAGCCGAAGGGTCAGATTTTAGGCGCGGTGCCCATGAAAAAACCGCCCCGAAGGGCGGTTTCTCATTTTTTTGCCAACAGCGCACCGGTTTCAAACGGCGGCCTGATTGCGTCAGGCCGGGCTGGGTGCCTGAATCGTCAGGCGGCGAGTGCCAGGTGTTTCACCTTGGCAGCCAGGCGGCTCTTGTCGCGAGCGGCCTTGTTTTTGTGGAAGATGCGCTTGTCAGCAATGATGTCCACCACGGATTGCATCTTGCCGAAGAGTTCTGCGGCTTTGACTTTGTCGCCGGCTTGCACGGCTTTTTCGACATTCTTCACCGCGGTGCGGTATTTGGAGCGCAACGAGCTGTTGGCTTCGTTGAGTTTGACGTCCTGACGGGCGCGTTTACGGCCTGATGCCAGGCGCGGGTTCTTTTTCTTGGGTTTGGCTGAAGCCATGGTTGTTCCTTTGGGTGTCTGAGGATGATGCTGGCAAAGCCTGCGATTGTATCAAAACAACAGGTCCTGTGAACCAGACTGGCGGCTACACTCCCGCAGGTGAGCCTGTTCAAGTCTGCCTCTACCGTATCGCTGTTGACTCTGGTGTCGCGCATCACCGGGTTTGCCCGCGAGACGCTGATCGCTGCGCTTTTTGGGGCCAGCGCCTTGACAGACGCATTCAATGTCGCGTTTCGCATCCCGAATTTATTTCGTCGCCTGTTCGCAGAAGGGGCGTTTAGCCAGGCATTTGTCCCGGTGCTGGCTGCCACGCGTGCCGAACACGGCGATCACGCCACCCGTTTGTTGGTCGATAAAGTGGCGACATTGCTGGCTTGGGCGGTGCTGTTGACCAGCATTTTGGGCGTTTTGGCCGCACCCGGTTTGGTCTGGTTGATGGCCAGCGGCTTGCGCCAAACCCCTCACGGTTTTCAAACTGCGGTCAACTTGACCAGCTTGATGTTTCCCTACATCGCTTTCATGTCGATGGTGGCTTTGTCTGCGGGCGTTCTCAACACGTGGAGACGGTTTGCGGTGCCAGCTGCCACGCCGGTCTTGCTCAATGTATGCATGATTGGCAGCGCCTGGCTGGGCGCGCCGTGGTTGGCCAGCCGAGGCATAGAGCCGATCTACAGCTTGGCGATCGGGGTCATGCTCGGTGGCGTGCTGCAACTGGCGCTACAAATGCCGGCCTTGCGCCAATTGGGCTTGTTGCCGCGTATCAGCATATCGCCCTCCAAAATTCGCAGTGCCTGGCAAGACGCTGGAACCCGCAAGATGTTGGCCATGATGGGCCCGGCGCTGTTGGGCGTGGGTGTGGCGCAGTTGTCCTTGGTGATCAACACCCAAATCGCTTCACACCTGACCCCGGGCAGCGTCAGTTGGATCAGTTATGCCGACCGTTTGATGGAGTTCCCGATCGCCTTGCTGGGCGTGGCCTTGGGCGTGGTGTTGATGCCGCCATTGTCGGCGGCCAAGGCAGCTGGGGACAGCCTGCGCTACAGCGCCATGTTGGACTGGGGTTTGCGGTTGGTCTGGGTGTTGGCGTTGCCATGTGCTGTGGCCTTAGGGGTATTTGCAAGTCCTTTGGTTTCGGTGCTCTACCACTATGGCGCATTCACCGCCCATGATGTGCAGCAAACCAGTCTGGCATTGACCGGCTATGGCGTGGGTTTGTGGGGGCTGGTGGCCATCAAAGTCTTGGCGCCAGGTTTTTATGCCAACCAAGACACCCGCACACCGGTGCGTATCGCGGTCATGGTGCTGGTGTTCACGCAGGCCATGAACCTGTTGCTGGTGCCTTATTTGGCCCATGCGGCTTTGACCTTGTCGATCGCTTTGGGCGCATTGGTTAACGCCCTGAGTTTGCTCATTGGCTTGCGCCGACAAGGGCAATACCAGCCGCTACCGGGTTGGACCCGTCTGTTGTTACAGGTGTTGTTTGCCGCCGGTGTGTTGGCGGCGGGGTTGTTTGCCATGGCCCATCAGGTGGATTGGGTCGGTATGCGATCTACGCCTTGGCAGCGCATTGGCCTCATGGCACTGGTGTTGGCAGCATCGGTTGTGGTGTATTTCACAACGCTTAGGGTTATTGGCGTGGATCTTCGTGCACTTTTGCGCCGCTCGGGGCATGATTGAGCCATGGATTACAAGCTGCAACTCCCTTCGGCGCTGGATTACTTCACCACGCTGGTCCAAAGCGATGATGAATTTCCCCTGATGGAAACTGCGGTCAGCATTGCCCAAGACGAATTCCCCAAAATGGACATCCAGCAAGTGCTGGACGAAGTCGATGTGCTGTCTGCCCGGCTCAAGCGTCGCCTCATGCCCCAAGCCGATGTGCTGGACAAATTGCGTGAACTCAACCGGTTTTTTTACGAAGACATGCGTTTCGCGGGCAATGTCAACCATTACGACGACCCGCACAACAGTTATTTGAATGTGGTCTTAAGCAAGCGCTTGGGTATTCCCATCAGTCTGGCGGTACTGTGGTTGGAGTTGGGTCAAAGTCTGGGGCTGAAAGTCAACGGTGTCAGTTTTCCGGGCCATTTTTTGGTCAAGCTCGACTTGAGTTTTCCGCAAGAGGGCCATGTGGTGATCGATCCGTTCACAGGCGAATCCCTCAGTCGCGATGATTTGGCAGAACGCCTGATGCCTTGGTTGCCCGGGGCCAAATTGGGGCGGCCACAAGCCATTTCCGACGACGCACTGGCATTCCACTTACAACCTGCTGAACCGCGCCAAATCATTGCGCGCATGCTGCGCAATCTGCATGAAATTTACCGCCGCCAAGACGATCAGGAACGATTGGCGAAAGTTCGGGCCAGATTAGCGGTGTTGTTGCCTGAGTGAATCCGCTGGTAGCTTCCCAACTTCAGCGAATCAGGACTGCCGCACCTTCGCCTTTGTCAGCGATCACGCCGATGGTGTAGACCTGCTCACCTGATTGCCGCAGTGAGTCGGCGCAGGATTGGGCGTGTTCGGCAGCAATCACGACCACCATGCCAATCCCGTTGTTGAACGTGCGGCACATTTCTGCTTCATCAATGCCCGCGGTGTTTTGCAGCCATTGAAAAAGTTCAGTGCGCGGCCATTGGGCGCGTTCAAGGTGTGCCGCGCAGTGCTCAGGCAACACGCGGGGAATGTTCTCGGTCAGACCGCCACCTGTGATGTGCGCGAGTGCTTTGACAGGGTGTGCTTTGAGAGCAGCCAGCACGGATTTCACATACAAGCGGGTGGGCGCCATGATGGCTTCTTTGAACGGTTGACCGTCTAAGGTGGTGGGTAAATTCGAGGCCGCGCGTTCGATGACTTTTCGCACCAAACTGAATCCGTTGGAATGCACGCCACTGGAGGCCAGACCCAGCACCACGTCTGAGGGTTTGACATCTTGGCCGGTCAGGATCAGCGACTTTTCCACCACGCCCACAGCAAAACCGGCCAAGTCGTATTCACCCGCCGGGTACATGCCCGGCATTTCGGCGGTTTCGCCACCAATCAACGCGCATCCGGACAATTCACAGCCTTTGGCAATTCCACCGACGACAGAGGCAGCGGTATCCACATCGAGTTTGCCGCAGGCGAAATAGTCCAAAAAGAACAAAGGCTCAGCGCCTTGTACCAATACGTCGTTGACACTCATGGCCACCAAATCGATGCCAACGGTGTCATGCATGTTCCATTCAAACGCCAGTTTGAGTTTGGTACCGACGCCGTCGGTGCCACTGACCAAAACCGGTTCGCGGTAATTTTTGGGCACTTCAAACAGCGCACCAAAACCGCCAATGCCAGCCAATACGCCATCGCGCAGGGTTTTTTTCGCCAAAGGTTTGATGCGTTCAACCAAGGCGTCTCCGGCATCGATGTCAACGCCTGCGTCTTTGTAAGAAAGTGGTTTATTCATGGGTATGGGCGCTGCGAATGCGCCTGAGGGGCGGGTCGATAGAATCGGGCCATTCTAAATCCGGGTACTTTGCGCCTGATGTCCACTTCCCCCGACTACCGTTTTTACGCCGCCTGGTTGCTGATAGGCAGTCTGTTGTCCGCGTTGCTGTGGTGGTTGGCGCCGGTGCTCACCCCATTTTTGATTGCCGCGGTGATCGCCTATGTGCTGTCACCTGTGTTGCGCCGGTTGGAAAATTTATGCGGACCAAGGGTGCCCCGTTTTCTCTTGGTGTTGTTGTGCGAAACCGTGTTTTTGCTGTTGCTGGTGGCATTTGTCGGGCTGATCGTGCCCGTGTTGTTCAAAGAAGCGGCGCGCTTACAAAGCCAATTGCCTGTTTTGCTGGCGCAATTGCAAACCACGCTGGTGCCGTTGCTGCAAAGCGTGGGTATCGATATTCAACTTGATCCGCAAGGTATCAAAGATTTCGTCGCTGCTCAAACACAAGCCTTGTGGCACACCGGCATGGATTCGGTGCTGGCCTCGTTGCGCATAGGCGGCAGTGTGGCGCTGGCTTTGATCGGTAATTCGGTGTTGATCCCAGTGGCTTTGTTTTATTGGCTGATGGACGGACACCATTTGCTGGCGCACATGCGCGATTGGTTGCCGCGCCAAGCTGAGCCCTCAGTGACGCGTTTTGTCAAAGAAGCTGACGCTGTGTTGGGCGAGTATCTGCGCGGGCAGTTGTTGGTCATGCTGTGCTTGTCGGTTTATTACGTGGCGGGTTTGTCCTTGTTTGGCTTGTCGGCGGCCTGGCCGATCGGCATATTGACCGGCATGGCGGTGTTTGTGCCGTATGTGGGGTTTGGCGTGGGCTTGTTGTTGGCCGCGCTTTGCGGGTTTTTGGAAATGGCGCCCATGCAAGCTGGACTGATGCTGTTGGTGGTGTTTGGCATTGGCCAATTGCTCGAAAGTTTTGTGCTCACGCCGCGTTTGATCGGCGAGCGTATCGGCTTACACCCGCTGGTTGTTATTTTTGCGTTGTTGGCGTTTGGCCAGTTGCTCGGGTTTGTGGGTGTCTTGATCGCCTTGCCTGCCAGCGCGGTGTTGTTGGTGGCATTGCGCCGTTTGCGTGAACGCTATTTCGCCAGCCGTTTGTATGCGGGTTAAGTACCCATGAAGCAAATTGCGTTGGACATTGGGGTGTCGGTGGGCCCCAGTTTGGCCAATTTCCATCCCGGCCACAATGCCGCGGCTCTCTCGCATTTGGAATTGTGGATGGCTGGCCGCACCCGATCCCCTGTGCCCACCTATTTGTGGGGCGACCAAGGCAGCGGCAAAACCCATTTGCTCAAAGCGGTGGCGCAACATATTCGACAACAAGGTGCAGAAGTAGGTTGGATGGACAAAACCACCCACCAGCCCGATGCATTCAACCCAGCGTGGGAGGTGTTGTTGCTCGATGACGTGCAACAGTACTCGGCGATTCAACAACACATGGCATTCAACTGGTTTGTCAACGCAGCCACTCCGGGCGCAGACCGGCAACCGTGGGTGTTGTCAGCAGGCAGTTTGCCGCCGCAAGACTTGCCTTTGCGTGAAGACCTGCGCAGTCGGTTGGGCTGGGGCCATGTGTTTCAGCTGCATTTGCTGGACGATATTCAGCGCAAAGAAGTGTTGCTCACCCATGCGCAAGCTTTGGGCTTGCATTTGGGTACCGATTTGCTGGATTACTTGCTCAGCCGCTTTAGCCGTGACCTGGGCCATTTGATCAGCCTGCTGGAGCAACTCGACCATTACGCGCTGCAAACACAGCGGCCTTTGACCATCCCCTTGTTAAGAGCCATGCTCGATGAAACCTGAATTGCAAATGAAGCTTGCCCTGTTTGATTTAGACCATACCTTGTTGCCCTTGGACTCTGACCAGTCTTGGGGCGAATTCATGCTTTCGTTGGGCTGGGTGGATGAAGCCACGTTTCGCCAAAGAAACAACGCGTTTTACGCCGACTACCAGGCGGGCTGTTTGGATATCCACGAATATGTTCGTTTCACCACGCAATCTGTGCGTGAGCGCGGTTGGGAGGCCGCCCATGCTGCCCATTTGCAATTCATGCAGCGAGTGATTCAACCCGCGATCAAGCCGCAAGCCATTGCATTGGTTGAACAGCACCGTGCACAAGGCGACACCTTGGTCATGGTGACAGCCACCAACGAATTTGTCACCGGACCGATCGCCAAAGCCTTTGGCATAGATATATTGCTCGCGGTGGAACTCGAACGCGATAAAGCCGGACAAATCACCGGTGAAATTGCCGGGGTGCCGTCATTGCGCGAGGGCAAGGTCATACGCGTGACCGATTGGCTGGCCAAGCAAGGCTTGGACTGGTCACAAGTCAGCGCCACGTTTTACAGCGACTCCACCAATGACTTGCCTTTGTTGGAAAAGGTTCAGGTACCGGTGGTCACCAACCCCAGCCCGGCATTGCGACAAATCGCCCAAGAGCGGTCATGGCGTATCCTCGACCTTTTCGGGCACACATGATCAAAAAAATCATTCAAAACCTGTTTGGCAAATCCGGCGCAAGCAGCAAAACAAGCTTTGGCAAGCGCCGCGTCATTGCCACCAGCACCCATGGCATCGATCCCGATTTGGTGGACGAACGCGCTTGGAATGTGGTGCGTACCTTGCAAGAGCGAGGTTTTCAAGCGTACATCGTGGGTGGTGCGGTGCGCGACTTGTTGGTTGGTTTGAAGCCCAAAGATTTCGACGTGGCCACCGACGCCACCCCCGAAGAAGTCAAAGCCTGTTTCCGGCGCGCTTTCATCATCGGCAGACGTTTTCGCATCGTGCATGTGGTGTATGGGCGCGGTCGCGACCACGAAGTGATCGAAGTCTCGACGTTTCGCGCCCACCTAGACAGCAACGATGCCGAGCAGGTCAGCGGTAACGAGCGCACCAGCAAAAAAGCCTTGTCCAACATGACCCATGCGGTAGACGCCAGTGGACGGGTGTTGCGAGACAACGTGTGGGGCCCGCAAGACGAAGACGCCACCCGCCGCGATTTCACTGTCAACGCCATGTATTACGACCCCAGTGTTGGCGAAGTCATCGATTACCACCATGGATTTGAAGACGCGGCCAAGCGCGTGATTCGCATGATTGGCGAGCCCGCTGCACGCTACCGCGAAGACCCGGTGCGCATCATTCGCGCAGTTCGTTTTGCCGCCAAGCTCAGTGCCTTGGGTTTCAAACTCGAAGCCCGCACGGCCAAGCCACTCAAGTCCATGATGGAATTGTTGGCCGATGTTCCGCAAAGCCGTTTGTTCGATGAAATGCTCAAATTGCTGCAAACCGGACATGCCATGGCCAGCATCGAGCAATTGAAAAAACTCGGCCTGGCCAAAGGCATTTATCCCTTGTTAGATGTGGTGGTTGAACGGGCAGACACGCCGTTTGTCCAAGCCGCATTGCAAGACACCGACAGAAGAGTGGGCGAGGGCAAACCGGTCGCCCCCAGCTTTTTGTTGGCATGTGTGTTGTGGGCCGATGTGCGCAAAGGTTGGCAAGCCCGTACCGGCCAAATGGCGGTGTTTCCTGCGTTACAAGAAGCGATTGAGGAAGTGTTTAACGCCCGCATTGGCGATGTGTCAGGCCGCGGCAAATTGGCGGGCGACATGCGCGAAATTTGGACCATGCAACCGCGTTTTGAAAAACGCACCGGCAGCTCACCTTTTGGCTTGGTTGAACAAGCGCGTTTTCGCGCAGGTTTCGATTTCATGTGCTTGCGCGCCGAGGTCGGTGAGGTAGAACTAGAACTGGCCGACTGGTGGGAAGACTTCAGTTTGGCCGACGACGACAGCCGCGTGGCCTTGCTGCAAGCCGTCAAACCAGCCCCTCGGGCGGTTCGCGCTGAGGGGGAGCCCAAAAAACGCCCGCGTCGCCGTCGCAAACCTGCTGGCGACAAGCCGCAAACCAGTGGCACACCCAACCCGTGACCCGGTTGACGCCTATGTCGCCGTGGGTGCCAATCTCGGCGATGCGGTGGCTTCGGTTCAACAGGCATTGGCTGGGCTGGCGCAATTGCCCCACACCGAGCTGATCGCCGCTTCATCGCTGTACCGAAGCGCGCCTTGGCAAGCCTTGGGCCCTTCGTTCATCAATGCAGTAGCGCATATCCGCACGGCATTGAGCGCCCCCGATTTATTGGCGGCATTGCATCTGTCCGAGCAATCAGCGGGCAGGGTGCGTAGCCAACAAAACGCGCCCCGCACATTGGATTTGGATCTGATTTTTTATGGCGACGCCAAGATATACAGCCGCTGGCTAACCGTGCCACACCCACGTTGGATGGAGCGTGCATTTGTGTTGTTACCGTTGCAAGAGTTGGCGCCTCGCAAAGTCATTCCCGTGATGCTGCATGCGGTGGCTGAGCAGCCGATCGAAAAACTGACCGGACGCTGAAAAAAACTCATTGGGAAATTTTTCGGGCTTCTTCTATTTGCGATTCGAAATAACGTTGAAAGCCGTAAGCCAGACTGGAAATGAGCGCGGTCGCACCGAGCATCATGGACAACACCAAGGCACCTACCGTGAGCCAATTGGTGCGACCGCTGCGGGCTTCGGTATCGGCGTCAGGGTTATAGCGCTGGTTCCAATCGGTTTGAGACAGCAACCCCCAGTACAACGTGTGAATTGCGCTGACGGCGATAGATATGCCGAGCAGTGGTGCCAACCACCAACTCAACGGATCATCCACACCAAATGATTGGGCCCGTTCAAAGCCGTACATACCCAACATGCTCAGCAACACCAGTGACCAACCGATGGAATCGCGCCAACCGTACATGTAAAAACGGGCCGCGCCCAACGGTCCAGCAATCAGCCCTAACCAGCACACCAAGGTTTTGTTTTTCATCGACAGATTATCTGCCGCTGCAAGCCGCAGCGACCCGTGAAGCCGTGATAACCGTTGGTGCTGGGGGATGAATCGTGTCTGGGGTCATGCCGGATCGCTGGCGTCGCCCGCACCCAATGCGCGTTGCATCAGCACGGTGTCCAGCCACTTGCCATGCTTTCTGCCGCTGGCGTTGAGTTGCCCCACTTTGGCAAACCCCAGCCGCTGGTGCAAGGCGATAGAACCGGTGTTGGCCGAGTCGCCAATCACCGCCAGCATTTGTCGCATACCCGCGATTTCACAGCGCCTCACCAACTCTGCCAGCAACGCCAAGCCCAGGCCTTGCCCGCCATGATCGGCATGCACGTACACCGAATCCTCGACCAAAAAGCGAAAACCCGGGCGCGGCCTGAAATGGTTGGCATAGGCAAATCCCCGCACTTCGCTGTCCACGCTGGCCACCAGCCACGGCAGGCCGAGTTGAAGGACATGGGCATGGCGCTGGGTCATGTCGGCCAGCGAGGGCGGATCGGTTTCAAAACTGCCGCTGCCATGGGTCACATGGTGGGCGTAAATAGCGGCCACTGCAGGCAAGTCGGCAGGTTGGCAGGCGCGAATCAACGGGCGGAAAGGGCTCATGTGGCGGCGGTCTATAATGGTGGGCTTTTCAGCGAGCGCTGGCCGGGTGGTCAAGTCGCGTGTCTCATCGCTGAATCAAAGACTGCACCCAAGGATAAACCATGGTCGTCATCCGACTCTCCCGCGGCGGCGCAAAAGCCCGTCCCTTTTTCAATATCGTTGTCGCCGACAAACGCGTTCGCCGTGACGGCCGCTTTATCGAGCGCATCGGCTTTTACAACCCCATCGCTGCCGGTGGCGAAGAAGGCTTGCGTATTTCTCAAGACCGTCTGAGTTACTGGACCGGTGTAGGCGCGCAAACCTCGCCCACCGTCGAGCGCCTGATCAAACAGGCCGGCAAAAAAGCCGCCTGATACCCAATCCCATGCAGCCTGCCTGGGAGCCTGCTGAATTGCCAGCGGATGCTGTCGAGGTCGGACGCATTCTGGATGCATGGGGCCTCAAAGGCTGGTTCAAAGTTTTGCCCCACAGCGCCTCTCCGCAGGCGCTTTTTTCTTCCAAACGTTGGTTTTTGCAAGCCAATCAGCGCGGTCCTTCCCCTTTCAAGGGCACAGTCCTCATGCGCATACGCGAGGCCAAGGAACATGCCGATTCCGTGGTGGCTTGTCCGATGGAGGCGATAGACCGAGACACCGCTGAAAGCCTCAAGGGGGCTCGTATTTTTGTACCCCGTTCTTCGTTTCCCTCTACCCAGGCCGACGAGTACTATTGGGTGGATTTGATCGGTTTATCGGTACTGAACCGGGAGAGTCTGGCGTTGGGAACGGTGACTGAACTGTTGTCTACCGGACCCCAAACCGTGCTGGTGATTCACCAAGCCAACCCCGAGGACCCAGCCAAGCCCATCGAACGCATGATTCCCTTTGTCAGTGCATATATTGACCGGGTGGATACCGCTGCCAAGCAAATTTGGGTGGATTGGCAAGCGGATTATTGAGCGCGACCATGCGTATCGACGTCATCACGCTTTTTCCTGAATTGATCCAGTTTTTCGCTGTGCAAGGGGTGATTCGCCGTGCATTTGACCAAGGCAGCATCGCCTTGCATTGCTGGAACCCGCGCGATTTTGCTGACGGACCGAACCGGCGGGTCGATGACCGACCGTTTGGCGGCGGCCCAGGCATGGTCATGTTGGCTGAACCGCTGACCCAGTGTTTGCAGGCCATTCGGCAAGCCCGCGATGACGACAGGCAATCCGCACCACTCGTTTATTTTTCACCGGTTGGAAAACGACTTGAACAAGAACAGGTACGAGGTTTTGCCAGTTCGCCCCAAGGCGCGGTGCTGCTGTGCGGTCGATATGAAGGCGTTGACCAGCGGTTCATCGACAGCTATGTGGACCAGCAAATCAGCTTGGGTGATTTTGTGATGTCTGGCGGGGAGATCGCCGCCATGGCGTGGCTAGACGCGGTGGCCAGACTCCAAGCCGGTGTGTTGAACGACAGCGACAGCCATGCGCAGGACAGTTTTTCACCCGACTTGAGCGGCTTGCTGGATTGCCCGCATTTCACCCGTCCCGAAGTCTGGCGCGACCAAAGCGCACCGCCTGAACTGTTGTCAGGCCACCATGCGCATATTGCACAGTGGCGACGCGCCAGCAGTTTGCGTCTAACGGCAGAAAACCGTCCCGATTTGATCGCCCAAGCCCGGTCCGCAGGGCTTTTGAGCTCTCAAGACGAGTGCCTGTTGGCAGGTAAAAAGTAACCCAGCACTGCTGGTTATAATGGAGGGCTTTTCGATCCTCTGGATGGCCGCCTGGTGTTACAGCCTTTTGCAAGCACAGGCCTTTTGTGTAGCGCATCCATGATCGTACAGAGGACCTTATGAATCTCATCCAAATCCTGGAACAGGAAGAAATCGCCCGCATGGGCAAAAAAATCCCTGCATTCGCCCCCGGCGACACCGTCGTGGTCAGCGTCAATGTGGTGGAAGGCAGCCGCAAACGTGTTCAGGCCTTCGAAGGCGTGGTGATTGCCAAGCGTAATCGCGGCATCAACAGCAATTTCATCGTCCGCAAAATTTCCAGCGGCGAAGGCGTTGAGCGTACTTTCCAAACCTATAGCCCGCTGATTGCTGCCATTGAAGTCAAGCGTCGTGGCGACGTTCGTCGCGCCAAGCTCTACTATTTGCGTGAGCGCAGCGGCAAGTCGGCCCGTATCAAAGAAAAACTCACTGCCAAGGCCAGTCCGGCCGCCAAAGCCGCCGCCGCCGCTGAATAACCGCTGGCCGATGGTGTTTTGCCAAACCGCCTCAGTGCAAGCTGTGGCGGTTTTTTATTGACCATGTCCCAAGCCCCTTTCGTGTCATTGGCCCAGATTCCCGATTTTTCTCCGCATGATGTGGAAGTGCTGGGGACGGATGCCCATTTGCCAGCGGTGCCGCTGCATGCATTGAGCGAAGCATCACTCAGGCAAAGATTTGCTCGCCCTGATTCGGGGAAAGCAACCGCTTTTCATGAACCGCTATGGAACGATGTAGCGCCCAAACCGGCGTCGGTGTTATTGGGTTTGGTGATGCGTGCGCAGCCCAGTGTGTTGTTGACCGTGCGCACTGCCCATTTATCGTCGCATTCGGGGCAAGTGGCTTTGCCTGGTGGCCGACAAGACACACAAGACGCAGACGAAATCGCCACGGCTTTGCGTGAGGCGCAAGAGGAAGTCGGCTTGCATCCTGATTGTGTGTCTGTGCTGGGCTGCTTGCCGGTGTATGTCACGGGCACGGGTTACCGCGTCACACCCGTGGTGGCGTTGCTCAACCCGGCCATGCAATTGGCGGCCAATCCGCAGGAAGTGGCTGACGTATTTGAGGTGCCGCTGGCGCATTTGATGGATCCCGCCAACCACCGCCGGCATGCCGTGCAATGGCGTGGCGTGACACGCGAATGGTTCTCGATGCCCTACGACACCGAGCACAGGCAACGCTTGATTTGGGGCGCAACCGCGGGCATCTTGCGCCATCTCTACCATTTTTTGAGCGCTGGCGATTAACTTCTATCATTGACACATGAGTTTTCTCTCGCTGCTTTTTGCTTTTTTGCTGGAACAGGTCAGGCCGCTGGCCTCGGGCCACGGGTTAGAGCGGGCATTTCACAGTTGGGCAGACTGGCTCAAAAATAACCTCGACGCAGGTGACCGCAGACATGCTTGGGCCGCTTGGGTGGTGGCGGTTGGGGTGCCTTGCGTCTTGGTGGTTGCGGTGCATTGGTGGTTGATGCTTGCCATGGGTTGGGTATTTGCCATGCTGTGGAACCTTGCTGTGCTTTATGCCACGTTGGGTTTTCGCCGATTCAGCCACCATTTCACGGGCATTCGGGATGCGTTGGCTACCGGTGACGACCTGACCGCCAGAGAACTCTTGCGCGAATGGCAAGGTGATTCCAATGCGTCCATGACCCGCACTGAAATCGTCAGGCATGTGATTGAGCATTCAGCCCTTGCAGCGCACAGGCATGTGTTTGGCGTGGTGGCTTGGTTTTCCTTACTCGCCGCCGTGGGCTTGGGGCCCGTGGGCGCACTGTTGTTTCGTTTATCTGCGCTGCTTTTCACTGCCTGGGGCGAGCACAAACCGCTGACGGCAGACGATGGCCCGCACACCAGCGAGGCGCTTCAATCGGTCAGCGCCAGTGCGTGGTATCGGGTGGACTGGTTACCGGCTCGGCTCACTGGTCTGTCTTTTGCCGTGGTCGGTAATTTTGAGGATGCGGTTGACGCATGGCGCCAACAAGCCGATCAGTTTCAGCATCCCAATGATGGTGTTGTTTTGGCGGCGACTTCGGGCGCCATCAACGTTCGGTTAGGTGGATCGGTGGTGGGTTTCGAGTCCACAGAATTCAATGACATCGATGACATGGTGCCTCCTACAGCGGGTCGTGAACCCGAGTTTTCGCACCTGCGCAGCATGGTCGGTTTGGTTTGGCGGGCAGTGGTGATGTGGATGGTGCTGCTGGCTTTGCTGACCCTGGCGCGCATGGTCGGTTGAATCCAACCCGGCCTCAATAATTTTTGGGCGCAGACAATTCAGCGAACAAATCCCCATAAATTTTGTAGCGACCTGCATCGATTTCCCCGGCCTTCAACGCGCGACGTACGCCGCACTCGGGTTCGTGCACATGGGTGCAGTTGTAAAACTTGCAGTCGTCTTTGAACGGTCGAATATCCGGCATGCAAGTCGCCAAGTCTGTCGCGGCGATATGGTTCAAGCCAAATTCTTGAAACCCCGGCGAATCCAGCAACGCCGTGTTTTTGTCTGCGTCAACCCAGTACCAAGTCGTGGAAGTGGTGGTGTGCTTGCCGCTGTTCAAGGCTTTCGAAATGATGTTGGTCGTGGCGTTGGCTGCAGGTACCAAGCGGTTGATCAATGTGCTTTTGCCCGCGCCCGAGGGGCCTAGTACCAAGGTGACGCGGTGATGCATCTCAGCGCGCAGAGCAAGCAAGGGGTCTTCAAGTTGGCGCAAACCCAAGGGCAAGACGTTGACGCCAAACGCTCTGTAGGGCGACAACCGCGCCCAGGCTTTGTCAAAGGCTTCGCTCAAGTCTTGTTTGTTCAAAGCGATGAGGCTGCGAATACCCGCATGCTCAGCGGCTATCAATGCCCGCGCGACTTGGCTTGGTGAAAATTCAGGCTCTGCGGCCACCAAAACCAGCACCTGGTCGAGATTGGCGGCAAAGGATTTGGTGCGAATATCGTCTTGCCGGTAAAACAAATTTTTGCGTGTGTCGACCGACTCGATACTGCCTTCGTCCTCACTGGCCAGCCATTGCACCCAATCCCCGACCACAGCCTGGTTTTTTTTTCCGCGTGGATGGCAGATGCGGCGATTGCCTGCACTGTCTTCGACCACCACATGCCTGCCGTGGCTGGCAACCACACGGCCGGTTTGTGTCATGAAGACAGTTTGGCCAGTCGCTGCGAAGCCGGCGGGTGCGAATGGTAGAAGGCCACGTACAGCGGGTCTGGCGTGAGGGTGGAGGCATTGTCTTGGTACAGCTTGATCAAAGCTTGGCGCAAGTCAGCTGCATTGGCGTGTTCGCTGGCAAATGCATCCGCCTCAAACTCGTGTTTGCGAGAGCGCGCAGCACGCACAGGGGTGGTGATGAAGGTCAACAAAGGCACAACTTGCAAGAACAACAACAAAGCCAATGCATTGTTTTCTGAAAGCACGTGCGGCATGACTCCCAGCCCTTGGTAAAACCAAACTTGCGTACTGAGCCAACCCAATGCGGCCATGCCGACCAGCGTGACCAAAAAGCTTCTGAGCAACGACTTGGGAATATGGTTGAGCTTGGCGTGGCCAAGTTCGTGGGCCAACACCGCTTCCATTTCGCTGGCATTGAGTTGCTTGAGCAAGGTGTCGAAAAACACGACCCGTTTTTGTTTGCCCAAGCCTGTGAAAAATGCATTGGAGTGGGCGGAGCGACGGCTACCGTCCATCACAAAAAAACCATCCGATTGAAAGCCGGTGCGCTGCATCAAGCGATTGACCCGTTCTTTGAGTTCGGCGTCTTCCAAAGGTTGGAATTTGTTGAACAAAGGCATGATGAAGTTGGGGGCGATCCACATCACAAACAATTGGTAAGCCACCAGCAACGCCCAAGCCCACAGCCACCAGACACTGCCACCTGATTCCATCAACTGCAACACGGCCCAGATCAAAGGCATACCCAGCACTCCACCCACCAAAGTGCTTTTGACCAGGTCGCTCAGCCACAGGCCAATCGTCATGTTGTTGAACCCGAAGCGTTGTTCGAGGTGAAATGTTTGGTAATAAGAAATGGGCAAATTCAAAGCGCCCGTGATCAGCATGAAGCCTGCAACCAACGCCAGTTGCTGCAACATGCCAGAGCCGAGCAAACCCATCAGCCATTGATCGAGCAAGCTCAAGCCGCCCAGCAAGGTCCAGCCCAGCAACACCATCGCGTCCACAGCCAAATCCCAATGACCGAGTCGCAATTTGGCCAAGGTGTAATCAGCAGCCTTTTGATGGGTGGGCAGTGTGATCGATTGCGCAAAATCGGCGGGGACTTCGCCGCGGTGGTTGGCCACATGGCGAATTTGTCGGTTGGCCAGCCACAGTTTGAGCAGCAAATTGACCAACAGCAAGGCAGCGAACAGCAAAGTGAAATTCAGAGGGGACATCATGGGAGCAGTGTAGAGGTTTGCACAATCGCAGCGGCAGAAGCGTTTCAAGCAGTGCGAGCAAGCTGGTATTTTGCTTGATTACGCTTAATCTGCGTGCGCTTGAGGGACAATGACCGCATGATTACCTACACCACCTCTGCTTCGACCGACATCCCCGAACTTGCCAAAAACGACAACAACCTGGTTTGGTTGGATTGTGAAATGTCAGGCTTAGATCCCGAGCGGGAGAGGTTGTTGGAAATTGCCATCGTGGTGACCGGGCCAGACCTCTCGCCCCGGATCGAAGGCCCGGTGGTCGTGATCCACCAAAGCGATGCGCTGCTGGCAGGCATGGACGCTTGGAACAAGGGCACTCACGGCAAAAGCGGTTTGATCGACAAGGTCAAAGCCTCTGATGTGACAGAAACCCAAGCAGAAGACGTGTTGATCGACTTCATGAAGCGGTATGTCAGCAAAGGTGTGGCCCCCATGTGCGGTAACACGATTGGACAAGACCGGCGTTTTTTATTGAAGTACCTGCCTCGCTTTGAGGCTTGGTTCCATTACCGCAACCTCGATGTCAGCACTTTGAAGGAATTGTCAAAGCGTTGGAAACCCGAGGTCTTCAACAGCTTCAAAAAACAGCAAAGCCACACGGCGTTGGCAGATGTGCACGAGTCGATTGATGAACTTGCGCACTATCGCGAGCACTTTTTGAAACTGTAAGTCCTCATAATTTTTTACAACAGCACCCGCTTTTCGTGCGAGAATACCCCTAGTTGTTCTGGTAAGAGCAACCTAGCTACATCCTCTTCACACCTTGGGTTCTTTTAGAGCCGCGTTGCAGTTTTTTTGCAGCATGCTTTGTTTGAAGGTTGATGTTTTTCACACTTTTGAACGGAGCTGCTCCACCTTTTCAGGTGTGGGCCAAAAACACAATGGACGATTTGAATTTGCATTCCCTCGCTGACGCTAACCACGAGCCAGCCCACGAACTTCCCTCTATGCACGGCGCACCACCCCAAGCCGCCGCTGCGCCCAACGCATTTGCCCAAATGGGCTTGGCCAAAGAACTGCTGGCTGCTGTGCATGACTTGAATTTCACTCAACCCACCGAAGTCCAATTGCGCGCCATACCTTTGGCTCTGCAAGACAACGCGGACAAACCTGCCAATGATTTGTTGGTCTCTAGCCAAACTGGCAGTGGCAAGACCGCTGCTTTTTTGTTGCCTGTGCTGCACACTATTTTGGTAGAGCGCCAGGCTGTCGAGCAAGAAGAAGCCAAAGCTTGGGCGTCAAAGGTAGAGCAGGCCAAGGCCAACGGTGAAGAGTTGCCCAAAAAACCACGCCGTAAAAACCCCACCGATGTGCGCCATGTGAAGCCTGCTTTCCCCAGTGCTTTGGTATTGTGTCCCACCCGCGAGTTGGCGCAACAAGTGGCCAAAGATGCCATCGATTTGGTCAAACATTGCAAAGGTTTGCGCGTCGCTTGTGTGGTGGGCGGTATGCCATACCCCTTGCAAATTGCGCGTTTGCACAACGCCGATTTGGTGGTGGCCACACCAGGACGCTTGCTGGATTTGCAACGCTCCAAGCAACTTCACTTGAGCAAAGTTCAATTTCTGGTGGTGGATGAAGCAGATCGCATGTTGGATTTGGGCTTTGCCGAAGATTTGGCTGACATCCACAAACTCACAGAATCGCGCCGCCAAACCATGATGTTCAGCGCCACCATCGCGCCTCGAATCCAGCAATTGGCAGCGCGCATCATGCGCACTCCCCAGCGTTTGCAAATTGAATCCACGCAGGCGCAAAAAAGCAATATCAAACAAATTTTGTTTTGGGCAGACAGCCAGCAACACAAACGCAAATTACTTGACCATTGGTTGCGCGACACGACGATCGATCAAGCGATCGTGTTTGCCAGCACGCAAATTGAGTGCGATGCACTCGCCGAAGATTTGCAGCAAGTCGGTTTTTCAGCCGTTGCATTGCATGGCGCGCTCAGCCAAGGCTTGCGTAATCGCCGCTTGCAGGCATTGCGCGATGGTCGTGTGCAAATTTTGGTGGCTACCGATGTGGCGGCGCGCGGTATTGATGTGCCCAGCATCAGCCATGTGTTCAACTTCGGCTTGCCCATGAAGCAAGAAGATTACGTACACCGGATTGGCCGAACCGGTCGTGCTGGCCGCGATGGTTTGGCGGTCACCTTTGCCGAATTCCGCGATCGCCGCAAAATCCAAGACATTCAGCATTACACGCAACAAACCCTGAACGCCGAAGTCATACCTGGGTTGGAGCCCACACAGCGCCCAGCCCGCGCTCCGTCGCACGAACCACGTCGCGGTAAGCCCGGTGGTGGAAAGTCTTTTGCGGGTGCCAAACGGGGCAACAGCTTCAAACCGCGTGCCGCTCGCCCCTAAACATAGACCCATCACCTCCCAAAATGATCAGGGTTGCCTGTCTCTGGTGATTTTGGGACGGTTTGTTGTTGATTTGCAAATAGCTGACAACTTATTCAATCAATAAACAATTATTCATTTAATGAGTTATTTGGTATTGTATTTTTTGAAAAAAATATCCATTTAACTTAGGTGCCGCCTGTTTTTTCAGCGTTTTCAAATGCAAGGTTTTGCTTTTTTTTTCAATTAAATCAAGAGCTTCAATAAAAAAGTTAATTTATATTTGATCTTTGATAAGATCAAAACAAGGGAGCAAGTATGGCAAATCCAGCAGATACATTAGAAAGCGTCGTGATCGGCGATGGCGTGGTCGTGAAAGGTGCTTTCACCGTACCTTCAAAGGCTGTGATCAATGGTGTGATTGAAGGCGATTTGACTGCTGAGGAAGTGCTCATTGGCACCACTGGGCGAATCACAGGCAGGGTTTCCGCCAAAATGATCGATGTCAGAGGCCAGTTGCACCACACCATCGTCAGCGAGAAAAGTTTGATCGTTCGCGCCACTGGAAAAATCGTTGGAAAAATCCATTACGCCGAAATAGAAATTGAAAAGGGCGGTGAAATCGAGGGCGCCCTTAACCAAGGCTCTGAGCCGCCTGCCGCCGCATCTACCGGTGCAAGCCATCAGCAGACCAAGCCATCGGGCAGTTGATGCCCTATACATGGTGAGTTCATGCGTTTTTTGTCTTACTCTTCTCTAGCATTCACCCGCCGTATTCCCTTGTTGATTAAGCGCATGTGGTCTCGCGAGTACCACGATGTGAAACTGATTCTTGAGCAAAGCGGTGACCTCAAGTATTTCCATATTTCTGCCGGGTTTCAGCGATTTGCCGCCAGAGGTATTTTGATCACGTCTGCAGCTTTGCTGGGCTTGATAGCTTTTTTGGTGATCACCAGTTTGGTGCTGGGTGTCAGCCGAGCCCGCCTGGAGAAATCGCATGAAGAGGTGTACCGCGCGTTGCTGACCAGTTCGGTAGACACCAATTCCCCCGACGCGGCATCACTCACCGAAGAACAGATGGTCACTCTGGCGCAAACCATCCGCGATCGCGACATGAGCATCAGGCGGTTTGTTGAAACGTCGATGGTGGCCGTCTCTGAGGAAAACGAAACCCTCAAAAGCCAACTGGAATCTTCGGGATTGACCGAGAAAATCGTTGGCATCATTCAACAAAATTCAGCCAATGGTGGCTACTCCCCTCAAGGTGATCTCCAATCCAATCCTTTATTGCGAGGCAAAGTGGCTGACGAATTGGCAACCAACCGTGCATTGCGCGAGGTGTTGTATGCATTACCCGGCCATTTGCCGGTAGCCAATTACAGCGTTTCCTCTGATTTCGGCATACGAAAACACCCGCTCACCGGACGTTCACATTTCCATACTGGCCTCGACTTGATGAGTCACACGGGGGATGACAAAGTGTTCGCGGTCAAACCGGGTATTGTGGTCATGGCAGAATACCATCCTCAGTATGGCAACACCGTGATGATTCGGCACTTAAACGGCGTTGAATCTTTGTACGCACATTTGGCGCAATTGTTGGTCAAAGTGGGTGACAAGGTCACCACAGAAAGCCTGCTGGGCTACATCGGAAACACGGGCGATTCCTCTACTGGCAAGCATCTCCATTTTGAGATCTTGGTAGGTGGATATCCTGTCAATCCGCAAAAAGTGATCAGGACCGCGCAATATGTTCAACAAATCCAAAACAGTAACCCCTAACACTGCTACCCCTCCTGCTGCAGAAGCTACCAAGCCCAATGCACCCGTTGAAACCAGCCCAGACAATCAGCCAGTTGCACAACCACAGAGAAACAACATGATGGACATGATCTCCTCCAACGCTTCTAAGCCTTCGATTTTGAGCGAAGGCTTTTCGTTTCGCGGCGAAATTGCAGCCAAAGGTGCTATCCACGTGGAAGGATCTTTGAACGGACAAGTACAAGTGGACGAATTGACCATTGGTTCACGCGGTCAAGTCGAGGGAGTCGTGACCTGCTCTAGTTTGCATATCAAAGGTAAATTTTCTGGTACCGCGACATGCAGCGAATTGATCGTGACATCATCAGCTTCGGTGGATGGCCATGTGGTGTACCAAACGCTGTCGGTGCAAAAAGGCGCGTCTATCAAAGGTGAACTGCTGCTGGTAAAGTAAGTTTTTTGATCAAAGGCCATGCATGTCGGACATATCCCAGATTGACGGTCAAACCGTTCGACGCAAGCGTGAGGCTTTGGGATTAGCCGTCTCGGATGTGGCCACTACGGCCTGTTTGTCCACTAAACAAATCAAGCAAATCGAAGAAGGGGGCATGACAGCTTTCTACAGTGAAAACGTCAAGCTCACCGCAGCACGCAAAGTCGCAGCTTTGCTTGGTATGACCGAAGCCCAGCTGTTTGGGCAGGTCACGCCTGAGGTGATGCAGCAAGACCCAGCATCGCCAGTGGACGAAGATGTTGTTGACGGCCAAACCACCTTTCGCGGAGCACTTTCCAGCCATGCTTCCGCACCCGCAGAAACCGCCGCCATTTCTCGCAGTGAATCTTGGCATGTCCTGGCACAGCCCCCCGAAAATCCGGACCAGAGCAAACAAGCCAGCCCAACAAATGAACAAACAGGCGAGTCTGACAACTTGGCACAGTCCGAAGCACCAGACAGCGCTGTGCCAGCAGCATCAGCAACTGAGGCGGATCAACCGCCGCCGCCAGAAAGCAGCAATGCCAATTACTTGATCAAAATTTTGGCATTGTTTTTGGTGGCCTTGGCTGCAGCGGCTCTGCTCAGGCAGCAAGCCGGTGACGAGAAAGCCCAAGCCACTGCGAGCGAACCTGCGCCTGCCGTGTCGCCTGTCCTTGAGCCGCCGCCTGCCATGCCCACTGCCCAAGAGCCGACTGGCAATGCTGCACAAGCCACGGCGACCAGCACAGACCCAGCCACGGTTTTGCCTGCTGCCGGGGCGGAAAAAGCACCTTCAGTCTCGTTGCCAGCAGACCCCGTCAGCAAACCCCAGCCTGAAACACCGTCTGCCACGACCAGCAAATAAGCTTCTTTTGCGAATGGGTCAGTGGCTTGCCTGCGTGAGGCTGAGGCGTTGAAAGGTCCCGCAGGCACGGTTCAGTCCAAAGTGCTTGCATTCACGTGAGCGGAAAATGGCTTGTCAATCAGTTTTTTGCGCCGATAGCCAATGCGGCTTGGCGTGAAACCGAGCGATCTGCATCGCTTGCCGGTTCAAGCGGCCAGCCAGACATATGGGTCATCGTCAAGCTGTGCATGGCTTGTATCCAAACCGGGCTGTCGTTGATGCATTCAATATAGTGAAATTGCTCGCCACCTTCTTCTAAAAACGCTGCCTTTACCTCAAGCGCGATCTCTTCGAGGGTTTCAAGACAGTCGCTGACAAAGCCGGGGCAGACGATTTGTACCGAACGGCAACCTTGGCGGGCAAGTTCGCGCACCGTGGGTTCGGTGTAAGGCTCGAGCCATTTGGCTTTGCCAAAGCGCGATTGGAAACACACTTTGTATTCGTCTTTGGACAAGCCCAGTGACTGGGCCAGTAAGCGGGCGGTTTTGTGGCATTCGCAGTGGTAGGGGTCGCCCAAAAGCAAGGTGCGTTCTGGAACGCCGTGAAAGCTCATGACCAACTGTTCGGCTCGACCATGTTGTGCCCAGTGGGCGCGGATTTTCTCGGCCAGCGCTTCTATGTAGCCCGGGTGGTCGTGGTAGTGGTTGATGAACCGCAGCTCAGGCAAGTTGCGGGTGCGCATGCCCCAGGCGTACACCGCATCGAACACGCTGGCGGTGGTGGTGCCAGAGTATTGGGGGTACGCGGGCAAGACCAGCACACGGGTGACGCCTTGCGCTTTCAATTCATCCAGCACTTGCGGCACGGCAGGTGACCCATAGCGCATGGCATAGCGGACCACCACCTTGTGGGGGTCGAACAATTGCTGAAGCGCCAAGCTTTGCTTCTCGGTCCAAACCTTCAACGGCGAACCTTCAGTGGTCCAAATGCTGGCGTATTTGTGCGCGGATTTGGCGGGACGTACCCGCAAAATGATGCCGTGCAAGATCATCAACCAAAGAAAACGCGGTATTTCCACCACCCTGGGGTCGCTTAAAAATTCAGCAAGGTAGCGGCGCAATGCGGGGGCGGTGGGCGCTTGTGGCGTGCCTAAATTGCAGTAAACGATGGCTGTTTTGGCGGGCTGACCGTGGCTGTAGGCGGGTTCGGCAGCAAATCTGGGAGTTGAATTCATGCCTTATTTTCCCCCATGCGCTTGTGTGAAAGCAGGGTCACCGCATGAAGCCCTGATTGAACTGCGCCTTCCAAGGTGGCAGGGTAGGGACCATCGATGTAATCGCCGCATGCCACCAGGCCTTGCCGAACCCATGCAGAGGGTCTGCGGACCCCCGGTTCGCAGGCAAATGCCGCGCGCTTTTCCACCACGGTGAGCAGCGCGCTGGCCTGACCCAACCCGAGTTGGTGTTTGGCCTGCCACAGCACCGCTTCTGTGGTGGTTTGCCGGTCATGTGTGCTGGCGCTCACCACCATCGCCAATACGCCTTGCATCTCGGGGTTGGGGGACAGTTGGCCCTTGTCAAAAGCAAATTGGGCGGGGGCATGCGCATCGCTGTGCAACGCCATGACGGGGCTTTGCCAATCCAGCGGTTGGTTGGCTTTTACATACACCGTGGTGATGGCGGTGTGCGTCAGCGCATGGGCCTGAGCCGACCAAGTGGGTTCGATACCGGCGGTCAAGCGTGCGGCTTCCCAAGCAGGACATGCCAGCACCACGGGGTCTGTCAGCCAAGCATCGAGGGATTGCACATGGCAGCCAGTCTCCACGTCTGCGCCATGCTGCGCCAACCAATGCACGGCGGCATCGGGCCAGAGACTGCTCAAATCGGTGCGCGGAATCAACATGTCACTGCTGCCCGCGCCGCCGGCCAGTGCGTCTTGCATGACCCGCAAAAACACCTGCGCGCTGGCTTGTGCCGGGGGCAGATTCAAGGCCGATACGCACAGCGGTTCAATCAGCAAAGACATCACCGCCGCAGGCAAATCGCGACACAGCATGGCCACGCTCATGTCTGGCGGCGCTTGAAAATGGTTGAGCCGCCAACGCAATGCATGCCCGCCGAGCGACAGTTTGTCGCGCCAACCCCAGCCCTTGGCGAGCATGATCGCCGCCAACATGTTCCAAGGCGCAGGCCATGCGGGCAATTGCAAGCCGCGCCCATCGGGTCTGCGCAAATTCAGCGGCAATCGCCAAAGGTGTTGGTCGGTGTCAATGCCGACCGCACGCATCATTTGCAATGTTTCTCGGTAAGCGCCAATCAAAATGTGTTGGCCGTTGTCCAAAGGCAAGCCTTGGTGCATGACCCGACGCGCACGCCCGCCCACTTGCGGTGCGGCTTCCAGCAAACGCACTTGCCAGCCTTGTTGCACGGCATGCACGGCAGCGGCCAGTCCCGCCCAGCCCGCACCCACGACGGTGAGTTTTTTCAAAACCGTCCCAATGCCTGCATCTTCCAGGCGAGCCACAATTTGCGAACCGGTGTCAGCGACACCCGCTGCTGGAGCACAGGAAACTGGGCTTGGGCGATTTCATGCAGCAAGGTGCGGTAGATGCTGGCCATCATCAAGCCCGGTTTTTGGGCGCGCCAGTCGGCAGCGGGCAACATGGCAAAAGCCTTCTCATATAAACCCAGGGCTCGGTCGGTTTGAAACCGCATCAACGCCTGAAAGGCAGGTGAATCACGGCGGTTGAGCAGATCAGCGGCAGTGACTTGAAATTGCTGCAACTCATCCACGGGCAAGTAAATACGCCCGCGCAATGCATCCTCACCCACATCACGAATGATGTTGGTCAATTGAAATGCCAAGCCCAGCGTGTGCGCGTACTGCGTGGTTTGGGCTTGGGTTTGACCAAAGATCAGGGCCGCAACTTCGCCCACCACCCCAGCCACCAAATGGCAATAGGTTTGCAGCCCTTTGAAATCCAAGTAGCGCGTTTGGTGCAAATCCATGTCGCAACCTTGAATCACTTGTTGCAAATGGTGCTGGGTGATGCCGTGCTCATCGGTCAATGGCATGAGCGCTTGCATCACCGGGTGCTGTGCATCCCCCGCAAAACTGCGGGCGACTTCGGTGCGCCACCATTGCAATTTGTGGGCGGCCACGCCCGTGTCGTGGACTTCGTCCACCACATCGTCGATTTCACGACAAAACGCATAAAACGCGGTGATGGCGGCACGTTTGCGAGGTGGCAGAAACAAAAATGCGTAATAAAAGCTGCTGCCAGAGCCAGCGGCTTTGGCTTGCACATATTGCTGTGGTGTCATGGAGGAGATTGTGGCACCGGTGTTTGCCTATGAAAGCGGCGTGGGCTTGGGCGACATCCATAGACTGCGCCACAGCATCAGGGCCAGATCGGCGGTGTGGAGCTTGGTGCGGTGCACAAACGGGTCGGTGTTTGAAATTTTGTCCAACACTCGCAGCCCCCCTTGCACCACCAGACGCAACTCCCAACCGGCCCGCCCCGGCACGCGGTGAACCAAACCTGCGCCTTCGTGCATCAAGGCACGGGCAAAGGCCAGTTCCTCTGCAAGCTTGGCATTCACAGGCAAGTAAAACCTGCCGCGCGGAATATCCACGCTCAGGTCTTGCCAAAAGTTGATCAATTGCAGGGCCGAACACACCGCGTCACTTTGTTGCAAAGCCACGGGATCGTTGATGCCATACAGGTGCAACAGCAGCCGCCCAATCGGGTTGGCCGATCGCGTGCAGTAGTCCAGCAATTCGGCACGGTTGGGGTAGATGCGCTTGTCGCGGGTGTAAATAACGTCTTGTTCAAACGCCGATAAGAGCGCCAGCAAGGGCTCAACAGGTATGTCAAACGCATGTATTTGGTGCGACAAGGCATGCAGCATGGTGGGCCAGTGGTGGCTGGGCGGGCTGGTTTGTTGCAAGCCGTTGAGCAGATCTGTGCGCAGGCTGGCGAGCAACCGCAAGCGCTCTTCGGCGCTGGCTGGGCCTTCGTCCGCGATGTCGTCGCCAGTGCGAGCAAAGTGGTAGATGGCCACCACCGCCGCACGCAAATGTGGCGGGCAAAGCACCGATGCAACAGGAAAGTTCTCGTAGTGGTTGACTGCGGACATGGTCTTTGTATTGTGACTTGACAGGGCCAGGGTTCAGAATTAGATTACTAACCGGTCAGTCATTAAAAACATCTTCAGGGTATTTCATGTATCGCATTCAAACTGTTCTGTGTGTCGCAGGCATGTCGTTGTTGTTTGCCTGCTCTCCTGCACCCAATGTTCAGGTTCCCGTCCGGGCTGTCAAAGTGCTGCAAGTCAGTGAATCCATACTTTCCACACAAGCTGAATTTGCGGGTGAAGTACGAGCAAGGGTCGAGGCTAGGGTAGGTTTTCGGGTACCCGGCAAACTGACGGCCAGGTATGTCGAACTCGGTCAACGTGTCAAAGCCGGGCAGTTATTGGCTGAGATGGATGCGCAAGATTACCGTTTATCGGTGGACAGCGCCAGAGCATCGGTCACTGCGGCGCAAACCAATCGCGATTTGGCCGACGCAGATTTCAAGCGCTACAAAGAATTGCGCGACAAAGAATTCATCAGTGGCGCGGAACTGGAGCGCCGGGAAAGCGTTTTGAAAGCGGCGCAATCGCAGCTGGATCAGGCACAGGCGCAACTCTCGGCCCAACGCAATCAGTTGACCTACAGCAAGTTGTACGCGGACAAGCCAGGGGTGGTCACAGGCTTAGAGGCTGAGGTGGGACAGGTGTTGAGCGCGGGTATGCCGGTGCTTCGGCTGGCGCAAGACGGGGCGCGAGAAGTGGCTTTTGCGGTGCCCGAGGACCGGTTGTCGCTGGTCAAATCTGGCCAGGTCCTTCGGGTCCAGTTGTGGGGTGGCCAAACCACCTTGTCTGCCAAAGTGCAAGAAGTGGCGGCCAGTGCCGACCCTGTGACCCGAACCTTCATGGTCAAGGCGACCTTGGATGACATGAAAGTACCGCTGGGCAGCACGGTCACTGTGCTGATCAGTGGTGAGACATCTGCTGCCAAAAATATCGCACTGCCGACCTCGGCGGTCAGGCAAGAGGGCGGCAAAACCAGTGTGTGGTTGGTTGACCCAGCCAGCATGACCGTGCGCTCCCAAGCCATTGAGGTCAGCGGTATGCAAGACAACACGGTGGTGGTCAGCAGTGGTTTGCGGCCCGGGCAACAAGTGGTGACCGCTGGCGTGCATGTGCTGTCCGAAGGGCAAAAAGTGTCTTACTTCAAACCTGCCGGTAGCCAGCCATGATGCCGTCTTCCCAGCCTGAAAAAGGCTTCAATTTGTCCGAATGGGCGTTGAACCACCGTGCTTTCACCCGCTATTTGATGGTGGTGTTGCTGTTGTTGGGGGTGGCAGCCTATTTCCAGTTGGGTCAGGATGAAGACCCGCCGTTCACTTTTCGCGCCATGGTGGTACGCACTTATTGGCCAGGCGCCACCGCGCAGCAAGTGGCAGAGCAAGTCACCGACAAAATTGAGCGCGTGTTGCAAGAAGCACCCTACGCGGACAAGATCCGCAGTTATTCCAAGCCCGGTGAATCGCAAGTCATTTTTCAGCTCAAAGACTATTCCAAACCCAACGAAGTGGCAGATGTTTGGTACACGGTCAGAAAAAAAATCGGGGATATGCGCTACACCTTGCCGCAAGGCGTTCAAGGGCCTTTTTTCAATGACGATTTTGGCGATGTGTATGGCGTGATTTATGCGCTGCAAGCCGATGGGTTTTCGCCTGCTGAGCTGCAAGACATTGCAGACGATGTCAGGCAGCAATTGCTGCAAGTCAAAGATGTTTCGAAGGTTGAACTGTTTGGCGTTCAAGACGAAAAAATATTCATCGAAATTCCCCAAAAAAGGCTCGTGCAACTGGGCTTGGACCTGAATGCGGTGTTGGCCCAACTCGGACAGCAAAACGCAGTGGAAAGCGCGGGCAACTTGCAAACCCCACAAGACGTGGTGCAAATTCGCGTGGCCGGTCAATTTGAAGCGGTGGCACAGTTAAGCGCCATGCCGATTCGTGGCGTTTCTGGTCAGCAATTGCGCTTGGGTGATATCGCTACTATTTCACGCGGCTATGCCGACCCGCCGAATGTCAAAGTGCGGTTTCAAGGCCAGCAAGTCATTGCCTTGGGGGTGTCGATGACCAAAGGCGGCGACATCATCCGTTTGGGCAAATCGCTGGAAGTGGCTGTCGGCCAGTTGCAAGCCAGTTTGCCTGCAGGTGTGAAGCTCAGCAATTTGCAAAACCAACCCAAAGCGGTGTCGCGTTCGGTGGGTGAATTCATTGGCGTTCTGATTGAAGCCGTGGTGATTGTGCTGTTGGTGAGTTTTGTCTCACTCGGTTGGCACAAAGGTGGGCGCTTCGGTTGGTATGTCGATATGCGGCCTGGTTTGGTGGTGGGAATCACCATTCCTTTGGTGTTGGCAATGACTTTTTTGGCCATGTACTACTGGGATATCGGCTTACACAAAATTTCATTGGGCTCGCTCATTATTTCGCTGGGTTTGCTGGTGGACGACGCCATCATTGCGGTGGAGATGATGGTGCGCAAAATGGAAGAAGGTTTTGACAAAGTCAAGGCAGCCACCTTTGCCTACGAAGTCACCGCCATGCCAATGCTGACCGGCACCTTGATCACCGCTGCAGGCTTCTTGCCGATTGGTCTGGCCAAATCTGCCACTGGTGAGTACACGTTTGCGATATTTGCCGTCACTGTCATTGCCTTGTTGCTGAGTTGGTGGGTATCGGTGTTTTTCGTGCCTTTGTTGGGTATGTGGTTGTTGAAAGTCAAACCGCAGCATGCGGGATACCCACCGCAAGAGATGTTTGACTCGGCCTTCTACAACGGGTTTCGGGCCACTGTTCATTGGTGCGTCAAGCACCGTTGGTTGACGATAGGCGCGACCTTGCTGACTTTCGCACTTGGCATCTTCGGCATGGGCAAAGTGCAGCAACAGTTTTTCCCAGATTCCAGCCGACCTGAAATCATGATGGATGTGTGGTTCCCGGAGGGCACCTCGCTGCAAGCCAATGAGGTTTTGGTCAAGCAGATTGAAAAACGCATGATGTCCTTGCAAGGCGTGGACTCGGTGAGCTTGTGGGTGGGCTCTGGTGTGCCGCGTTTTTACCTGCCTTTGGACCAAATTTTTCCGCAAACCAATGTGTCGCAGTTCATTGTGGTGCCAACCGATTTGGCCATCCGTGAAACCCTGCGCGTGGCCTTGCCTGCGTTGATGGCCAACGAATTTCCAGAGGTGCGAGCTCGCGTGAAGCTTCTGCCCAATGGACCGCCTGTGCCGTTTCCGGTGCAATTTCGCGTGTCTGGCCCTGATCCCTTGGTGCTTCGGCAACGTGCCGATGAAGTCAAGGCGGTGATGCGTGAAAACAGCAACACCCGAGGTGTCAACGATAACTGGAACGAGTCGGTCAAAGTGATGCGCTTTGAAGTGGACCAAGACAAGGCGCGTGCCTTGGGTGTGACCAGCCAGTCCATCGCGCAGGCCTTGCGGGTACTGCTGAGTGGTAATACGGTGGGACAGTTCCGAGAAGGCGACAAATTGATTGACATGGTGTTGCGCCAACCGGCGAGCGAACGCCAAACCATGTCAGACCTGGGCAACGCGTATGTGCCCACGGGAACAGGCAAGGCCATCCCTTTGTTGCAAATTGCCAAACCCGTGTTCGATTGGGAGCCTGGCGTGATGTGGCGTGAAAACCGCAATTACGCCATCACCGCCCAATCTGACATTGCCGAGGGGCTGCAAGGTGCCACGGTCACCCAGCAAATCTTGCCTTCTCTCAAAGCCTTGGAGGCCCGATGGGTGGAGCAAGGCTTGTCGGCCTACACAATCAGCGTGGCAGGTGCCGTGGAAGAAAGCGCCAAAGGATCGTCTTCGATTGCCGCGGGCTTGCCGTTGATGTTGTTCGTCACGTTCACCCTGTTGATGATTCAGTTGCAAAGTTTCAGCCGTGCCATGCTGGTGTTTTTGACCGGCCCCATGGGCATTGCAGGCGTTGCCTTGGCGCTGCTGTTGCTCAACAGACCCTTTGGATTTGTCGCTTTGCTGGGTGTGATCGCTTTGATGGGCATGATTCAGCGCAACTCGGTGATATTGATTGACCAGATAGAACAAGACCGTGCCAAAGGCATTCCGGCTTGGGACGCGATTGTCGAGTCTGCGGTGCGACGTTTGCGTCCGATTGTCTTGACCGCTGCTGCTGCGGTGCTCGCCATGATCCCCTTATCGCGCAGCGTGTTTTGGGGGCCGATGGCCGTGGCCATCATGGGCGGCTTGGTGGTTGCCACCGTATTGACCTTGTTGGCCTTGCCAGCCATGTATGCAGCGTGGTTCAGGGTTAAGCGCTGAGGGCTGAAACGGCAGGTGAAGACGGTTAGAATTTCCCTTTGACCGATTTTGAACGGGCGGTCTGTTCACGCAGACCGCCTTTTGCTTTTAGGGTGGCCCGCGCGGGTGGCGAAATTGGTAGACGCACCAGGTTTAGGTCCTGACGCCAGCAATGGTGTGGGGGTTCGAGTCCCCCCCCGCGCACCAAAGCGTTCACTGTCTGACGCGTGTTGATTCATTTTGGAGAAGCCTCATGGCCGTTACTGTAGAAACCCTCGAAAAACTAGAACGCAAAATTACCTTGACTTTGCCGACTTCTGTTATTCAAAACGAAGTCAACACCCGACTCAAGCGCTTGGCACGCCAAGTCAAGGTCGACGGTTTCCGTCCCGGCAAAGTGCCCATGAATATCGTGGCTCAGCGCTACGGCTATTCGGTGCACTACGAGGTCATGAACGACAAGGTCGGAGAAGCGTTCAGCGTGGCCGCCAACGAAGCCAAACTGCGTGTGGCCGGACAACCGCGTATCAGCGAAAAAGAACAGATATCGGACACCGAAATGGCCTTCGACGCCATTTTTGAGGTTTACCCCGAAGTGGTCATCAAAGACTTGAGCCTAGTAGAAGTCGAAACTTTGCAAGCCCATGTCACCGATGAAGCCATTGACAAAACCGTTGAAATTTTGCGCAAACAAAAACGCACCTTTGCGCAACGTGCGATGGATGCAACGGCCGCCACAGACGACCGGGTAACCGTCGACTTCATCGGCAAAATCGACGGCGAGCCCTTTGATGGCGGACGCGCTGAAGACTACCAATTTGTCGTGGGCGAAGGCCAGATGCTCAAGGAATTCGAAGAAGCTGTTGTCGGCATGAAAGTTGGCGAAAGCAAAACCTTCCCCTTGAGCTTCCCCGAGGATTACCAAGGCCGCGACGTCGCTGGCAAAACCGCTGACTTCATGGTGACATTGAAAAAGCTGGAAGCCACGCATTTGCCTGAAGTCACCAATGAACTGGCCAAGTCGCTGGGCGTGGCGGATGCCACCGTCGAAGCCTTGCGCGCAGACATTCGCAAAAACTTGGAGCGCGAAGTCAAATATCGCTTGCTCGGCCGCAACAAGCAAGCCGCACTCGATGCCTTGGTGGCCCAAGCAGAACTCGATTTGCCCAACTCCATCGTCCAGTCTGAACTTGACCGCATGGCCCAAGGCGCCCGCGAAGAACTCAAGCAACGCGGCATCAAAGATGCCGACAAAGCACCCATTCCCGAAGAAGTGTTCCGTCCGCAAGCCGAGCGCCGCGTGCGCATGGGCTTGGTGGTTTCCGAGGTCGTTCGCATGCACAACCTGCAAGCCACGCCCGACCAAATCAAAGCGCACGTGGAAGAACTCGCTGCCAGCTATGAAAAGCCAGCTGAGGTAATTCGTTGGTACTACAGTGACAACCGCCGCATGGCAGAGGTCGAAGCCATTGTGATTGAGAACAATGTCACCAACTATGTATTGTCCCTGGTCAAACCCATGGTCAAAGAAGTGAGTTTTGACGAGTTGATGAGCCAGGCCTGAGGCCTGAACCGGAGCATTTCATGAGCGCATTAGATATCCAATCCCTGGGCATGGTCCCTGTGGTGATCGAGCAAAGCGGCCGGGGAGAGCGCGCCTATGACATTTACTCTCGCCTATTGCGAGAGCGCGTCATTTTCTTGGTCGGTCCGGTCAACGACCACACGGCCAATTTGGTGGTGGCCCAGTTGTTGTTTTTGGAGAGTGAAAACCCCGACAAAGACATTTCGCTCTACATCAACTCTCCTGGCGGCTCCGTCAGTGCGGGCATGGCCATTTTTGACACCATGAATTTCATCAAACCGCAAGTCTCCACACTGTGCACCGGCATGGCGGCCAGCATGGGTGCTTTTTTGTTGGCAGCTGGCGCCAAAGGCAAACGATTTAGCCTGCCCAATTCGAAGGTGATGATTCACCAACCTTTGGGTGGCACACAAGGCCAGGCCACTGAGATCGAAATAGCGGCCCGAGAAATCCTCAAAACGCGCGAACGTTTGAACCAGATGCTCGCAGAAGCCACTGGCCAGCCTTTGTCACGTATCGAGCAAGACACCGAGCGTGACTATTACCTGACCGCCGAAGAGGCCAAGGCGTATGGCTTGGTCGATGACGTGATCGCCAAGCGCCCTTGAGCCAGCGTTTCCAACTCCAATCCCTCTGCGCGTATTCGGGCGATGCCTCGGCGGATTTGAGTATCATTCGACCATTCTCAACCGGTACCCACTGAATGGCCGATAAAAAAGCATCCTCTGGTGAAAAGACGCTGTATTGTTCTTTTTGCGGCAAAAGCCAGCATGAAGTCAAAAAACTGATCGCCGGTCCCTCGGTATTTATTTGCGATGAATGCATTGATTTGTGCAATGACATCATCCGTGACGAGCTGCCCGCCAGCACGGTGCGCGAAGGCAAGGGTGATTTACCCACCCCCATCGAAATCAAAAGCAATCTTGACCACTACGTCATCGGGCAAGAGCCGGCCAAGCGAGCGCTCTCTGTGGCGGTTTACAACCACTACAAGCGGCTGGCGCACAAACTTGAAGCCAAAAAAGACGACGTTGAATTGTCTAAAAGCAATATCCTGCTGATCGGGCCCACAGGCTCCGGCAAAACATTGCTCGCGCAAACGCTCGCGCGTATGTTGAATGTGCCTTTTGTCATGGCAGACGCCACCACATTGACCGAGGCCGGCTAT
>SXWY01000138.1 GCA_005789825.1 Burkholderiales bacterium | reverse complement strand
ACGCAATTCACCTATTTCCAGCAAGTCGGCGGCATCAACTGCAAGCCGATCACGGGAGAAATCACATACGGGCTTGAGCGCTTGGCCATGTATTTGCAAGGCGTTGACAACGTCTACGACCTGCAGTGGACTTCCACATTGAGTTATGGCGACGTCTATTTGCAAAATGAAAAAGAGCAGTCCGCCTACAACTTTGAACACAGCGACGTCACATTTTTATTCACAGCATTCAGCGCCCATGAAAAACAAGCCCAATACCTGATGACGCAGTCTTTGGCATTGCCAGCGTATGAGCAAGTTCTCAAAGCGGCGCATTCCTTCAATTTGCTCGACGCCAGAGGCGCCATTAGTGTCACAGAGCGGGCAGCCTATATTGGGCGTATTCGAAATTTGGCCAGAAACGTGGCGCAGAGTTATTTGCAGAGTCGGGCCACAATGGGTTTCCCCATGGCGCCCAAGGCATGGGTCGATGAATTCATGGCCAAGGAAACCACGGCATGACCACGCAAAATCTATTGGTTGAATTGCAGGTGGAAGAGCTGCCGCCGAAAGCCTTGAAAAAATTGGGTGATGCTTTTGCGCAATCGGTATGGGCGGGCTTGGCTGATTTGCAGTTGTTAGACGTTCAACCTGGCAGTGAAAACACGCAGACTTACCAAGCATTTGCATCCCCCCGGCGACTCGCGGTCTGGATCAAAGATGTCAAATCGCAGGCCGCTGACAAGCCACTGGAGCAAAAGCTGATGCCCGTCAGTGTCGGTTTAACCGCTGAAGGTGAAGCCACACCGGCACTGTTGAAAAAAATGCAAGCCTTGGGCGTTGACATGTCTGACCCTGCCACCGTGGTTAAGCAGCTTCAGCGCATATCCGATGGCAAAGCCCAAGTGCTCTACTACAACAGCATGGCCCAAGGCGTCAGTTTGCAACAGGGACTGCAATCAGTGCTAGAGCAGGCTTTGGCCAAGCTGCCCATTCCCAAAGTCATGCAATACCAATTGCACCAACAGTGCGAACTGCCAGGGTGGAGCACCGTCAGTTTTGTGCGCCCCGCCCATGGCTTGATCGCATTGCATGGCAACCAAGTGGTGCCCGTGACCGCCTTGGGGTTGACCGCTGGCAACGCCACCCAAGGTCATCGATTCGAGGCCAGCCATCATCCGGTACACATTTCGCACGCAGATGCTTATGAGGAAACACTGGCTAGCCATGGCGCTGTCATCGCCAGTTTTGACGCCAGAAGCCAAGAAATGGTGCGTGCACTGCGTGAGCAGGCCAAGCGATGGGGTTGCCGCTTAGAAGTTGAGCCCGCCGGATTGACCGATGCCCAAGCCGAAGAGGTGTTGCGCCATCACGAGTTGGTGCAAGAGGTCACCGCTTTGGTCGAACGGCCCACTGTCATGGTGTGTGAATTTGAAGAAGCTTTTTTGCAAGTGCCCATGGAATGCCTGACGCTCACCATGAAGGCCAACCAAAAATATTTTCCGCTGCTCAATTCAGATGGGCAACTCAGCCACCGTTTTTTGATCGTCAGCAATATCCGCCCCAAAGATCCTTCAGCCGTTATCGGTGGCAACGAGCGGGTAGTGCGTCCTCGTTTGGCCGATGCCCAATTCTTTTTTGACCAAGACCGAAAAAAATCGCTCGAGTCCAGAGTGTCGGGTTTGGACAAAGTGATCTACCACAACCAATTGGGCACGCAAGGTGAGCGCATGTTGCGCGTTTGCGCGATCGCGCAAGCCTTGGTCAAGTTGTTGGTGCAATCGGGTTGGACAACTGCATTGAAAGACCATGAAACCTTGGAACACCATGCGGTCAGGGCTGCGCGGTTGGCCAAAACCGATTTGCTCACAGACATGGTGGGCGAGTTCCCTGAGTTACAAGGCGTGATGGGACGTTATTACGCCTTGAATGACGGAGAAGACCCGCTGGTTGCCCAAGCCATTGCTGACCATTACCGCCCCCGATTTGCTGGGGATGAATTGCCCAGCAACGATGTGGGTTTGATCGTTGCCATGGCCGACAAGTTGGAGACATTGGTTGGTATGTTTGGCACCGGCCATTTGCCCACTGGCGACCGCGACCCGTTTGCGTTGCGTCGCCATGCCTTGGGCGTGACACGCATGTTGCTTGACAAAGGCTTGGCGGTTCGTGTTCGCAGTTTGATCCAGAGCACGGCGGCTGTGTTTCCTGCCAAAGTAGCAGCAGATTTGGACATCGAAAAATTGGAAACTTTTTTCCAAGAGCGTCTTATCAGCTTGCTGGAAGCAGAAGCCAAACCTTTGACCCACATCATGGCGGTGCTTGCTGTGGACACTGCTGAAGGATGGAGTCAGATCAAATCGCGTTTGGATGCTGTGGCTGAGTTTGCCAATTTGCCGCAAAGCCAAGCACTTGCCGCTGCCAACAAGCGCATTTCCAATATTTTGAAAAAAGTCGATCAGCCAATCGCTGCGCAAATTGACACGGCCAAATTGACCGAGCCCGCTGAACAGCAACTGCACGCACTATTGATTCACTTGGTACCCGTGGCCAACGCTTATTTCGCTGCAGGCGATTACAACGCGCACCTGAAAACATTGGCGGGTTTGCGTGAAGCGGTGGACCATTTTTTCAACGATGTCATGT
>SXWY01000017.1 GCA_005789825.1 Burkholderiales bacterium | reverse complement strand
CGGGCGGGACCAAGGCGCTGCTGGCCCGCGGCGGTGGTCACGCGCTGGCGCAACACACCCTCTTCCAAGGTGACCCATTTGAGTTTGATGTCGGGGTTGGCTGCCTCAAAGTTTTTGGACAGCTTTTGCATCTCGATCATGTGGCCGTTGTTGACGGTGGCAATCACGAGTTCGGTGGCCGCTTGGGCCAGACCCACGCTCAACAGCGTGGCGGTCAATACTGATGCAATGCGAAATTTCAAGGTGATCTCCTGATTTTGAAGAGGTTCAAAACATATGAACAAAACGGTTTCATCAACCGCTGTAACAATTTTGACGCTTATCAAGGACAGGATTTGTACAAAATAATTATGTATTGGTACTTTATTGCATTAGCTGCTCGGGATTTACCCCGACATGCGCATATCAACTTTGACGATTTATCCCATCAAATCGATTTGTTCACGCAAGGTATCGCACTGTCCGCGCCAGTAATCGGCCGTGCCAAACCAAGGGAAATGCATGGGAAACGCGGGGTCGTCTTGCCGGCCAGCCAGCCACGCGCTGTAGTGAATGATGCGCAAGGTACGCAAGGCCTCGATACACAGCAGTTCTCGGTCATCGAATGGCCGCACCGATTCATAACCCTCAAGCACTGCCGCCATTTTTTGCCGACGTTCGTCAGGCTCGCCGTGTACCAGCATCCACAGGTCTTGCACCGCTGGGCCCATGCGGGCGTCGTCCATGTCGACAAAATGCGGGCCGGCTTGCGGCATACCCAGCGGGGTCCACAAAATATTGCCGGGGTGACAGTCGCCGTGCAAGCGCAACAGTTGTAAATCAGGCGGTATGCGTTCACGCACCTGTTGCAGCGCCTGGTCGCACAAGGCCTGCCATTGCGCACGCACCTCTGGCACGATTTGCTGTTGCGACAACAACTGTTCACGCGGTTGCTCGCCGAAGGTGTGCAGGTTCAACGCAGGCCTGACGGCAAATGCGTGTCGTTCGCCGACCAAATGCATGCGCGCCATCAAACGGCCAATCCACATCAATACCTCGGGGTCGTCCAACTCCGGCGCACGCCCGCCACGGCGTGGACTCACGCTGAACCAGAAATGGCTGTCAGTGTCTTCATGTGACACATGCATGCTGTGCAATGTTTTGCCATGCAATGGCAACGGGCCGACCACGGGTATGTCTTCGGCCACCAGTTCAGCGGTGAACGCATGTTCTTCTTCAATTTGCGCCAGATCCCAACGACCGGGCCGGTAAAACTTGGCAACCACTGAACTGTCATCGTCCAAATACACCAGATAGACACGGTTTTCATAAGAGCTCAATGCGCTGAGCCGACCATCGACCGGCAAGCCCAGATCGCTCAACGCATCCAGCACCGCAGTCGGTGTCAACACCTGATAAGGATGCGCCACTAGACGCCCCAAACGATGGGCTGATCGGCTTGGTGACAACGTTGCAACATGTCCACCACCGGCTTGAACCGCTGGCGCAAACGGATGCTTTCAAAACGCGGGGCCGGTTGACCCAGTGCCAAGGCTTCTTTCACAGCCTGCGCTTGTTCTGCCTCCTCACGCAGCACCGCTTGTTGCAAAGCTTCGATGGCAGCGGGCATTTCTTCAGGGGAAATGATGCCTTGCGCACCTGCCGTTTTACCAATGGTTTGTAAAAAAATGTTGCCCTGTGGCTCCAGCAATATCAGGTCACCGGCGGCTTTGGATGTGAATTTGTAGAGCATGCGCCTATTGTGCGCCCAAGGGAAAACCCCTGTGGATGGTGCACGGTCAGGGCTTGACGTTAATTAGTTTAGACCTCAACAATATGGACATGAATATATTGTGTATTGGTGGTGGCCCCGCCGGTTTGTATTTCGCCCTGCTGATGAAGCAACACCAGCCTGCGCATCACATCACGGTGGTCGAGCGAAACCGTCCCTATGACACCTTTGGCTGGGGCGTGGTGCTGAGTGACCAAACCTTGGAGAACTTGCGCGCTGCTGATGCGCACACCGCCCAACAAATTGGCGAGGCGTTCAACCATTGGGACGATATCGAAGTGTTTTACAAAGGCCGCAGCATGCGTTCTGGCGGCCACGGTTTTTGTGGCATTGGGCGCAAACATTTGCTCAATATTTTGCAAGCCCGGTGTGAGAGTCTGGGCGTGCAACTGGTGTTTGAACAAGATGTCAGCGACGACCAAGCGCTGGCACAGCAGTACCAAGCCGATCTGGTGATTGCCAGCGACGGACTCAACAGCCGCATCCGCCAGCGTTATGCGCACAGCTACCAACCCGACATAGACACGCGCGATTGTCGTTTTGTCTGGTTGGGTACCCACCAAACCTTTGACGCATTCACCTTTGCCTTTGAAGAAACCGAGCACGGCTGGTTTCAAGCCCATGCCTACCAGTACGACGCCAATACCTCCACGTTCATTGTGGAAACACCGGATGAAGTGTGGCGTGCGCATGGACTGGACCAACTGTCGCAAGAGAAAGGGATCGCGTTTTGCCAGCGTTTGTTCGCCAAGTACTTGGGTGGCCATGCACTGATGAGCAACGCAGCGCATTTGCGCGGCTCAGCGATTTGGATTCAATTTCCCCGGGTGATCTGCCAACATTGGGTGCATTGGATACAAACGCCCACACAGCCGAAAGTACCCGTGGTGCTGATGGGTGACGCCGCACACACAGCACACTATTCGATAGGCAGCGGCACCAAACTGGCCTTGGAAGACGCCATCGATTTGTCCAACGCTTTTTCCTCACAACCAGATGCAGATATCGCGTCGGTGTTGCAAGCTTATGAAGCGCGTCGCAGCGTAGAGGTGTTGAAAATCCAAAATGCTGCACGCAATTCCACCGCATGGTTTGAACAAGTGAAACGCTATGTACACATGCCGATCGAGCAATTCACTTATTCACTGCTGACCCGCTCGCAACGCATCAGCCATGAAAATTTAAGGCTGCGAGACCGCGACTGGTTGCAGTCCTACGAAGCCTGGTTGTCAGGTGGCACAGTCATGCCGCCGATGCTCATGCCGTTTCAATTGCGCGATATCGCATTGAAAAACCGCATCGTGGTGTCACCCATGGCCACTTACAGCGCGGTCGAAGGCGTGGTCGGCGATTTCCATTTGGTGCACCTGGGCGCCAGAGCCCTGGGCGGCGCCGGTTTGGTCATGGTGGAAATGACCAGCCCCACGCCCGAAGGCCGCATCACGCCCGGTTGCCCGGGCTTGTGGAATGACACCCAGCAACACGCGTTTGAACGCATCACCGATTTTGTGCATCAACAACACACCCATATCGGTTTGCAGCTCGGGCACAGTGGCGCAAAAGGCTCCACGCAATTGGGCTGGGATTCGATTGACGAACCCTTACCGCGCGACAACTGGCCACTGCTGGCCGCCAGTGCGCTGGCCTATGGCCCCAACAATCAATTGCCGCAGGCCATGACACCCGAACACATGGATGCGGTGCTGCAAGCGTTTGTGCATTCAACGCAACGGGCGGATGCAGCCGGATTTGATTGGTTAGAACTGCATTGCGCACACGGCTATTTGTTGTCTGGTTTTATTTGTCCGCTGACGAATCGGCGTGAAGATGCATGGGGTGGTTCGTTGGAGAACCGTTGCCGCTACCCGTTGCAAGTGTTTCGCGCGATGCGCGCCGTCTGGCCATCACACAAGCCCATGGCTGTGCGGATTTCCGCCCACGACTGGGCACCCGGGGGGAATACCGATGACGATGCTGTGCAAATCGCTGCTTTGTTCAAACAAGCGGGTTGCGATGTGATCGACGTGTCTTCGGGGCAAACCACCCGCGCTGCCAAGCCAGTGTATGGGCGCATGTACCAAACGCCGTTTGCCGATCGCATCCGCAACGAAGTGCATATCGCCACCATGGCCGTGGGCGCTATCAGCGAAGCCGACCATGCGAACAGCATCATCGCCGCAGGCCGTGCCGACCTGTGCGCCATTGGCAGACCGCATCTGGCCGACCCGAACTGGACGCTGCACGAAGCCGCCAAACTGGCAAGCCGCCACGTGGTCTGGCCCAAACCCTATGAAGCCGGCCGCGACCAACTCTACCGTTTGCAATCCAAGCCCTGAACCTCCATGGACCTCGAAGCAAGAATTCACAGCACCCATCCGCAAGCCTTGCGTTTGTGGTTGCGCATGCTCACCTGTACCCAGTTGATTGAAAAGCAAGTACGCGCTGGACTGCGCGACGAATTCAACACCACCTTGCCGCGCTTTGATTTGATGGCGCAACTGGAGCGCGAACCGCAAGGCATGAAGATGAATGAACTGTCGCGTCGCATGATGGTGACTGGCGGCAACATCACACCGGTCACCGACCAACTGGTTCGAGAGGGCTTGGTCGAGCGCATGGGCTTGCCGCAAGACCGCCGCGCGTGGTTGGTGCGACTGACACCCGCCGGACGCAGTCTGTTCAAAAAAATGGCCAAGCGCCACGAAGCTTGGATCGTCGCAGCTTTTGCCTCGCTGAAAGAACCTGAGATCACGCAATTGCATGCGTTATTGGGCCAAGTCAAACAACACAGCCATGCCATGGCATTGGAAAAAGCATGAACCATTGGATTCCCTCCGACAGCCCGATGCACAGCGGTACCCGCGCATTGGCAGACTACCGCGCGTCGCACTTTGCTTGGCAATGCAGCCCAGAGGGTGTGGCGGTCATCACGCTGAACCGGCCTGAACGAAAAAACCCCCTCACATTTGATTCCTATGCCGAATTGCGCCAATTGTTTGAGGCGCTCAAACATGCCAACGATATGCGGGTGGTGATCTTGCAAGGGGCGGGTGGGAATTTTTGTTCGGGCGGCGATGTGCACGAGATCATTGCGCCACTCACCCGCATGACCATGCCAGAGTTGCTGGCCTTCACCCGCATGACTGGCGATCTGGTCAAAGCCATGCGCGCTTGTCCGCAACCGGTGATCGCCGCCATTGACGGTGTGTGTGCCGGTGCCGGTGCAATGCTGGCCTTGGCCAGCGACATCCGTTTGGGTACTCCGCAAGCACGCGTGTCGTACCTGTTTTCAAGGGTGGGTTTGGCGGGCGCCGACATGGGGGCATGCAGTTTGCTGCCGCGCGTGATCGGACAAGGGCGTGCCAGCGAATTGCTCTATAGCGGTCGCGCCATGACCGCCGAAGAGGGTTTGGCCTGGGGGTTTTTCAATCAACTTCACGACCCTGCAGAGGTGTCTCCTGCGGCTTTGCAACTTGCGCTGTCGTTGGCACAAGGGCCTGGTTTTGCACACGCCATGACCAAAAACATGTTGCACCAAGAATGGAATATGTCCTTAGACCAAGCCATTGAAGCAGAGGCCCAGGCGCAAGCCATTTGCATGCAAACACAAGATTTCCACCGTGCATATGCCGCTTTTGCCGCCAAGCAACGTCCCGTGTTCCAAGGTAACTGACATGCAGTCCCATTGGCAATTGCCCTTTTTTGATGCCGAGCATGCCGAGCTGGCCGATGCACTCCAGCCCTGGGTATCGGCCCAACAAGTGGACGAAAAAGACGATCGGGCGGCTTGCCTGGAATGGGTACACCGCTTGGGTCAAGGGGGTTGGTTGCGTAACTGCGTGCCTGCTGCCCATGGGGGTGTGCGGGATCACTTAGATTCACGCTCGCTGGTCATTCTGCGCGAGACCTTGGCTTGGCATTCGCCCTTGGCGGATTTTGCATTCGCCATGCAAGGTCTGGGCAGCGGTGCCATCACACTTGCGGGTACGCCTGCCCAACAATCGCATTACCTGCCACAGGTCGCGCAAGGCCAATCGATTGCGGCATTTGCCCTGAGCGAACCGCATGCCGGATCCGATGTCGCCGGCATGCGCACCCGCGCCAGCCCCGTCGCCGATGGGTATGTGTTGAACGGCGAAAAAACCTGGATCAGCAATGGCGGCATGGCTGATTTTTATGTGGTGTTTGCCAAAACCGATGTTGACGCAGGGGCG
>SXWY01000137.1 GCA_005789825.1 Burkholderiales bacterium | reverse complement strand
GAAGGCTAAGGTTCTACCATTAAACTACTCCCGCAGGTCCCCAACGCCCACGCGGCAAGGCTTTTCTACGATGTCGCAGTTCACCCAAGCAGTGTGGTGGAGGAGGCTGGATTCGAACCAGCGTAGGCGTAAGCCAACAGATTTACAGTCTGCCCCCTTTAGCCACTCGGGCACCCCTCCAGCGAGCCAAAGAATATAGCACAGGTTTACCCGTCAGAAATTACGTCATCTTAAAGAGTTAAAGCACTGTCCCCGAATACTATTTGACTCATTCCCAATGGAAATCTATGCCTTGCTCGCTCAGCCATTTTTGCGCCTGAGAAAAATGGCGGCAACCCATGAACGGGGTCGGCCCGCGCAAGGCAGACAAGGGGGAAGGATGGTTGGCCTGCAAAATCCATTTGCCAACGCTTGAATGGGGCAAGGGTTTTTGCGGGCTCACACCTTGGCTGCTTGACAAAAATACATGTTGCCCGTTGTTTGCGTTCTCAATCAAATGACGCTTGGCCTGCGCATGGGCACCCCACAGCAAAAACACCACAGGCTGATCTTGCTGCGCGACCGTTTGAATGATGGCATCGGTCAGAACCTCCCAGCCTTTCTTGGCATGCGATGCAGGCAAACCCTCTTCAACCGTAAAACAGGTGTTGAGCAACAGGACGCCACGTTCAGCCCAAGGCACCAGCGATCCACTCATCGGTGGCTGTATACCGGTATCCGCTTGCAATTCTTTGAAAATATTGCGCAGGGACGGCGGCGACGCCACGCCCTGCGGCACAGAAAAAGACAGGCCCTCTGCCTGACCACGGCCATGGTAAGGGTCTTGCCCCAACACCACCACCCGCACTTGGTTGAGGGCCGTGAGTTCGAGCGCTCGCATCGGTTGAGGGGGAAATACGCAAGCACCTTGGCGAATGCGGTTCTCTAAAAAAGCCGTCAGCTGTTGCCCCGGCAGGCTGTGCCAAAACGCGGATACCAAGGCTTGCCATGATGTATGCACCGCCCAATCGCTGGGACTGGCGCGTCGCAATGCGACAGGGTCAATCTGCAAACAATTGCGCCAACGCTTCGCCGGGTTCATCGGCTCGCATGAACGCCTCTCCAACCAAAAATGCCTGTACGCCTGCCGCACGCAAACGCTGCACATCGGTCTGTGTCGCGATGCCGCTTTCCGTGATCAACAATCGGTCTTGCGTCATTTCTTCTAGGAGAGACAACGTGGTGTCCAAGGACACTTCAAAGGTGCGCAAATTGCGGTTGTTGACACCGAGCAATCGGGTTTTCAATCGCAATGCACGCTGCATTTCCGCGCGGTCATGCACCTCCACCAGCACCGACATATTCAGGCTGTGCGCAACGGCTTCAAACTCGGCCATTTGCGCATCATCCAAGCACGCAGCGATCAGCAACACGCCATCTGCGCCCATGGCACGCGACTCATAAATTTGGTAGATGTCGACCATGAAGTCTTTGCGCAACACCGGCAAGTCGCAAGAAGCACGGGCTTGCTTGAGGAAATCAGTGGCCCCTTGGAAATACTGCTCATCGGTCAGCACAGACAAACACGCGGCGCTGATCTTGCCGTCACCAAACGCATAACTTTGCGCGATGTCCGCAGGTATGAACTCTTCACGCAACAAACCTTTTGAAGGGCTGGCTTTTTTGATTTCTGCAATCACCGCCGCCTGACCGTTGGCGATTTTGCGGCGCAACGCCGCCTCAAAGTCGCGCGTCATCACCCGGCTTTGGGCATCTGCACGCATCGCCTCCAGCGAGACTTTGCGCTTTCTCAAAGCCACTTCTTCGTGTTTGGTCTGGACAATTTTTTGAAGTATGTCGCTCACTGCATATCCTTGGTTCACGCCACCGCGGGGCGTTGGGTGTAATCGACAAATTGGGCCAATTTGGCCTTGGCTGAACCACTGGCTAGGGCTTGTTGGGCCAACGCCAATCCAGCGGCCATGGTGGGGGCGACATTGGCGGCATACAAAGCCACGCCCGCATTCAGCGCCACGATATCCAGCGCTGGGCCGGGTTGGTTGTCCAGCACGGCTTCAAGCATGGACCGCGAATCTTGCGCATTCTCCACCCGCAACGCGCGGTGACTGGCCATGGTCAAGCCGAAATCTTCCGGATGGATGTCGTACTCCGTGATCTCGCCATTTTTCAACTCGCCGACCAAAGTGGCCGCACCCAAACTGACCTCGTCCATGCCATCACGCCCATACACCACCACCGCATGCTCGGCACCCAACCGCTGTAATGCCCGCACTTGAATACCGACCAAATCCGGGTGGAATACGCCCATCAAAATATTCGGCGCAGAAGCTGGGTTGGTCAATGGGCCCAAGATATTGAAAAGGGTTCGAACGCCGAGTTCTTTGCGCACTGGCGCTACGTTTTTCATCGCCGGATGGTGATTGGGCGCAAACATGAAGCCTATGCCTGTGTGGGCGATGCACCGGGCAATGTCAGCAGGCGGGAGGTTGATGTTGACGCCCAGGTTTTCCAAGACATCTGCACTGCCGCTTTTGCTGCTGACACTGCGCCCGCCATGCTTGCTCACACGCGCACCGGCAGCCGCCGCTACAAACATCGCACAAGTTGAAATATTGAAGGTGTGAGAACCATCACCACCGGTGCCGACGATATCGACCAAATGCGTGCGGTCCGCCACCTCAACCTTGGTTGCGAACTCGCGCATGACTTGTGCCGCCGCTGTGATTTCGCCGATGGTTTCTTTTTTGACCCGCAGGCCGGTCAAGATGGCGGCCGTCATGAGCGGCGTGACTTCTCCCCCCATGATCATGCGCATGAGATACAGCATCTCATCGTGAAAAATTTCACGGTGCTCGATGGTGCGCTGTAGGGCTTCGCTGGCTGTGATGGTCATAGACACTGCACTTTCTTGGTCTTAATAGGGGCCGCCGTGAAGTTGGGCTGTGCTTGCACCGTTGGCATCTGATTGAAAAAACCTTCGCACACTGGCCACCGCATGGTCAATACCGGCTGCATCCACATCCAAATGGGTGACAAAACGCAAGCCGATCATGCCTGTGGCCAAGACGTGTTCTTGTTGCAAATGCGCTAGCAAGGCTGAGGCTTTGCCATGGGCTACATCGACAAACACAATATTGGTATCCGCAGAACGCACGCTCAGGCCGGGTATACCTTGCAAGCCTGTAGCCAGTCTTTGTGCAAGCACATGGTCTTGAGCTAACCGGGCCACATGATGGTTTAAGGCGTACAAAGCAGCCGCAGCCAGCAAACCGGACTGGCGCATACCACCCCCCAACATCTTACGGGCCCGGTGGGCTTTTTGAATCAGCGCGCGTGGGCCACACAAAGCAGAGCCCACTGGTGCGCCCAGTCCTTTGCTAAAGCACACAGAGACGCTGTCAAACAAAGAGGTGATCTGGCGTAACTCAACCAAAGGGTCGGTGCCGTTGTTTGCGGCTTGGTCCACGGCTGCATTCATGACCCGCGCACCATCCAAGTGAACCGCCAAACCATGCTCACGCGCCAATTGGCTGGCTTGCTGCAGATAGGACATAGGCATGCGTTTGCCATTCCAGGTGTTTTCCAATGCCAGCAAGCTTGTACGGGCAAAATGTGCATCATCCGGTTTGATGGCCAACGCCAAGTCGGTCAAAGAAATCAGTCCATGCGCATCCTGCGTCAACGGTTGCGGCTGAATGCTGCCCAGCACCGCAGCGCCACCGCCCTCATAACGGTAGGTGTGTGCATGTTGACCCACCAGGTATTCGTCACCACGCTGACAATGTGCCATCAATCCGCACAAATTGCTTTGGGTGCCAGTGGGCATGAACAACGCAGCTTCTTTGCCTGTCAATTCTGCGATACGGTCTTGCAACGCCAGTACGGTTGGGTCATCACCAAACACGTCGTCACCCAAAGGGGCTTTCAACATCGCTTCGCGCATGGCTGGTGTGGGCAGTGTGACTGTGTCGCTGCGCAAATCGACTTTTTCCATGGTCATGTTTGCAAAAAGTTTTTCAACAAGCTGTGTCCGTGCTCGGTCAACACAGATTCGGGGTGAAATTGCACGCCTTCAATCGGTAAGGTGCGGTGACGCACCCCCATGATTTCGCCGTCATCGGTCCACGCGGTGACTTCCAACACATCGGGCAAACTGCTGCGCTCTATCGCCAACGAGTGGTAACGGTTGACCGTGAATCTCGGCGGCAAACCGGCGAACACCCCTTGTTGCAACGTATGGATGTCACTGGTTTTGCCATGCATCAACTGTTGAGCGCGCACAATGCGCCCACCAAATGCCGCGCCTATGCTTTGGTGCCCCAAACACACCCCCAAGATGGGCAATTTGCCCGCAAAATGTGCAATGGCCGCCACCGAAATACCCGCCTCGGCAGGTGAACATGGGCCAGGCGACACCACCAAATGGCTCGGGGCCATGGCGGTGATGTCCGCCACTGTGATTTCATCGTTGCGAAACACTTCAATGTCCGCACCGAGCTCTCCAAAATACTGCACCAAGTTATAGGTGAAGCTGTCGTAGTTGTCGATCATCAAGAGCTTCATTCCAGACCCTCCTCGACCAACTCACTGGCACGCAGCAAGGCACGCGCTTTGTGTTCTGTCTCCTGCCATTCCATGTCGGGCACAGAGTCAGCCACGACACCTGCCGCCGCTTGCACATACAAGGTGTCGTTTTTGATGATGCCCGTGCGTATGGCGATGGCCACGTCCATGTCACCCGCAAAACTCAGGTAACCGCAAGCACCGCCGTAAATGCCGCGCTTGACCGGTTCGAGTTGATCAATCAATTCCATGGCATGCACTTTGGGCGCACCGGTCAACGTGCCAGCCGGAAAAGTGGCGCGCAACACATCCATGCTGCGCATACCGTCTTTGAGCATGCCTTCGACATTGCTCACGATATGCATCACATGGCTGTAGCGCTCAACCGCAAACGCCTCTGTCACTTTGACGCTGCCGGTTTTGGCAATGCGTCCGATGTCGTTGCGCGCCAAATCAATCAACATGACATGCTCGGCGCGTTCTTTGGGGTCGTTGATCAATTCCACTTCAGTGGCTTTGTCGTCCTCGGGTGTAGCCCCGCGCGGCCTGGTACCGGCCAAAGGCCGAATGGTGACCTTATTTCCCTCGGGCGTGGTTTCTTGTCGCACCAAAATTTCAGGCGAAGCACCGACAACTTGGAAATCCCCCATGTGATAAAAATACATATACGGGCTGGGGTTGAGCGAACGCAATGCGCGGTAAAGCGACAAGGGGCTTTCGGTGAACCGTTTTTTGATGCGCTGACCGACTTGCACCTGCATGAAATCGCCTGCTTCAATCAAGCCCTTGGCGCGCTCAACCGCTTTCAAATAATCGGCCTTGGCAAATTCACGCTCTGGCGGGTGGCTTTGGCTGGGCTTGACCACCGGTGCGCTCACCGAGTATTTCAACAAAGCTTTGAGTTCGCGCAAGCGTTTTTTCGCGCGGGTGTAAGCCTCAGAGGTGTGGGGGTCGGCATACACCAGCAAATAGAGCTTGCCTGAGAGGTTGTCGATCACCGCCAATTCTTCGGTCTGCAACAACATGATGTCCGGACAACCCAAGGTGTCGGGTGGGCAGGTGTGCAGCAATTTCTTTTCAATATGTCGCACGGTGTCGTAGCCAAAGTAACCCGCGAGCCCGCCACAAAATCGCGGCATGCCCGGGCGCAATGCCACTTTGAAACGCTGTTGATACGCAGCGATGAAATCCAGTGGGTTGCCGTGGTGGGTTTCCACCACCACACCGTGGGTCACCACCTCGGTATGCGCTTGGTCGCCAAAACCTTGTGCACGCAAAAAAGTATGGGCAGGCAAACCAATGAAGCTGTAGCGCCCAAAGCGCTCGCCACCCACCACGGACTCCAGCAGAAAACTGTATTTGCCTCCGTCGTGGGTGAACGCCAATTTCAAATACAAAGACAGGGGTGTTTCCAAATCGGCAAACGCCTCGGCCATCAACGGAATCCGGTTGTAGCCTTGTGCCGCCAGGCTTTTAAATTCAAGTTCAGAGATCACAAAGAGCCTCCACAGCTCAGCCCAGCAGGGCTTCAAATAAAAGAACAGGGGTGGGTAACACCCGACCGATCAGGAGGCGTAACTCAAGAACAGATCCGGGTCACGCCAAGCAAGACGGGCGACGCCAAGGCCAAGCTCCCCGTCCATGGGACCCGGTGAGGATATTGAGGTGCATAAACATACTGAAAAGTGTAACAAAGCGCAGAGTTCACTCCGTCAATTCATCGATTCGATCGATAAACCCATCGCAATCAACACCTTGAATTGGTTCGCCATGGTTGTAGCCATAGGTGACCAGAACCACGGGGCACTTGGCGGCGCGGGCGGCCAAGGCATCGTTTTGCGAATCACCCAACATCAACGTGCGTGCGGGTGCGGTGCCCAGCGCCTTGCAGGTTTCTAACAGCGGCATGGGATCCGGCTTTTTGCGCGGAAAAGCGTCGCCGCCATAGACATGGCTGAAAAAACCAGCCAGCCCTTTGTCGGCCAGCAAGGCTTTGGCAAACGCCGTGGGTTTGTTGGTCAAACACGCCATCTTCAAGCCGCGGGACTGCAATTGCTGCAACCCGGGCAACACGCCTGCATACACATCCGCAAACTTGCCGTTGACTTTTTCGTAATGGTGTTGGTAGCGGGCAAACGCTGGTTCAAACAAGTTTTCTACGCCGGTGTTGTCACACAACATACCGGAGGCTTTGACCTCGGGCAAATCCAATTGGTGGCGCAATACCGTGCGAATCAAATGCTCGGAGCCTTTGCCAACCGCGATATTCACCACCGCAGGCGAGACCTTGGGCAAATCGATATCTGCCAAGCACAAATTGAGCGCGGCCTCAAAATCGCCCATGGTGTCGACCATGGTGCCGTCCAAGTCGATCATGACCGCGTCTAGGCGCGAAAGAAGTGTGGATAGGTCAAGCGCCATGGCGCACCCGCCTTACAAACAACGGGATTTTCTTGATCAAATTGGCGATCAATGAACTGCCAGAGTGAACCACCACCGCGCCATCGGGGCTGCCCATGTCTGATGATGTCCAAACCCAACCTGAAGGGCCTGAGCCAAACCAAGTTTGGTTCAAAGCCAATTCAGAGCAACTTTTTTCGCTCAAGCCTTCCAACTCTGCTTGGGTTGGCAAACGCCATTTGGCTTCAGCAGCCGTTTTGGTGGCGGTGTTCCAATCTTGCGCAATGGCAGTACCCGCACAGACCGAGCCATTCCACTGCAAACCCACCACGCATCGCTGCCAGACCAATCCGGTTTCTTTGTCTTTGACTTCCGAGCCACTGGCATTGGCGGCTTCGTAACGACTATCGGGGCGGGTCAACGGTGAATCGGTGAAGCACGCGGCCTGCACCCATGAACTGACCAACAAACTGCTTGCAAACAGTATCAACGTGTGATTGTTTTTTTTCATAGGGTGTTTCTATCCATTCAGTGGGCAAGGGCTTGTCGCATCTGGTCGATCACAGCTTTGTAATCTGGCTTGCCAAAAATGGCGCTGCCGGCGACAAACGTGTCTGCGCCCGCATTGGCCACAGAGCGAATATTGTCTGGCTTGATACCGCCGTCGACTTCGAGGCGAATGTCTCTGCCGCTGGCTTGGATGCGCTTGGCTGCATGCTCGACCTTGCGCAATGCCGAGTCGATAAAGCTTTGCCCCCCAAAACCGGGGTTGACGCTCATGATCAAAATCAAATCGATGTCTTCGATCAGCCAATCCAACACATCCAAGGGTTCGGCGGGGTTGAACACCACGCCCGCCTGACAACCCGCGGCCTTGATGGCTTGCACGCTGCGGTGTGCATGGCTGGAAGCATCTGGGTGAAAGCTGATGAGATCTGCTCCCGCCTGCGCAAACGCCGCTGCCAGCGCATCCACCGGTTGCACCATCAGGTGCACATCGATCGGAACCGCCGCGCCCTCCGGGGTTTTGGCATGGGGCTTCAACGCCTCACAGACCATGGGGCCGAAGGTCAGATTGGGGACGTACTGGTTGTCCATGACATCAAAATGAATCCAGTCGGCGCCTGCGGCGACAACGTTTTTCACTTCGTCGCCCAAGCGGGCAAAGTCGGCGGACAAAATCGAGGGGGCGATGCGGTAGGTGGTAGTCATAGCCGTGATTATGGTGTCAGAATTGACGCTTGCATTTATTCCGTTCTGATTGACCCACCTCCATGGCAAATTACAAACTCAGCGTGGACGTCACGCCCCATTACCTGCCTGACCAGTCCAGCCCAGACGAAAACCTGTATGCCTTCGCTTATACCGTGGTCATCCACAACACGGGTGATATCGCCGCACAAGTGATTTCACGTACTTGGCATATCAACGACGCTCAGGGCATGCACGAAAAAGTCAAAGGCCTGGGCGTGGTCGGCCACCAGCCTTTGCTGCAACCCGGCGAAAGTTTTGAGTACACCAGCGGCACGCGCTTGCGCACACCCACCGGCACCATGCATGGCAGTTATTTTTGCGTTGCTGTCGATGGTGAGAAATTCGATGTCGATATCCCGATGTTTGTGCTTGATGCATTGAGCGACACCGGCAGCAAACGGCACATGCATTGAACCGCCATGGGTGAATTTGACCTGATCACCCGATATTTCACCCGCCCGGCCAAGCGGGCGGTGCTTGGCGTGGGTGATGACTGCGCTTTGTGGCAAGTGCAACCGGGCATGCAATTGGCGGTGTCCTCTGACATGCTGGTCGAAGGCCGGCATTTTTTGAGCACGGTGCCGCCCAAGCGGCTGGGTCACAAAGCCTTGGCTGTCAACCTGAGCGACCTGGCCGCCAGCGGTGCCAAGCCCTTGGCATTCACCTTGGCGCTGGCCTTGCCCCGTGTCGATGAAACATGGCTGCAAGGTTTTTCGGCAGGCTTGCTGGCACTCGCCGATCAACACGATTGCGAATTGGTGGGCGGCGACACCACACATGGTCCGCTGAATATTTGCATCACGGTCCTGGGCGAAGTGCCGCCCGGGGACGCACTGTTGCGACAAGGCGCACAAGTCGGCGACGACATCTATATCAGCGGCTCAGTGGGCGACGCCCGAATGGCGCTGGAGGTCATGCGCGGTCAACTGTCGCTCAGCGCGGCTGACTTCGACAGCTGTCGGCTGCGCATGGAGCAACCCGAGCCGCGCGTCGCGCTGGGATTGGCTTTGCGCGGTGTGGCAAATGCCTGCATTGATGTCAGCGACGGTTTGGCGGGCGATTTGGGCCATGTGCTCAAAGCCTCGCAAGTGGGCGCGGTGCTCACCACCGATTGGCTGCAAGACAGTGCCGCCATCAGTTCAGCCATGCAATCGCTGCCCTTTGCCAAACGCTTGGACATGGCCTTGGCTGGCGGCGACGATCACGAACTCTTGTTCACCGCCGCCCCCGAACAAGCCGATGCGGTGCAACATGCAGCCAACGAGGCAGACATCAGTGTCACTTGCATCGGTCGCATCACACCGGGCAGCGGACTGCAAGTGCTCGACCTGCAAGGGGTGCCTATCTCGCGTCGGTTTGCCTCGTTTGACCATTTTGTGCATTGAGAGATGACCATGTCTTTGGACACCCAATGGAACGCCGCTCGCTTCATGTGGTCACACCCTGCACATGCGCTGGCCATGGGGTTTGGCGCAGGCTTGAGCCCCAAAGCGCCCGGCACGGTGGGCACCTTGTGGGCGTGGGCTGCGTATGTGGTGTTGGGCTTGTTTCTGAGTACCGCAGAAATGGGCTGGCTGATCGCGGTGTCGTTGCCCCTGGGATGGTGGGCTTGCACCGTGACCGCGCAACACATGCAAGTGCAAGACCCCAGTGCCATTGTCTGGGATGAGATCGTGGCGTTCTGGTTGGTGCTGTGGTTATGGATGCCTGCCGGTTTGTTGGGACAGTTCGTGGCGTTTGCGCTGTTTCGCGGTTTTGATGCGCTCAAACCCGGACCGGTCGGCTGGGCTGACCGCCATTTTCACGGACTGGGTTGGCGCGGTGGTTTTGGCATCATGTTCGACGATCTGGTGGCAGCGTTTTGTACGCTGTTGTGTTTGTCCCTTTGGCTGGCGACCCGATGAAAAACCTCATACCGACAGAAGCCCTGTCTGCGGTGCTGCTGCAACGCGGTTGGATGCTGGCCACCGCCGAGAGTTGCACCGGCGGCATGATCAGTGCCGGTTGCACCGATCTGGCAGGCTCCAGCCTGTGGTTTGAACGCGGCTTTGTGAGCTACAGCAACGAAGCCAAACAAGACCTGCTGGGCGTGCCTGCCGCGCTGATTGCGCAACACGGTGCCGTCAGCGAACCAGTGGCCCAAGCCATGGTGCTCGGTGCGCTGAACCACAGCAAAGCACAGGTGGCGTTGGCGGTGACAGGCATTGCCGGGCCGGGCGGCGGCAGTGCGAGCAAACCGGTGGGTACCGTGTGTTTTGCTTGGGCCATGCCCAGCGATGCGGGCCCGACGTTGGGTGCATCTTCGGCCTGGGTGAAAACACAAACTTGTGGGTTTGCAGGCGACCGCGCGGCGGTGCGGCATGCCACCCACGCCCACGCAGTGGCGCATTTACTGGCGTTGCTCAACCATGCGACGCCAATGCTTGGCTGATGCTGTTCATGGCTTGCGCCAATGCCACATCTGACTGCGTGACCCCTCCGCTGTCATGGGTGGTCAACCGCACCGAGACACGGTTGTACACATTCGACCATTCCGGATGGTGATCCGAGCGGTGCGCCACCGCTGCCACTTCCTGCATGAATGCCATGGCTTGTAAAAAATCGGCAAATACCCAATCGGCCAACAAGGCTTTTTCTTGCAAGCGCCATCGCTGTGAAGCCTCGGTGTTGAGGTGTCGCAATGCGTTTTGTATGTCAGTGTCTGTCAGCAAAGTGCGCATGGTTCATCCTGTTCCATTCGATGGCGCTTGACTGTAATCGCTGGTGACCACCACGCCCAGTCTGGCCAAACGATGGGTCAAGCGCAGTACTTGCCGGTCCTTGCTGACCAGCAGCGCGCGGTGTGTCACGGCCAAGTCGATAAATTTTTGATCGTCCGCGTCTTTGCATACATATGGCGAACGTGGCGCTTCAGGTTGCGTGTGCGACCAGCGGTCAAATGCAGCCATCACCTCTGCCGCAGTGCGCGACAGTTGGGCCAAACGGGGTTCGATATGGGGGTAGGCCAACACCCGCCAGAGTTCTTGGCGCATCGCGGATGTGACCAACCAACGCACCCGTTGCTGTGCCAAGTGTTCATGCAACAAGGCGGTGTTTGTGTCTTGAAACACCCAGATGTCGAGCAGCACATTGGTGTCTAGCACCACGCAGGGTTTGTCAGACACAACCGTTGCCATTCAACGGGGTTCGGGTGTGGCGCCTGCCCGCAAGTCAAAGCGGAACATGCGGCACTCGATAGGGCCATTCCACATCGGCACTTTGCGCGACTCTTTCAAACGCATGCGGCCAGGCAATTTGAGTTCCGGTGTCAATACCCAGGCACGCCATCCGCCGTAATGTTGTTTCCAATGGCTGGCCAGTTGCAAAAAGAAATCGCCACCGTCTTGCACTTGGCCGCTTTCGCGACCGGCGATGGCGTTTGACGCTGCCCGTGCCGTTTCAGTCGGCTTAGCTTGCCGCGATGCGCCAGCCACACCGGCGGTGTCAATCCGTTCACCATAGGGTGGATTGACCAACATCCACCCTGGCTTGTCAGCGGGCGGCATGCGCTGCAACGCATCGCCGCCGCGCCATTCAATGGCATGCGCCACCCCGGCGCGCTCGCCATTGCGCCGTGCAAAGTCAACCATGCGAAAGGCCACATCGCTGCCAAACACCGCTGCACGCGGCGGACATTGCTGCGCGGTGGCTTCTTGTTGCAATTGTCGCCAGACATGGGCATCGAACAAACGCAACCGTTCAAACCCAAAGCGGCGTTGTCCACCTGCGGCCATGCGACACGCGATTTGTGCGGCTTCAATGGCGATGGTGCCGCTGCCACAACACGGGTCGTACAAAGGCAAGCCTTGGTCGACTCCGGCCAAGGGCAGTGTGTCAGGTCGGGTTTCACCGGGTGCATACACCGGCGGCATGCTCCAACCGCTGGCGGCCAACATCGCGGCGGCCAAGGTTTCTTTCAGCGGTGCATCACCTTTGTCCTCGCGCCATCCGCGCTTGAACAAAGGTTCGCCGCTGGTGTCTAAATACACGGTTTGGTGTTTTTCACTCAGGTGCAAATGCACGCGCACGGCTGGTCGTTGGGTATCGACATCGGGCCGCACGCCGGTCTTGTCGCGAAACCGGTCGGCGATGGCGTCCTTGACCCGCAACGCGGCAAAGTTCAGGCTTTTCAGCGGACTGTGTTGCGCCGTGAAGTCGATGCGAAAACTCTCGCGCGGTGTGAACCACATTTCCCAAGGAACCGCTAACGCAGTTTGGTAAATATCTTGCTCATTCAGGTAAGGCGCATGGGCCAATTGAATCAACACCCGCATACCCAAGCGGCTGTGCAAGTTCAAGAGCAATGCTTCGCGCCATGACGCTTGCAATTGCACTCCGCCACGCAGCGTTTGCATCGCGGTGGCGGGCAAGCCGGTGATTTGCGCCACTTCACAGGCCAAATAAGCCTCTACCCCGGCAGCACAGGGGACAAACAATGACAAAGCATTCACAGCGATTTACGCAGGTTGGTGGGCGCAATGCGCAAGGCCTCGCGGTACTTGGCGACGGTGCGACGGGCACAGTCAATGCCTTGCTCCTTGAGCATGTCAGACAACTGGTTGTCTGACAAAGGTTTTTTGGGATTTTCGCTGGCAATCAATTGCTTGATGAGCGCGCGCACCGCCGTGCTCGATGCATGGTTGCCACTGTCGGTGCCCAGGCCAGAGCCGAAAAAATATTTCAACTCATAGGTGCCGTAAGGCGTGTGCATGTATTTGGCTGTGGTCACACGGCTGATGGTTGATTCGTGCAAGCCCAACTCTTCGGCAATTTCACGCAACACCATCGGCTTCATGGCGAGTTCGCCGTGGATGAAAAAACTGCGCTGGCGTTGCGTGATCGCATTGCTTACCCGCAATATCGTGTCAAACCGCTGCTGTATGTTTTTGATCATCCAACGCGCCTCTTGCAAACGCTGCTGCAAACCGGCATGGCTGTCGCCCTTGCTGCCCTTCAAGGCATTGGCATAAATGTCATTGACCTTCAAGCGCGGCATGACTTCTGGGTTGAGCATGGCGCGAAACTGCGGCAAGCCTTGGCGGTCCACGCCGCTGGCAGTGACCAGCACATCGGGCACCACCACGTTGCGCTCCACGTCGATGAAGCGGCGTCCGGGCTTGGGCTCGAGCCGCGCGATCAATGCGATCGCCAATTTCACTTCATGTTCGCTCGCGCCAATCGCCGGTACGAGCCGCTTGATGTCACGCTTGGCCAGCAACTCCAAAGGCTGCTTGCAAATGGCCATGGCGCAATCGCGCACCGCATTGCGTTCTGCGTTGTCATCGGGGATGGCGCGCAATTGCAAACGCAAACATTCCGCCAAGTCTCGCGCGCCCACACCCGTGGGCTCCAGGCTTTGCAACAAGCCCAAGGCCACCTGAAAACGGTGTACCAATTCTTCGCATTGCTCGATGTCGTCACCGGCCAAGCTTTCAGCCAAGGTCTGAAAGCTGTCTTCCAAATAACCATCGTCATTCAAGGATTCAATGAGAAACCGCAAAGCGGCTCGGTCGGTGTCATCCAGCCGCAAAGACAGGGCTTGTCGGTGCAAAAACGCGGCGAGCGATTCTTGGTTGCGTGCCAGTTCGGTGGCCTGTGACTTTTCGTCGTCGTTGTTTTGCTGGTTACGCGCAGGCGCGTCGCCGCCCCATTCGCTGTCGTCGGGAGAAAATTCAACACTGCCGTCGCCGTCCCAGCTTTCGGCCACGCCTGCTGCGTCCAACGGTGCGTCTGGCGCCTCGCTGGCGGTATCCACCCGAACCTCGGTGACGCGGTCTATGGCTGCGTCCCAGGTGTCGTTGTCGTTGTCGCTGGGCGTGGCGGCCAGGTTTTCTTGCGCCAGACCAAAATCTTCACGCGGAGCCAAGTCTTCCAATTCTTTTTCAAGGAACGGGTTGTCGTCGAGCATTTGCTCGATTTCTTGGGTCAGTTCAAGGGTGGAGAGTTGCAACAACCGAATCGATTGCTGCAACTGCGGCGTGAGAGCCAGGTGTTGCGAGACGCGCAGTGAGAGGCCTTGCTTCATGCTGCGTCCCTGGCCTTACATACGGAAATTTTCACCCAAGTACACCCGCCGTACCTCGGGGTTGTGGATGATCTCTTGCGGTTTGCCTTCGGCCAATACCCGCCCTTCACTGATGATGGCCGCATGGTCACAAATGCCCAAGGTTTCGCGCACATTGTGGTCGGTGATCAACACGCCAATGCCTTTGGCCTTGAGAAAACTGATGATGCGCTGGATTTCCAACACCGCAATCGGGTCGATGCCCGCAAACGGTTCGTCCAACAAGATGTATTTGGGTTGTGTGGCCAAGGCCCGGGCGATTTCTACACGGCGACGTTCACCACCCGACAAGGACAACGCGGTCGACTCGCGCAAATGTTCAATCCGCAGCTCTTGCAACAAACCGGTCAACCGCAGTTCAATGTCTGCTTTTGACAAGGGGCGGTCGTTGTCATCGGTTTGCAACTCCAACACCGCACGCACGTTGTCAGCCACATTGAGTTTGCGAAAAATGGAAGCCTCTTGCGGCAAATAACTCAAGCCCATGCGGGCACGCTGGTGTATCGGCAAATGCTCAACCGCCACGCCGTCGATGGTGATGTTGCCGCCATCGGCCCGCACCAAACCGACGATCATGTAAAAGGAAGTGGTTTTGCCAGCGCCATTAGGGCCGAGCAAACCCACGACTTCGCCTTTGTTGACATGCACCGATACATCCTGCACCACTTGGCGGCCAACGTAGGATTTTTGCAAATGCCGAACCAGCAGGCCGTCTGCTTGGTCAGTCCCCGTCATTACTTGGCCGCCTCATCGTCCGATTTGGGGGTCAGCACCGCACGAATGCGTCCACTGCTGTTGGCCGGTTTAACGCCGCCGACCAGTCCATCCACCGTGAATTGATCGGTCAGGTTTTCATAAATGATGCGCTGGCCGGTCATTTGGTCGCTCAACACCGTGCCTCGGTAGCGGCGAAATTCAGCCCGTCCCAACAGGGTCAGGCGATCAGCCTTGCCATCGTATTCAATCAACTCACCTTCGCCTTCGATCCATTCCTCAACGCCTTCGCGTTTTTGACGGAAAAAACCGCGCTGACCGGTTGAAGGCCTGATCACACCATACTGAAAGCCGTCAGGGTCTTGTCGCACTTCCAAACGCTCGCCGCGCATGACGATGGTGCCCTTGGTCGCCAGCACTTTGCCGGTGAAAACACTGAATTGCCTCAACTCATCGTGTTCCAGGTTGTCAGCCTCGACATTCAAAGGTTTTTTGCGGTCAGCCTTTTCTGCCAGCGCTGGTGACAGCGGCAGAATCGACAGACAAACGAGTAGGAAAAAGTGTTTCAAGGCACGGAAATTGCTGTGTTGGACATTGCCCGCATTGTAGGGGCAATGTCCGGCGCAACAGATCAACGGCCTTTGCGGATTTCGTTGATCAAAAAATCAGTGATTTGCAGCGCGCGCTCCATGCTGCCGGCCAAACTGCCGTCGACGTAAAAACGCCCGCCGATGCCCAGCGCGGGAACGCCTTCTACCTTGTACTGCTCTTGTAACTGGGCAGCGCGTCTGGCTTTGCCCACCACCGAAAACGAATTGAACAGTTCGGTGAATTTGGCCGCAGGTATGCCATTTTTTTCTGCCCATGCGGTCAAGGCCTCGGCTTTGTCCAGCGATTGTTTTTCCACATGAATGGCTGCAAACAATTTGCCTTGCAATGCCTCAACCTTGCCTAAGGTTTCAAGCACGTAATATGCGCGCTGCTGGGCTTCAAACGTATCGCGAAAACGCACCGGCACCCGCTTGAGCTCCACATCTTTGGGCAATTTTTTGCCCCAAGCACTGAGCGTGGGTTCGAATGCATTGCAGTGCGGGCAGTTGTACCAAAAGAACTCCAGCACTTCCACTTTGCCCTTGGGCGCATCGGTGGTGATGGGTTTGGACAGCACCAGGTAATCGGTGCCCGGCTTGAAACCAGCTGTTTGCGACACTGCGCTGTGCCAAGGCGCAAAAAGTGCACCGGCCAGCCCAGCCGAAGCCAGCGTATGGAATTGACGACGTTTCATGACCATGCCTTTCAAGTTATCGTTGCACGCGAATCAACGCTGATTCGAATTTGTTGGATTTCAATTGCGTCTGGATTTGCTCGGCTTGCGTCTTGCTGTCGAAAGGGCCAAGGCGCACGCGGTAGATGATCTTGCCATCTTGGTCGCGCTGTGAAACAACCGGGTCATAACCACCGAGCGCGAGTTTGGCGCGCTGTCCCTCGGCATCCGTGCTGGAAACAAACGCGCCGACTTGCACAAAATACTGAAAAGCATCGGTTTGCTGGGCTTTGCTGGCCGCCAAATCACCCAAAGGGTCCTCTGAAGCAGCAGGGGCCGCCGGTTCGGGAGCTTGAACCGATTTGTCGGGTTTTGCAGTGTCTATGGGCGCATTGGCCGCCGGGTTCTTGCCGTAGAGCGGCGCGTTCGGGTCCCAATCTTTGTTTTTCTTCTCTTCGGCAGCATCTTGTTCAGCGTTGCGGGTCAAGCCTTTGTTCATGAAAGGAATGGGTACCTTGGTCACATACACCGCCACCACCAAAGCAATCAACAAGCCCACCACCAAGCCCAGAATAAAGCCTACCAAGGTGTTGCCGCGTTGCGCTGAACTGGTTGCCATTCACTGTCCTTGTTACATGACCTCTGGGGCACTGACCCCCAACAGGTTCAAACCGTTTTTCAAAACCTGCGCCGTGGCATGAATCAAAGCTGCGCGGGCAGTGCGTACTGTTTCATCTTCCACCAAGATTCGCTCCGCATCGTAATAGCTGTGATAGCAAGCTGCCAGCTCGCGCAAATAAAACGTCACATCATGCGGGGCCAAATCGGCGCAGGCCTGCGCCAGCACCTGCGGGTAGCGCGACAATAACATCATCAACGCTTGCGCTGGCGCGCTGTCAAGGCTGGACATATCAGCCTGCAGCAACATGGCAATGGTGTCGGGCGTTGGGGTGGCTTGGTTATTGGCCACATCGGGCGTCGACAACTTGGCAATCACAGAGCAAATACGGGCATGCGCGTATTGCACGTAATAGACCGGGTTTTCGTTGTTCTTGGCTCGCGCCAAATCCACATCAAACACATACTCGGTATCGGCTTTGCGGCTGAGCAGAAAAAACCGCACCGCGTCCTTGCTGGTCCAGTCAATCAAATCGCGCAAAGTCACATAACTGCCTGCACGTTTGGAAATTTTGACTTCCTCGCCACCGCGCATGACACGCACCATGGTGTGCAACAAATAATCGGGGTAGCCCTCAGGGATGTTCAAGTCCTGTTGCTTAGACGCTGCTTGCAGACCGGCACGTACGCGGGCGATGGTGCCGTGGTGATCGGTACCTTGGATATTGATCACTTTGGTGAAGCCGCGCTGCCATTTGGCCAAGTGATAGGCGACATCGGGCACGAAATAGGTGTAGCTGCCATCTGGCTTGCGCATGACGCGGTCTTTGTCGTCGCCAAAATCGGTAGAGCGCAACCACAGCGCGCCGTCTTGTTCATACGTGTGCCCCGATGCTTGCAACGATGCGACCGCGTTGTCCACTTTGCCATCGGTGTACAGACTGGACTCCAAATAGTACTGGTCGAACGACACTTGAAAGGCTTGCAAATCCAAGTCTTGCTCGTGGCGCAAGTAGGCCACCGCAAATGCACGGATGTTGTCCAAGTCGTTGACATCGCCATTGGCCGTGACTTGTCGGTCGTCGGCAACCACGGTTTTGCGTGCCAAAAAATCTTGGGCAATGTCCGCTATGTAGTCGCCGTTGTAGGCGTTTTCGGGCCAATCGGCGTCGCCCGGTTGTATGCCTTTGGCACGGCATTGCGTGGAATGGGCCAAGGTTTGGATTTGCACCCCTGCGTCGTTGTAATAAAACTCGCGGTGCACATGCCAGCCTTGGGACGCAAACAGGTTGCAAATCGCATCCCCCAAAGCAGCTTGGCGACCATGGCCCACATGCAAAGGACCGGTCGGGTTGGCCGACACAAACTCGACCAACAAGCGCTGGCCGTGCCAAGGCTTTTGCTGGCCGTAGAGATGCCCAGCTTCCAAAATCTCACGCAGCACTTGTTGCTTGGCTGGGGGGGTGAGCCGCAAGTTGAGAAAACCAGGCCCTGCGATTTCGATGGAAGACAACCACTGCTGACCCGCTTTCGAAGCCCCTAACGCTTGGCGCAATTGCTCGCCGACTTCGCGGGGATTGCGACCCAAGGGTTTGGCCAATTGCATGGCGGCGGTGACTGCCCAGTCGCCGTGCGAAGCCACTTTGGGAATTTCAAAACGAGCCTTGTAGCCACTGCCGGGCAACAACGCCTCCAAGGCTGTCGTCAGCGCAGCCAGCAAATCATCCTGAACCTGTTGCATGGTTAATGGTCAGAAACGATAGCTGACTCCAACATTCAAGGCATTGGTGATCAGATTGGTTTTGAGTCGGCCGCCGGTGATGGCGACATCAATCATCATGTAATGCATTTGAAACTCTGTCAGCAGATTCCATTTGTCGCTGATAGGGTAATTGAAGCCAGCCAACAGAGTCGCGACGGGGCCCCCGTATTGGTATTCAAAGGTTTTGTTGCCCGACCAAGTCACTTCAACATGGGGTACAGAAATGCCAATGCCAGCGCCCACATGGGGGCGGATACTGCGGTACGTGAATCGACGCATGGCAATCACTGTGACAGGGTTGGCGCCATCGGTAAATTCCAGCCGTGTGTAACTGTTGCCACTGGTACCGGTGTTGCTGGAACTATTCAAGTCCGTCGAGTAAGCCTTGGTGTGCGCATAATTGACCGCATAGCCCCAGTCATCGGTCACCCAGTCGGTATAGCGCAAACCCAAGTAAATGGGAAAAGAAAAGGGCTTGCCCTCCCAGCCCGTGTAAAAAGATTTACCGGTGGTGCTGTTTTCCACCGTGGAGTGAGGAGAGCTTTGCTCGCCACCGTAAACGCTGAATTCGGATTCTGCTTGGGCCAAACTCGACACACTGATCGCCAAAACGGCCAAGCCAAATTTCAAACGGTTCACGGTCACCTCCTAAAATGGAAAATTATCGGTGAAAACCCGAAACCCTTAATTGTGATCAGAAAGCGTTCAATGACTCAGCGTACCTCCCTCTACAAACTGCATGTCGACTCAGCCCTTTACCGGTTCATCGACCAACAGGTGTTGCCCGGCACTGGCGTGTCCAGCGTGACTTTTTGGAAAGGGTTTGACCAGTTGGTGCAAGACTTGGCACCCCAAAATATCGCCTTATTGGCAGAGCGAAACCGCCTGCAGTTGGCCTTAGACGAATGGCACCGCACTCACCCAGGTCCGGTGACCGACATGAAGGCCTACCAAGCTTTTTTGCACGACATCGGCTACTTGGTACCAGTGCCAGCCCGAGTCCAAGTCACCACCCAACATGTCGATACCGAATTGGCAGAACAAGCCGGCCCGCAACTGGTGGTACCCATCCTGAATGCACGCTATGCCCTCAATGCAGCCAACGCCCGCTGGGGATCGCTGTACGACGCCCTCTACGGCACCGACGTCATTTCTGAAGACAACGGTTGCGCCAAAGGCCCTGGCTACAACGAAAAACGCGGCGCCAAAGTCATTGAATACGCACGTTATGTGTTGGACCGCACCGCCCCCTTGAAACACGGCTCGCACATTGACGCCACCGGCTATGCCGTGGTCAAAGGCGCGTTGTTGGTGAGTTTGAAGGGCGGCAAAAATTCAGCGCTGGCTGATCCCAAACAATTCGTGGGTTACCAAGGCGACCCGGCTCATCCTTCGTCTGTGTTGTTGGTGCACCATGGCTTGCACTTAGATATCCAAATCAACCGGCAAAATCCGGTTGGCGCCAATGACCCTGCAGGCGTGAGCGACCTGGTGGTGGAGGCTGCGCTCTCCACCATTTTGGACTTGGAAGATTCTGTGGCGGCCGTGGATGCCGAGGACAAATTGCTGGGTTACAGCAACTGGCTAGGCATTCTCAAAGGCACATTGACCGAAGAAGTGACCAAGGGCGGGCGCAGTTTCAAGCGTGGCTTGAATCCAGACCGCATCTACCACTCACCCAAGGGCGATGCACAGGTGACACTGCATGGCCGCTCTTTGCTGTTTTTACGCAATGTCGGCCACTTGATGACCAACCCCGCCATCTTGTATGAAGCTGCCGATGGCAAGTTGCGTGAAATTCCCGAAGGCATCATGGATGCGATGGTGACCACAGCCATCGCCTTGCACGACCTGCAAGGCCATGGTGCCAACGGTATTCGTAACTCGCGCACCGGTTCGGTCTATATCGTCAAACCCAAAATGCATGGGCCGGCTGAAGTCGCCTTCGCTGCAGAAATATTTGAACGGGTGGAGCATATTTTGGGGCTGCCCAGCTGCACCGTGAAGCTCGGCATCATGGATGAAGAGCGTCGCACCAGCGTCAATCTCAAAGCCTGTATCGCGGCTGCCGCGAGCCGCGTCGCCTTCATCAACACG
>SXWY01000136.1 GCA_005789825.1 Burkholderiales bacterium | reverse complement strand
TACCACCCGCACGGCGACAGCGCGGTATACGACACCATTGTCCGCATGGCCCAAGACTTTTCACTGCGCCACATGTTGGTTGATGGCCAAGGCAATTTCGGCTCGGTGGACGGTGACAACGCGGCCGCTATGCGCTACACCGAGATCCGTTTATCCAAGATCGCCCATGAAATGCTCGACGATTTGGACAAAGAAACCGTCGATTTCGGGCCCAACTATGACGGCAGCGAAAAAGAGCCGCTGGTGCTGCCTGCCAAATTCCCCAATTTACTGGTCAACGGGTCTGCGGGCATCGCTGTGGGCATGGCCACCAATATTCCTCCGCACAATTTGAACGAAGTGGTGGACGCATGTCTGCACATGCTGCGTCACCCAGACGCATCCATCGACGATTTGATGGAAATTGTTCCCGCCCCCGACTTTCCCACCGCCGGCATCATCTATGGCATCAGCGGGGTCAAGGAGGGCTACCGCACAGGGCGTGGACGCGTGGTCATGCGGGCCAAATGCCATTTCGAAGACATTGACAGAGGCCAGCGCCAAGCCATCATCGTCGACGAACTGCCTTACCAAGTCAATAAAAAGACTTTGCAAGAGCGCATGGCCGAACTGGTACACGAAAAGAAAATCGAAGACATCAGCCATATTCAGGACGAGTCTGATAAATCGGGCATGCGTCTGGTGATCGAACTCAAGCGCGGTGCTGTTCCCGAGGTTGTGCTCAACAACCTCTACAAGCAAACCCAGCTGCAAGACACCTTCGGCATGAACATGGTGGCTTTGATCGATGGGCAACCACGGCTTTGCAATTTAAAAGACTTGATCAGCGTGTTCCTGCAACACCGGCGCGAAGTGGTGACGCGTCGCACGGTGTTCAATTTGCGCAAAGCGCGGGAACGCGGCCATGTGCTCGAAGGCTTGGCGGTGGCTTTGGCGAATATCGATGAGTTCATCGCCATCATCCGCAATGCGCCCACACCGCCGGTGGCGAAAACTGAACTCATGAGCAAGCCTTGGGACAGCCAACTGGTGCGCACCATGCTGACCCGCGCCAAGGCCGATGGCAGCGTGATCCATGCCGATGACTACCGCCCTGACGGACTGGAAAAGCACTATGGCATGGGCGCCGATGGCCTCTATCGATTGAGCGACACACAAGCGCACGAAATTTTGCAAATGCGTTTGCAACGCTTGACTGGACTCGAACAGGACAAGATCGTCAATGAATACAAAGAAGTCATGTCAGAGATCGATGACTTGCTCGACATATTGGCGCGCCCTGAACGGGTCTCGGCCATCATCAGCGACGAGTTGTCCGCCATTCGCCAAGAATTCGGCCAAAGCAAAGTGGGTGCTCGCCGCAGCCATATCGAGCACAACGCCCAAGACTTGGCCACCGAAGACCTGATCACGCCCACCGACATGGTGGTGACGCTCAGCCACAGTGGTTACATCAAAAGCCAGCCGCTCTCTGAGTACCGCGCACAAAAACGCGGTGGACGCGGCAAACAGGCCACCGCCACCAAAGAAGACGACTGGATCGAGCAACTCTTCATCGCCAACACCCATGAATACATTTTGTGTTTTTCAAACCGTGGGCGTTTGTATTGGCTCAAGGTCTGGGAGGTTCCCGAAGGTTCGCGCGGCTCGCGTGGTCGCCCCATCGTCAACATGTTCCCGTTGGTTGAGGGCGAAAAAATCAATGTGGTGCTGCCACTGACCGGTTCAGCCAGCAGTTTTCCAGCAGACCAGTTTGTTTTCATGGCCACGTCCATGGGCACGGTCAAGAAAACATCGCTCGACGAATTCAACAACCCACGCAAAGGCGGCATCATCGCGGTCAACCTCGACGATGGCGATTACTTGATCGGTGCTGCACTCACCGATGGCAAACACGATGTCATGTTGTTCAGCGACGGTGGCAAAGCCGTGCGCTTCGATGAAAACGATGTGCGCCCCTTGGGACGCAGCGCCCGTGGCGTTCGCGGCATGTCTCTGGATGACGGCCAAAGTGTGATCGCTATGTTGGTTGCCGCCCAAGAAAACGCCGCCACACAAGACACGATTGCGCGCAACAGCGTGCTGACGGCCACTGAAAATGGCTACGGCAAACGCACACCGATTGACGAATACACGCGCCATGGTCGCGGCACCAAAGGCATGATCGCCATCCAACAAACCGAGCGCAACGGCAAAGTGGTGGCTGCGACCTTGGTGCACAGCGACGACGACATCATGCTCATCACCGACCGAGGCGTGCTGGTGCGTACCCGTGTGAGTGAAATCCGCGAAATGGGCCGTGCCACCCAAGGCGTCACGCTCATTGGTTTGGACGAAGGCGCCAAACTCAGCGGCATGCAACGCATTGTGGAAAACGATGCGCAAGCGGGTACTGAAGACGACGGCGCGGATGCGCCTGCTGCGGACGATGACACCCCATGACGGATAAAGCAACTGACGGCTTGGCCGGTTTGCGCCAGCAAATCGATGCACTTGACCGCCAGTTGCTGCAACTGCTCAACCAACGCGCACATTTGGCCGAGCAAGTCGGGGACATCAAACGCGCCGAGGGGTCGCCTTTTTTCCGTCCCGACCGGGTCGCGCAAGTGCTGGAAAAAATCCAGCAAACCAATCTCGGCCCTCTCAAAAACAACCACGTGGCGGCTATTTGGCGGGAAATCATGTCGGCATGCTTGGCGCTAGAGGCGCCGCAACGCGTGGCTGTTTTGGGACCGGTGGGCACCTTTTGCGAACAAGCAGCGGTTGAATATTTCGGCAGCGCTGCAGAACTCATTTATTGCAATAACTTTGACGAAGTCTTTCACGCCACCTCGGCGGGCACGGCGCAGTTTGGTGTGGTGGGGGTAGAAAATTCCACCGAAGGTGCTGTCGCTCGTTCGCTCGACTTGTTTTTGCGCACGCCCGTGCATGTGGTGGGTGAAGTCAGTTTGCTGGTACGCCACAACCTCTTGCGTCAGTCACCGTCTTTGGAAGGTGTCGAAGTGGTGTTGGCACACCCGCAAGCCTTGGGCCAATGCCAGAACTGGTTGACACAGCACCTGCCTCATGCCGAGCGCAGGGCTGTTTCGAGCAATGCAGAAGGTGCGCGTTTGGCGGCCACCCAACCGAGTTGGGCGGCACTGGCGAGTGAACGCGCCGCCTCGCAATTCGGTTTGCATGTGGTGGCCCATGCGATCCAAGACGAAGCGTTCAACCGCACCCGATTCGCCATCGTGTGCTTGCCGCAGACGCTGGCCACGCCACCCGCCACGGGCCACGACTGCACCTCGTTGGTGGTGTCGGTGCCCAACAAGCCGGGTGCTGTGCACGATTTGCTGGTGCCGTTGAAACAAAACGGCGTGTCCATGACGCGATTTGAGTCGCGCCCAGCGAAATCTGGCCAATGGGAATACGTGTTTTATATCGATTTGGATGGCCACATCACCCAACCGCATGTCAGCAAAGCCTTGGGTGAACTGCAAGCCATGTGTGCGTTTTACAAAGTCATCGGCTCATACCCGGTCAGCGCACAAGGCTGAGCCATGGGCTTTCAACAACTTGGCTTGATTGGCTGCGGCCTGATGGGCGCCTCTTTTGCGCTGGCACTGCAAAAACACCAACTGGTGGGCAAGGTGGTGGGCTTTAGCCCCAGTCAACGCACCCGTGAGCTTGCCTTGCAACGAGGCGTCATCCACCAGCAAGCCCCATCGATCGCCCAAGCCGTGCAAGGCTGCGATCTGGTGTTGCTGGCCGTGCCAGTCAGCCGCACGGCGGAATGCTTGCAAGCCATGGCATCCACGCTGTCCCCCGATTGCTTGTTGATGGATGTGGGCTCGACCAAAAGCGATGTGGTGCAAGCCGCCACGGCTTGCCTGGGCGAGCGGTTGGCCTGTTTCGTTCCCGCTCACCCGATCGCAGGCAAAGCCGAATCCGGGGTGGCGCATGCCCAAGCCGATCTCTACCAAGACCGACGCACCATCCTCACGCCCTTGCTGCAAACTGGCGCGACGCAACTGCAGGCTGCGCGTTGGGTGTGGGGCGCAATTGGCAGCCATGTCAGCGAAATGACGCCGCAAGCCCACGACGCCACCTTTGCCGCTGTCAGCCACTTGCCGCATTTGCTCGCGTTTGCAGCGGTCAATGCGTTATCTGCTCAGCCTGCAGGCGCGGATTTTTTGGCCATGGCAGGCCCGGGTTTTCGGGATTTTTCGCGCATCGCTGCCAGCGACCCGGATGTCTGGCGCGACATACTCAGCGCCAACCAAGCCGAAGTGTTCACCCAAATACGTCACTTTCGCACGGCACTCGAAGCCTTCGAAAAAGCCATGCAATCCCCTGACCCACAAGCTTTGCGCCAGTTGATAGAACAAGCCCGCCAAGTCCGCTCAGGCTGGGTGCTGCAAACCGTACAAACAGGGGATGAAGATTGATCGAGATACCTTGCCAACTTTTAGAATGGACATTTAAGCGCGCAGGCTCTACCCCTTATGTTTTCTACCCATTTTCTTGACATACCCGCGCTAGACAGTGCATCAGGCACAGTCACCCTGCCCGGTTCCAAAAGCATTTCCAACCGCGTGCTGTTGCTGGCCGCCTTGTCTGAAGGCACCACGGAATTACAAGACTTGCTCGACTCGGACGACACGCGGGTGATGCTCAACGCGTTGCGTGAACTGGGTTGCAGATTGCAACACCACGGCACAGGTTTGCAGGTCAGTGGTATTGGCGGGCAAGCGCCCTCTCAACAGCTGGACTTGTTCATGGGCAATGCGGGCACAGCCATGCGTCCGCTCACAGCTGCCTTGGCCCTGATGGGCGCACGCGCGCAATTGCACGGCGTGCCGCGCATGCACGAGCGCCCCATCGCAGACCTGGTGGATGCATTGCGCCAGCTCGGTTGCCGTATCGACTACGCAGGCAACGAAGGCTACCCGCCCCTGTCTCTGCAAGGCCATGATGGTTTGCGATTGGACAAGCCCATTCAAGTGCGCGGCGATGTGTCCAGCCAGTTTTTAACCGCTTTGCTGCTGGCTTTGCCGCTGGTTGCCACACAAGACATCGTGGTGGAAGTGGTCGGCGAACTGATCTCCAAGCCTTATATAGAAATCACCCTCAATTTGTTGCATCGTTTCGGCGTTCATGTTTCACGCGAAGGTTGGCAACGTTTCACGGTTCCCGCGGGCAGTCGTTACAGCTCACCCGGTGTGCTGCCCGTAGAAGCGGACGCCTCGTCCGCAAGTTACTTCATTGCACTGGGTGCGATCGCCTCTGTCGACGGCGTGCGTATTCAAGGCGTAGGCGCTGACTCGATTCAAGGCGATATCCGATTTATCGACGCGGCTCGCGCCATGGGCGCAGACGTCAGCAACGGCCCCAACTGGGTACAAACCCGTCGCGGGGCTTGGCCGCTCAAAGCCATCGACTTGGATTGCAACCAAATTCCCGACGCCGCCATGACGCTGGCGGCCATGGCTTTGTATGCCGACGGCCCCAGCACCTTGCGCAATATCGCCAGTTGGCGGGTGAAAGAAACCGACCGCATCGCAGCCATGGCCGTCGAGGCGCGCAAATTGGGCGCCACCGTGGAAGAGGGCCCTGATTGGATTCGGATTGAACCCATTCAACAGTGGCGCTCTGCCAGCATACATACCTATGATGACCACCGCATCGCCATGTGTTTTTCGCTGGCAGCGTTCAATCCGGCCAAGTTGCCAGTACGCATCGAAGACCCGAAATGCGTGGCCAAAACTTTTCCCGACTATTTCGAGGCGCTTTTTTCGCTGTCAATCTCGACGCGGGTTCCGGTCATCACCATCGACGGCCCCACCGCGTCTGGCAAAGGCACACTGGCCGCTTTGGTGGCCGCCCAATTGGGCTACCACTATTTGGACAGCGGCGCCCTCTACCGCTTGACCGCGCTGGCGAGTTTGCAAGCCGGTCTGTCGCTCGAACCGGCGAACGAAGCCGCCATCGCGGAACTGGCGCGCCACTTGCCCGTGGCGTTCGAAGGTGAGCGCGTGCTCTTGTCTAAAACCAATGTTTCTGAGCAAATTCGCACCGAAGAAGCGGGTATGAATGCCTCCAAAGTGTCTGCCATGCCCTTAGTACGGCAGGCGCTGGTCGAGTTGCAAGCGTCATTTCAACGGCTGCCCGGGCTGGTCACCGACGGCCGCGACATGGGAACCGTCATCTTTCCATCGGCTGACCTCAAGGTATTTTTGACCGCCAGCGCTGAAAAAAGAGCAGAGCGTCGTCACAAACAACTGATTTCAAAGGGAATTTCCACTAAAATCGACATTCTTCGCGCAGATTTGGAAGCGCGCGACGCACGCGACACACAGCGCAGCGTTGCACCCTTGAAGCCCGCCGAAGACGCCTTGCAACTTGACAACTCTTTGCTCTCCATCGACGAATCGGTGGCCCAAGTGATGTCCTGGTGGCAGCGCAAACAGGTGTTTGGCCCCGGCCGCACCTGAACTTGGTTCCTCACCATCCCCTTCGCGCTGCATGGCGCACCGGTGGTGAGGTTGTTTCACCCTACCGCGGCCAAACCGCACCCACTGTTGACCCAGTTTTCCCTGCACACCTTGGTGCTTGACGCTTTGTCGACGAAATTAGGAAATTGAATGTCTGAATCTTTCGCAGCCCTGTTTGAAGAATCCCTGAAACGCTCAGAAATGCGCATCGGCGAGGTCATCACCGCCGAAGTCATCCGCGTCGAGCACAACCACGTCGTGGTCAATGCAGGGCTGAAATCAGAAGCGTACGTACCTATTGAAGAATTTAAAAACGACTTGGGCGAAATCGAAGTGCAAGCCGGCGACTTTGTGTCGGTGGCCATCAGCTCGGTCGAAAACGGCTACGGCGACACCATTCTCAGTCGCGACACCGCCAAGCGCTTGGCCTCTTGGATGTCTTTGGAAAAAGCCCTCGAATCCGGCGAATTTGTCACCGGTACCACCAGCGGCAAGGTCAAAGGCGGACTCACAGTGCTGGTCAACGGCATCCGCGCCTTCTTGCCCGGTTCACTCATCGACACCCGTCCGATCAAAGACTTGTCGCCGTTTGAAAACAAAACCATGGAATTCAAGGTCATCAAGCTTGACCGCAAACGCAACAACGTTGTGTTGTCACGCCGCGCTGTCATCGAAGCTTCCATGGGCGAAGAACGCGCCAAACTGATGGAAAACCTGAAAGAAGGTTCCATCGTTCATGGCGTGGTCAAAAACATCACCGAATACGGCGCATTTGTCGATTTAGGCGGCATCGACGGTTTGCTGCACATCACCGACATGGCATGGCGCCGTGTCCGTCACCCCTCCGAGGTGGTGGTGGCAGGCCAAGAAATCACCGCCAAAATTCTCAAGTTCGATACCGAGAAAAACCGCGTGTCTTTGGGCTTGAAACAAATGGGAGACGACCCTTGGATGGGTGTCAACCGCCGCTATCCGCAAGGCACCCGCATGCACGGCAAGGTCACCAACATCGCCGATTACGGTGCGTTTGTCGAACTCGAACCGGGTATCGAAGGTTTGGTGCACGTGTCTGAAAT
>SXWY01000135.1 GCA_005789825.1 Burkholderiales bacterium | reverse complement strand
TCGCGCAAGGACGGCGGGAACGCCTCGCCACTGACCAAGGCTTTGGTCAGAAACGGCAAGGCCACACCTGTCTCTTGGGCTTTGTCGACCAATATTTTTAAAAAACTCGGTGTGCCGCAGTAGCCGGCAGGACGCAACTCAACCAACGCAGAGAGTTGCTGCTCGGTCTGTCCGGTGCCGCCGGGAAATACGCTGCAACCCAGGGCATGCGCACCGCTTTCCATGATGGAACCGGCAGGCGTGAAGTGGTAGCTGAAGCAGTTGTGCACCAACTCACCGCTGCGAAAACCTGCCGCGTACAAAGCACGCGCAACACGCCAATAGTCTGGGCGAGCGCCTTCGGGTTCGTAAATCGTGCCGGGAGACGCAAACACCCTGGGCATCGCGCGGCCAAACGACAACGCGGAAAAACCACCAAAGACATCTTGGGCGCGGTGTGCTTGCTGCCGTTCAAGCAACTGGTACTTGCGGGTGACAGGCAACGCGGCCAGCGCTTGTCGCGATGTCACCGCAGACGCCTCCACGCCTTGCAATATCTCGGCAAATGCACGGGTGTGTTGCTGGGCATGCGCGATCTGCGCAGGCAAAGCCGCCATCAGCGCAGCTTCACGCACAGCCGGGTCGCGGGTTTCTAAAGCGTCGTAGCGATCGGTCATGGGGTTTAGGCAAGCCAGCGCTTGCGGCGTTTGTAACTTTTCACATCCTTGAAGCTTTTGCGCTCACCGCCACCCATGCCAAGGTAAAACTCTTTCACGTCTTCGTTGCTGGCCAACTCGGCGGCGGCGCCATCCATCACAATGCGACCGGACTCCATGATGTAACCAAAGTCGGCATAGCGCAGCGCCATGTGGGTGTTTTGCTCGGCCAACAAAAACGTGACCTGCTCTTTTTGGTTCAGGTCTTTGACGATGTTGAACACCTCTTCAACGATTTGCGGCGCCAGCCCCATGGATGGTTCATCCAACAACACCAAGCTGGGGTTGGCCATCAAAGCCCGACCGATGGCGCACATTTGCTGCTCGCCACCCGAGGTGTAGGCAGCTTGCGAACCACGCCGGGTTTTCAAGCGCGGAAAGTAGTTGTAGACCTTCTCTAAGTTGGCAGCGATCTCGCCCTTGTCAGTGCGTGTGTAGCTGCCGGTGAGCAGGTTTTCTTCGATGGTCAGGTGGGCAAAGCAATGCCGACCTTCCATGACCTGCACCACACCGCGTTGCACCAAATCGGCAGGGCTGAGGTTTTCGATCCGCTCGCCGCGCAATTCAATGCTGCCTTTGGTGACTTCGCCGCGTTCGCCTTTGAGCAAATTGGAAATGGCGCGAAGTGTCGTGGTTTTGCCCGCGCCGTTGCCGCCGAGCAAAGCCACAATGCCGCGTTCAGGCACTTGCAATGACACGCCCTTCAACACCAAGATCACGTGGTTGTAGATGACCTCGATGCCATTGACATTCAAAACGACTGGGGGCGTGCTCATGCGTGTGTCCGGTTTAACGCGTCAGATCAAGACTGACAATCCGCACCGGTACGACGCGTCAATTTCTTCTCCGCGGCGTACTTGTCAGCCGTGGCTTTGACCAAAGGCTTCAAGATTTGCTCATCGGCTTGCATCCAATCCGAGGTGAATTCCCAGGCCTTGCCGTTCCACGTATGAACACGCGTCCAAGCCGCACCCATGTGGTCCATGCAAGACGTGCTGATCGGGCGCATCACACCCTTGAAACCAAGCGCATCCAACTTGGCTTGTGTCAGATTCAGGTTTTCCAAGCCCCACCGCACTTGTTCGCCGGTCATGACTTTGCCTTTGCCAAATCGCTCTTGCGCCGAGCGAATGCCTTCGATACCGATCATGGCACTCATCACACCGCGCAAATACAGCACTTGCCCGACTTCTTCTTTCGGGCCGGTGCCTTGGCCTTTGCCGTGGATTTGGGTCAGCAAGGTTTTCACAATGTCCGAATTGGGCTCTGCGCCATGTTGAATCGTGATGGCGTTGTAGCCTTTGGCGCCGTCGGCCACGTCTTTGACATCGGGTTCAGCGCCCGCCCACCACACGCCGTACATTTTTTCGCGGGCATAGCCGGTGGCTTGGGCTTCTTTGATGGCGGTGGAATTCATCACGCCCCAGCCCCACAACACCACGTAATCGGGCCTGGCCTGGCGCACTTGCAACCAAGTGGCTTTTTGTTCGACACCGGGTGGTGTGACAGGCAGCAATTGCAATTCGAAACCGTGGTTGCGCGAACGCTCTTGCATCAAAGGAATCGGCTCTTTGCCGAACGGGCTGTCGTGGTAGACCAGCGCGATTTTTTTGCCCTTGAGTTTGTCCCAGCCGCCTTCTTTTTTGGAGATGGCTTGCAAGATGGTGTCAGCCGCCACCCAGTAGGTGCCCGCAATCGGGAAGTTCCATTTGAACACCGATCCGTCCGCGCTTTCGCTGCGGCCATAGCCCACCGTCAACACGGGGATTTTGTCGCCCGGTGCTTTTTCGGTGATGGCAAATGTCGCGCCTGTCGACAAGGTTTGTACAAAGCTGGGTTTCTTGCTTTTGAGACGTTCATAGCATTCCACACTGCGCGCCGTGTCATAACCGGTTTCGCATTCTTCATAGGCGATCTTCACGCCGTTGATGCCGCCTTTGGCATTGACCAGCTTGAGGTAATCGACAAAACCATTGGCCCACGGCGCACCGTTTGGCGCATACGGCCCCGTGCGGTAAGACAGCACAGGAATAAATTGTTCTTTGGCTTGCGCCAGTGCCTGTGAACCTGCTGACAGCAACACCGAGGTCAACACGGCAGACAACCACACGACTGATTTTTTCATCTTCGTCTCCTTCAAAAACGGTTCACACCCAAATCAATACGGGAACGGCCAAACACGCATTTTCTGCTTGCCAATGGCCCACAACCGCGCCAAGCCATGCGGTTCCACAATCAAGAACCACACGATCAATGCGCCAAAAATCATCAGCTCGGCATGCGACACCAC
>SXWY01000016.1 GCA_005789825.1 Burkholderiales bacterium | reverse complement strand
CCGCAAAGGCCTGACCGAGGGCGATATTTCGCTTGTGATCCAATGGGCTTGGGAAGACCGCACTTCTTTTGAGTCCATCCGAGAGCGGACCGGCTTGTCTGAAGCAGAGGTGATCCAACTCATGCGGGCTTACTTAAAACCTCAGTCTTTTCGCTTGTGGCGCAAACGAGTCAAAGGACGTGTGACCAAACACCGCGCACTCCGGCACCCCGAGATGAATTTCAAAGATCGCCAAATTGCAGATCACCGAAGAGCGAATTGCTAACCACTTTTTTTTATAACGGAGTGAACATGAGTGAAGACCCAAGATGTTGTGGAACAGGCACTTGCATCATCAATCAAGAGGGTGTTTGTTGGTGTGGCCAAACATGGGATGGTGAAAAAATGTGTATGCCCAAATCCATGACAACGCAAACCTCATTCAAAGGAAATAAACAATCTTTACCCAGCAAACCCTGCCAAGTGTGCGGCCGGGAAATGACCTGGCGCAAGTCATGGGCTAAAAATTGGCAAGACGTGAAATATTGTTCCGAGGCTTGTCGCAAATCCAAAAACATCGACCACGCCCGATGAGCTACAACTTGGTATGGTTCAAGCGTGACTTGCGATGGCATGACCACGCAGCGCTGTGGCATGCCAACCAACGGGGGCCGATTCGGTGCCTTTATGTCGTCGAACCTGAATTGTGGGCGCAACCGGATGTCGCACTTCAGCACTTTGAATTCATTCGCGAATCTTTGATGGATCTGGATTCGCATTTACGCACCATGGGTGGTCAGATAGAAATTCACCATGGCGACATGACGAGTGTGTTGACAAGTATTTGGACGCAAGCACCTTTCACAGGGCTCTACTCCCATGAAGAAACTGGAAATGGATTTACCTATGCGCGTGATAGGCAGGTGGCGCAATGGTGTCAACAGCATGGGGTGGCATGGCATGAATTTCCACAATTTGGCGTGGTCAGAGGGCTGAAAAACCGTGATCTGTGGAAAGGTGCATGGGAAAAACACATGCTTGTTTCCCAATTCCGCGCCGAAGCTATACATTTTTGGCGTGCTTGCAACCCCAACAAACTGGACATGCATGCGCCAACACCACTGCAACACAACCCGCCTTTGCGACAAAAAGGCGGGCGCACGCTTGCATTGAAAACACTGCACAGTTTTTTGAACGCACGCAGCTTGGGATACCGTGGTGGAATTTCATCGCCTCTGTCAGCTCCGGATGCGTGTTCAAGGCTCTCTGCATATTTGACCTTTGGCTGCATCAGTATGCGAGAAGTGGTGCAACACACGCGGTCACACATTGCCGCTCTTCCACCCCAAGCGAGTCGACAACGCGCTGGCCTGAGCGCCTTTGTGAGTCGCCTTTACTGGCATTGCCACTTTATTCAAAAGCTAGAAAGTGAGCCCGCTATTGAATATCAAAACATGCACCGTGGGTACGATGGGTTGCGTGAAAACGATTTCAACACCAGCCACTTTGAAGCCCTTCAGCAGGGGAAAACTGGTTGGCCAATGGTGGATGCCTGCGTTGTCATGCTCAAAGAAACGGGATGGCTGAACTTTCGCATGCGTGCCATGCTGGTTTCCGTGGCCGCATACCCGCTTTGGTTGCATTGGCGGCCCGTTGGAAATTGGTTGGCTACACAATTTTTAGATTACGAACCTGGCATTCATTGGAGCCAATTGCAAATGCAATCAAGCACCACGGGTATCAACACGACACGGGTATACAACCCTGTGAAGCAAGCCCAAGACCACGATCCGCAGGGAAAGTTTGTCAAACGGTGGTTGCCGCGCATGCGGCAAGTGCCACAGGCTTGGGTGCTACAGCCTTGGCTGATGCCAGCACACATGCGAACACATGCTGATTCAACCATCGACATCGTTGAACCCTTGGTAGATCTGGCGACAGCCACGCGTGCGGCCAAACAGCGGCTCTACGAATTGCGCCGACATCCCAGCGTGAAGGCCGGCAAAAAAGCTGTGATTGAAAAACATGCTTCGCGCAAAACAACGCCTGCTTCCTCTGCAACTTCTCGTCTATCCAAAGAAAACACACGCCAGTTGGGATGGGATTTTTTCTAGCCACCAGCCAATGTTGTATCGATTGTGAGAAGGTTTGCAGACTAAGCCAACTGGAAGTTTCAAAAGACCGAGTGCTGCCCCAAATCGACATCGATTCGGTTGTGCAACATGTGCTCGTAATGCGCATGCAGCGTTTGTGACCCAAAAGACGGCGTGGCATGTTCATCGTATGCCGATTTTTGTGGGTCCCACACCAACATAGATTCTGTGGCGTAGTAGCGGCCTATTTTTGCCAGCTCAGCCTTGTCAGACAAAACAGGCATGAGCCTACCCAGTGTTTTCAGTACAACAATCACCATATCCAAAAAACCGACAGGCACATGTTTGTAACGAGGGGGTAAGCCCATCACCTTGAACAAAATTTGTGCCTGCTGTAATGGTGTGATGGCAGGACCTGGCCCCCCAATTGGCAGCACAGCTCGGTGCAAATGGTTATCGGTCAGACAATTTGCGATGAATTGACCCAGGTCTTGGTCACTGATGGGTTTACAAGCCGTCAACTGGCCATCGCCAAACAGCAAAAATGGTTTTCCCTGCTTTAAACGTTTTATTTGTCCTGACAGCGATTTGAAAAATGCTGTTGGTCGGACAATCGAGTAATTCAACCCTGATGCAACCAATTCATTTTCAAAAGCAAGTTTGGCACGCTGAAACTCCAACAATGGTTTTTGCACACACAAGGCCGACAACAACACAAACTGTTTTATACCTTTGGTTTTGGCAAGTTGTAACCATGCTGAATGCGCTTGGTAATCTATGGCCCAAGCGTCACGCGGTGTTCCATTGCGTGACGCCAAGCAAGATACCAAAGCGTCAAATGGCTGTTGCAACCATTTCTCCGCCAGCACAGACTGGATATCCAGTACATCGCCAAAGTGAGTTTCAGCGCCTTTGAGTGACATTTGCATGGCTGTGGTGTTGCCGGTGCCATCCCCACCAGATTTGTCACGCACCAGACAAACCACCTCATGGCCCGCCTGAACCAAAGCCTTGACTGTGGCCTGACCAATGGTCCCAGTGGCCCCCAGTAACAACACGCGCATACATATTCCCCGTTCAATGCCATGACTTTAGTGCATGCTTTCAAACTTTGCACTTATCACTTAAGCATCTATTTGAGGATGGATGCTGGGGTTGCTAAAGTGAATTCACCAACGCTTGCCATCAGGGCTTAGCCTATTGCTTTTTTGGCTCGGATACTCTCAGAATCCAAAGCATTCAAAGGTACTCTGCAAAGGAATCGTCTGTGTCACACTTTTTTGCGCTTCACCGTTTTCGCTTGATGTCTGCTGTTTGTCTATTGGCTGGTGGTTTGCTGCATGGCCAATTTGTCTATGCGCAAAATAAGCCGCTGCGCATTGGCGTGCCCACATCGGTGCAATTACAAGTCGGTCGCGACACCTTGACTGCGGTGAAGATGGCGGTCGATGAGATCAATAAAAAAGGCGGGGTGCTCGGCCGTAAATTTGAATTTGTCTCAGCCGATGAAACCGAAAATCCAGAAACCGGTATCAGCGCCATCAAGAAGTTGACTGCCGATGAGAAAGTGGATGTGCTGATTGGCGGCTACACCAGTGGCGTGACGCTTGCCCAACTGCCCCATATTTCTGCGGCGAAAACCATTTATTTGGGTGTGGGAGCCGCCTCACCCTCCATCACCAACAAAGTCAAACAAGACTACGACAACTACAAATACATATTTCGAGTGGGGCCCGTGAATGCAGCGCATCAGGCGCGTGCCTTGGTGGATTTCATATCCAATTTTGTCATTGGTGAATTGGGCTACAAAAAAATTGCCATTGTGGGAGAAAACGCCAAATGGGTACAAGATTTGGTGCCTATTTTGTCCAAAGGCGCCAAAGACGTGGGTGCGGATGTGCGTTTGACCGAGTTGTTTGACACGCAAACGTCTGACTTTTCTCCGCTGTTGGCCAAAGTCAAATCCAGTGGCGCCCAATACATGGTTGTCGTTTTGTCGCATGCTTCCAGTGATGTGTTCGCCAAGCAATGGCACGACGCGCAGGTTCCAGTGCCTTATGGCGGTATCGATGTCAAAAGCATGGACGGTGATTTCTTCCAGCGTATCGGCGGTAAATCCATTTCTGAGATAGCAGCCAATTTTGCTGTCCGGGCACCTCTCACCAAAAAAACCATTCCTTTCTTTGATGAGTTCAAAAAGAACTCGCCCAACTTCCCGGTCTACACCGCTTTTTTTGCTTACGATGCAGTTTTCATTTATGCCGATGCCGTCAAACGTGCGGGCAGTTTTGACACGGAAAAGGTGATCAAGGAGCTTGAAAAAACCAAGCATGAAGGCGTTGCGGGTGAAATCACATTTGATGAAATGCACGACGTGCAAACTGGCAAAGGCAAAGTCAACTTCATGTTTGTGCAATGGCAAGAAAAAGGCGAACGGGCCGTGATTTATCCCAAAGAACTGCGCACAGGCAAATTTATTTTGCCGCCTTGGATGAAAAAATAGTGGAGATATTGATTTACGGCGCAGTCACCAGCGCCATTTACGCCATGCTGGCCGTGGGATTCACGTTGATCTTTGGCGTGGCTCGCGTCCTGAATTTGGCACATGGCTCGTTCTATGCATTGGGCGCTTATTCAGCCTATGTATTGACCACCTTGGCTGGCTTGCCGCTTTGGTTGGCAGCCCTGCTGTCCATTGGCTTGGTCGCAGTCTTTGGCATATTGGTAGAAAAAATACTGATCCGGCCACAACGCGAGTCGCAATTGGGCGTGCTGATGATTTCTTTGGCCACAGCCCTGGTGGTCGAACAAGTGTTGTTTTTGACCTTTGGTTCCGAATACCGCAATGTTCCTGCGTTCATCGACACCAAATTCAATCTTTGGGGTGTGGATGTTGCGGGGCAACGGCTTTTGACACTGGCAGTCGCGGTGGTTGCGATTGGCGGCCTTTATGCATTTATTCAATTCACACGTTTAGGCAGTGCCATATTGGCTATTTCACAAGACCCATTGGCTGCCAAATACATGGGTATTCCGAGTGACCGCATTTTTTCTTTGGTCATGGGTATTTCTGCAGGTTTGGCCGCTTTGGCTGGTGTGATGGCAGGACCGTTTTTATCGGTACAGCCATCTATGCACTTGCTACCCATTGTCAAAGCATTTGCCATCGTGGTGGTTGGCGGCTTGGGCTCTATCCCAGGCAGCATCGCTGCTGCGTTCATGTTGGGCTATGCAGAAACTTTGGTCGCCTACGGCATCTCGGGCAGTTGGACCGAAATTGTGTCTGTGCTGGCCACCTTGCTGATGTTGGTATTTCGGCCAGCGGGTTTGTTTGGCAAGCGCGCTGCCTTTTGACAGGTACCAATACACGATGAAAACATTCAAAGGACTCGATGCCGTCAGCAGCTGGGCGGGCTTGGCGGCACTGGTTTTACTGGCGGTGATGCCGGTGGTGTTCACCAGCAACTATTTGGTCGGTGTGCTCACCGTGGCGGCTATCTATGGCATTTGGTCTGTGAGCTGGGACTTCATGTCTGGCTTGACGGGTCGTGAAAATTTTGGGCATTCTTTGTTCATTGGCGTGGGCGCTTATGCGGCAGGTTTTTTGAATGTGCAGTTCGGACTGGGACCTTGGTGGAGTCTGCCCGTGTCCATGCTGGTTGCGATGGTGTTTGCGTTGGTTCTAGGATTTCCCACTTTGCGTCTCAAGGGGCCTTACTTCGCTTTGGCCATGTTGTCCTCTGCGGTCATCATGCAAAGGCTGATGCTGATTTTTTGGGAATACACCGGCGGCGAGGAAGGTATACAAGACATCACACCGCTGATAGCCAACCATTTGCACTACTACTGGTTTGTGCTGGCAGTGCTTGGCATAGTGACATTGCTTTTGTCTTGGTTGGCCAAGTCACGCTGGGGATTGATTCTGCGAGCGATCCGTGGCGATGAAGCCACTTGTCTGGCAGCCGGACTGCCGATCACACACTACAAAATTTTGTCGCTGGTGATCAGTGCGGCGTTTGCTGGTTTGGGCGGAGCGCTCTATGCGCACTACCAATTGCAAGTCAGTCCACAGTTGTTTGCCGTGGTGACATCGATCACTGTCATCACCATGGTGTACGTGGGCGGCATGGGCAGTATCTACGGGCCGGTAGGCGGCGCATTGCTGCTGACAGTCATGACCGAAGGGCTTCGCGATTTCGGCGAATGGCGTCTGATGGTCTACAGCATGCTGCTGATCTTCATTTTGTTTTTCTTGCCCAACGGCATCATCGCCCCTGTCTGGCATAAATGGCGCCACAAAGGACAGCAGCCATGAGCGCCTTGCTGGAGATCCGTCAACTCGACAAGCACTTTGGTGGTTTGCATGTTTTGAAACACTTCAACATGACTTTGCAAGCAGGAGAAATCGTTGGCATTCTCGGTCCCAACGGCGCTGGCAAAACCACCTTGTTCAATTTATTGACAGGCTTCATACCCGCAGATTCAGGCGAAGTCATGTTGCATGGCAAATCCATTCGACAAATGAAAGCCAACGCCATCGTCGGTATGGGCATGGCGCGAACCTTTCAGTTGTGCAGACCGTTCATCGGACTGACCGTGCTTGAAAATGTACTGGTAGGTAGTTTGGGGCCGCGCGTTAAACACCACGATTTGGGTGAGCGTGCCATGCATTTGTTATCGCAAGTCGGATTGGCTGACAAAGCCCAGCAAGCCAGCGAATCGCTTTCATATGGCGATTTGCGCCGCTTGGAAATCGCCAGAGCGCTGGCGACGGAACCGGAACTGTTGTTGCTGGATGAACCATTTGCAGGTTTGGGTTCAATAGAAATTGAAGCGTTGTCTGCGCTTATCAGGCAACTGCACCAGCAACAACACTTGACCATTCTGCTCATTGAACACAAACTGCGCGAATTCATGCAGTTGGTCTCTCGCGTGGTGGCGATTGACTTTGGTGAAATCATCGCAGAAGGTTCACCGTCAGAGATTGTCAATCACCCGCGTGTGATCGAAGCCTATATTGGCAAACAAAACCCATTGGACTGGGATCCGCATGCTTGAAATTGATCATCTCAGCGCCTCTTACGGTAAGGCCATGGCCTTGGAGAGTGTCGGTTTGCGCGTGTCAGCGGGCGAATTGGTCGCGGTACTGGGTCCCAACGGTGCTGGCAAATCCACCTTGCTCAAAGCCATTTCACGCGCCATTGAATCGCAAGGTGTTCTTCGGTTTGAAGGCCAGAATTTGCACACTGTTGCCACGGAAAGCGTCGTGGGCATGGGTATTTGCCACTGTCCCGAAGGCAGGCGATTGTTTCCTGAATTGAGTGTGTTGAAAAATCTGCAACTCGGTGCGTACTTGCGAAAAGACTCAGCCGCTGTTCATGCAGATCTACACAAGGTCTACCAGTTGTTTCCGATATTGCTAGAGCGCAGCCAGCAAATGGTCAGTACCTTGTCTGGAGGACAACAACAAATGGTGGCGATTGGCCGAGCGTTGATGGGGGCACCCAAATTGCTGCTGCTCGATGAGCCTTCAGTGGGTATCGCACATCGGTTAAAGATGGAAATCTTCAACGCAATTCGCCACATACGCGATAGCGGTGTTGCCATATTGATGGCTGAGCAAGATGCGCAATCCGCCCTTCAAATTGCCGACCGTGCTTATATTCTTGAACATGGTCAAGTAGCACAACACGGCTTGGCCCGTGAATTAGCACATGATGACCATGTCAGAAAAATCTACCTAGGCATCGCTTGAAATCATTGTTGACCGGCGGTCTTACACTGTCGACATGACTCTTTCAAAACCAACAGTTTTTTTGGTATTCATCGGTTGTTTTTCTTGCCACGTGTTTTCGATGGACACCACACCCCGGCCCTGCAGTGACTGGAACACCGCACGAAAAGCCAACCTCAGCACCGTGGTGCAACGCGAATGGGTGTATGGTTATCTCAGTGGTCTGCGTGATGCGATTCTGGCCCATGCGAAGCAAGACATCTATGGCTTGCTGCCGACCAATGAAAATATCGTGTCCCTTGTCAATACCCACTGCGAATCACAACCCCAAGACACAGTGAATAACGCCTTGCGATCCCTGCTAGACCGCATGCCTGAACCTCGTTGACCATGCAGTTGTTTGACGCCCTTGAGCGTTGGGCACGGCGTGTTAAGCAAGACGGCCTCATGCTCTGGTTCGCTTGTAAGCATCCACAAACGCCTTGGCTGGCCAAAGCCATTGCCGCTGTGGCAGTCGCTTATGCGCTGAGCCCGATAGACCTGATTCCTGATTTCATTCCTGTGCTGGGCTACTTGGATGAAGCCTTGCTGTTGCCGGCCATGGTGTGGTTAGCGGTTAAATGTTTGCCAGAAGCGGTCATAGATGAATGCCAAGGTCAAGCGCAAGCATGGCTGCAAACCCACGATGCCAAACCTGTCCATTCATGGGGCATTGTTTGGGT
>SXWY01000015.1 GCA_005789825.1 Burkholderiales bacterium | reverse complement strand
AGCTGAAGATGCCTTCGGTGACCACGGGCACCATGTCAACCCCTTGCGAGCGCGAAGCCACGATAAACGGCGCAGGCTTGTAATCAGGATAAGTGGTGGAAGCGCCTATGCCAGTGACAAACACACCGCGCTCTTCGCTCTGCACCACGGGCGTGGTTTGCGGCAAGGTGTCTGCATCTGCGCGAGGCAACAAGTCTTGCGTGTCGGCTACAACCCCCGTTTGGCGGTTCAACCACACCACCGGGTCTAAACGCACCAACACGCCGGCTTGGTTGGCATAGCGGTCGCAAGCCCCCACACGGCCTGCTGAAATTTGGCACAACACGGGACATGCATTGCATTCCACTTTGCCCTCGCGCACCGGACCGTGTTTGGGCTCGACCCGTTGCAAGCCCAGTGGCAAGCCGTTTTCTGGGCTGGGCAAACCATCGGTGTGGGTGGTGCTGGGTGTGTGCATGCGTGTTTGGATCGGACTGACAGCTGCGAAATCGATGACGCATTATGCTGTGGGCTCAGCCGGTTCAAAATTCAAAAGAAAGCATTCAGGAGAAGTTGCATGGCCACCACCACCCTCGAAGAAGCCTCGGGCAAAGTCGTTATCAAAAATATCGGTCTGTTGTTGTCTGGCGATATTGACCAACCGGTGCTGCAAGCCGACACCATCGTGGTGAATGACGGTCTCATCACCGCTGTTGGACGCTACAAAGACCTCGACACCGAAGGCGCCAAAACCACCATCGATGTGCAACAAACCTGTGTTGCCCCAGGCCTGATCGACAGCCATGTGCACCCCGTGTTTGGCGACTGGACCCCAAGGCAAAACCAAATCGGTTGGATCGACTCGACCATGCACGGCGGCGTCACCACCATGGTGTCAGCGGGCGAAGTGCATTTGCCCGGACGGCCCAAAGACATCGTGGGATTGAAAGCCCTGGCCATCACCGCCCAACGCGCGTTCAGCAACTTTCGTCCAGGCGGTGTGAAAGTCATCGCCGGTGCGCCCATCATCGAAAAAGGCATGACCGAACACGACTTTGCCGAACTGGCCTCGGCGGGCGTCACCCTCTTGGGCGAAGTGGGACTGGGATCGGTCAAGGCGGGCTACGAAGCCAAGGAAATGGTGGCATGGGCACGCAAACATGGCATACAAAGCACCATACACACCGGTGGCCCGTCGATTCCCGGGTCAGGATTGATCGACAAAGACGTGGTGCTCGAAGCTGACGCAGATGTCATTGGCCACATCAACGGCGGTCACACCTCGCTGAGCGAAGCGCATGTGTGCGAGTTGTGCGAGAAGTCCACCCGCGCGATTGAAATCGTGCACAACGGCAATGAACGCGTGGCGATCGCAGCGGCCAAGGCTGCGTTGGAACTGAAATGTCCGCACCGCGTCATCTTGGGCACCGACGGACCTGCTGGTTCAGGCGTGCAACCGCTGGGCATGTTGCGCATGGTGGCTTTGCTCTCCAGCCTGGCCAATATTCCTGCCGAGTTGGTGTTTTGTTTTGCCACTGGCAACACCGCACGCATTCGCCACCTGAACAGCGGCTTGATTGAAGTCGGTCGTGCAGCCGACTTCGTGTTCATGGACCGTGCCCAACACACCGCCGGGCGCACTTTGTTGGAAAGTGTGCAACTCGGCGACATACCCGGCATTGGCATGGTGATGATTGACGGGCTGGTGCGTTGCCACCGCTCGCGCAATACACCGCCCGCAACCCAAGTGCCGGTGGTGGTGCATTGACCTCTTCAACCCGTCAAAGACTCGCTTTCAGGAACCACAAAATCTTTGCACAACGCCAACCGTTCTGCGAATGAGCTGACTTGCATTTTTTCCAATACCTGAGCGCGGTGTTTTTTGACTGTGTCGGGCATCACACCGATTTCAGCAGCAATGGTTTTGTTGCCGTGTCCTTGCAGCATCAAGGAGAAAATCTGTTGTTCTTTTCTGCTCAACGACTTGTGCAAAGCAGATACGCCTATCAAACGCAAGTTTGACGTGTGTCGTTGCAGGTCTAAATCCAAACCATTGTTGATCGCATCTTTGAGTTGAGACTGCGTGAATGGTTTCCACAAAAAATCAATGGCACCGCCCTTCATGGCATCGATGATTTCTTGCGAATGGCTCTCCCCGCTCATATAGATCACGGGTAGCTGCCACTGCTGTGCTGTCAACAGTTTGTGCAATTCCAAACCACTCATCAGTGGCATGCGCATATCCAGTAACAAAACAGAAGGCGTGACCTTGGTGGCTGAACGCAAGAAATCTTGAGCACTTGGAAAATCGCTGACGCTGTAATTCAGTTGGCGCAACAAATTGCCCAAATGAAGACGAATGTCATGGTCGTCATCCACCAAAAATACGTGTCCCAATGTCGCCATGGTTAACTGTTTTGTATACAAACAAAGTCCAGTCTAAATGGAATTGAAACAGCACTTAAATGAGTATTTAGGGATTAATAAAATTTCAGAGTTGTTTCGGGGAAGCGATTTCCCCATTTAGGGGTGTCGCCGACTACTGATCAATGCCATATTCTGGTGCATGGATATCTCTTGATCAATACCAAAATGGCGACAAGCAACTCTTCGGATCCAGAAAAATTGTCTGAAATTGGCAAACTCCTCCAGCAAGCCAGAGAGCGCTCAGAACGGACCATCGAAGACATGGCCAAAAAAATGGGGTTGCGGGCTGAACAGATTCAGGCGATAGAAATGGGCAATCCAGAACCCTTCAAAAAAAATGTACAGCCTATGATTTGGTACGCCCGTTTGTATGCCAAAAAATTGGGTATAGAGTTGCCCGAATTGGTGTTCATGGATATCAAACGAGCAGACGGACATCCTTATGCCCCCATCCCACCCATACCTGCTTTTTTGATCAAAGCAAAATCTAAAGAGAATGATTAGCCCTCCATGAAAGTTTCCATGCCATGAAATTGGATACCCAAACAACGATCTTCATGATCTGTTTGGTGTATTTGATATTGCACGGTGCTATCTGGTTTGCCCTTCAAGAATACAGAAGCCAACAAGT
>SXWY01000134.1 GCA_005789825.1 Burkholderiales bacterium | reverse complement strand
CAGCCGCCAGCGCGACGGTGGCGGTGTTGGCCTCAGTCTCCAAAATGGGGATATCAAGTTGCAATGACTGAAAAAATGCTTGGACAGAAGACAGGCCCATGGTGGCAGTGTGTGTGGCGGTTAACATGATTCTCATCTATCTGTTCAAGGCCCCGCCATGACCACCGACTCCACACCCCACGCACCGATCGCCAGCATCGAACAACGGCTGGACGCGATACAAACCGTGCTGCAAGGCCAAGGCATGCAGCCTGCCGAATTCATTGAGACCTTTGACGAACTCGCGCACGAGCATTGGGTGCCGGCCAATGGCGCTGGTTTGGTTGCGCGTGCCTGGACCGACCCGGCATTCAAACAATTGCTATTGTCGAACGGCATGGCCGCGATCCGCGATGCAGGCTTGACCATGCCGCCGCACCACCGGCATTTCGTCGTGTTGGAAAACACCGACGACATACACAATGTGATTTGTTGCACGCTGTGTTCATGCACTGCGTTCACCATCATCGGTTTGCCGCCGGATTGGTACAAAGACTTGGCCTACCGCTCGCGCGTGGTGCGCGAGGCCCGCACAGTGTTGCGTGACATGGGTTTGGACTTGCCCGCGCAAACGCAAATACGTGTGTGGGACACGACCGCTGACACGCGCTACATGGTGATGCCGCAGCGTCCCGCAGGCACAAATGGTTTGTCAGTCGATCAACTCGCGGCGTTGGTCAGCAAAGACGCGCTGATTGGCGTGGCCCGCATTTAAAGGAACACATATGGACGGCATGCACGATGTGGGCGGTAAGCAAGGTTTTGGCAAGGTCAAGCATCGACGCGATGCACAGGTGTTTCACGCCGACTGGGAAGTGCGTGCCAATGCGCTCTACAGCTTGGCAGTGAAATGCGGTGTGTTCAACATGGACGAATACCGCCACGCCATCGAGCGCATGACGCCACAGCATTACCTCAGTGCCAGTTATTACGAACGCTCGCTCACCAGCTTGGCCACCTTGTGTGTGGAAAAAGGCTTGGTCACGCGCGAGGAGTTGGAACAACTCGCAGGCGGCGCCTACCCGTTGGCCATGCCGTCAGCACCGGGGCGAGGCAACCATGCCAAGCGCACCGCGTTTGTGCCGGGCGACTTGGTGCGCGTGCGCGACGAGCACGTGGCCGGTCATGTGCGCATGCCCGGTTATATACGCGGTAAACACGGTGTGGTGATCAGCCAATCGCCCGTCTATCCATTTCCGGATGCACACGGTCACGGCATACACGCGGATGATGAACCCACTTACGACGTGCGTTTTGAAGCCACGCATTTGTGGCCGCAAGGCGCAGAGGATGCGCAGGTGCATGTGGCGGTGTTTGAAAGCTATTTGGAGTTGAACGCATGAAAGACACAGATAGCACGTTGGCGCAATTCGACCAAGCAGGTGCTGAGCGATTGGAAAAAATTTACCTCACGCCCGATGTGGTGCAGCAGCGTGAACAAATTTTTCAGCTGCTCGATGTCAAGCCGGGCATGCGGGCTTTAGACATTGGTTGCGGCCCGGGACTGACCAGTTTGTCGTTGGCGCAGGCGGTTGGCAACCAGGGTCATCTGGATGCGATTGACATTGCACCACCCATGTTGCAACTCGCCGCTCGTCGTTGTGCCGATGCCCAACACGTGGTATTCCACCAAGCCGATGTGTTGCAGTTGCCGTTCGAACAAGCGGCCTTTGAAGTCGCACTGGCCACACAGGTGTATGAATATGTCGCGGATATCGATGGTGCGTTGCGCGAACTTTGGCGGGTCATGCTGCCGGGTGCACAGGTGTTGCTGGTGGATACCGATTGGGAATCGTGCGTCTGGGCCAGTCGCGACGATGCACGGATGCGGCGGATCATGCAAGGCTGGAGCCAGCATATTCCGCATCCGCAACTGCCGCGCTATTTGTTGCAACGCTTGCACCGGGCGGGCTTTGCCGATGCGCAAGTTCACACCGTGCCCTTGATCAACACGCGTTATGACTTGCAAACATTCAGCGGCGGCATGATGGGCTTCATTGCATCGTTTGTGGGTGGTTTACCGGAGTATGGCCCGCAACTCGTTACCGATTGGCAAGCTGATGTGACCAGCATGGGCGAGGCCAGCGGGTATTTTTTCAGTCTCAATCGCTATGTGTTTGTGGCGCGCAAGCCTTTGGCCTGACGCAGTGGATTGACACGACCCAGTGATTCGTCTTCAAGCCGTCACAGCACCTGCTTGGTGTTTCCATCGCTTGTAAAGCCACCACACAATCACCATGTTCAACGCATTCCACGCCACACCGTTGATAAACGCTGCATCGTAGGAACCGCTGACATCAAAAATCTTGCCTGACAACCATCCGCCCAGCGCCATGCCGACCAGTGAGGCCATGATGATGGTGCCGGTGCTGGCGCCGACATTGGCCGCTGGAAAATGCTCGCGCACGATGATGGCGTAAGACGGCACGATACCGCCTTGAAACAAACCAAACATCGCCGACACCACATACAGCGGCACCAATCCGTCAAACGGCAAAAACATCAATAGCGCAATGCCTTGCAACACCGAGCCGAGCAACAAAGTGCGTATGCCGCCAATGCGGTCACAAATCGCGCCGGATACCAAACGGCTGACGATGCCGCAGGCCAGCATCAGCGACAGCATTTCCGCGCCGCGCGCCGCACCAAAACCTAAGTCGCTGCAATACGCCACGATATGCACTTGCGGCATGGCCATGGCCACACAGCAACCGACAGCAGCCAGACTCAGCAACCATTGCGCTTGCGCCACCGACAAACCGAATGGCCTGTCGGAGGCCATCACGCCGGTGTGGCTGAGTGGCGCATGTTGCAATTGGGGTGGACGTTCTCGCATGCGCAACGCCAGCAGTGCCATGCCCAGGCCGCAGAACAAACCCATGCACACATACGTGCTGCGCCAGCCTATGTTCACCACTCCCCATTGCGCGATCGGCGGCCACAAGCTGCCTGCCAAATAGTTGCCACTGGCGCACACCGCTACCGCGATACCGCGGCGCTTGTTCCACCACTGACCGGTATCGGCCAACAGCGGTGCAAATGTGGAGGCGATACCGAGCAAACCCAACACGCCTTGCGCCAGAGCAAAACCGACGATGCCACCCGACAGTCCGGCCCAGACAAACCCGCCAGCGACACCGACTGCACCCACCGCCAGCACACGCGCGATGCCAAAGCGGTCGGCAAAACGTCCCAGCCACATGCCGCCAAAGCCAAATCCGAGCATGCACAAGGTGTAGGGAATAGAAGCATCGGCGCGGCTGATGCCGAACTCGGCTTGCACCGTGGGCAGCACCACCGAGACCGCGTACATGCCGCTGTTGCCCAGCAGCATCAGCCACAAAGTGGTCAGCAATCGCCACGCGGCTTTGCGCGAATCGATGTCGGAAGCGTTGGCGTAGAGAACGGTCATGGCGCTGATTCAGAAAAAAACTAAAACCGCTTCAGGCCTGTTGGAATTGCAAGGCCGCCAAGCTGGCATACAAACCGCCTTTGGCCACCAGTTCGTTGTGGTTGCCTTGTTCCACCAAACGGCCATGGTCCAGCACCCAAATCACATCGGCTTTTTGCACGGTCGCCAAGCGGTGGGCAATGACCAAGGTGGTGCGCCCTTGCATGGCTTTTTCTAACGCGGCTTGCACCATGCGTTCGCTGTGTGCATCCAGCGCACTGGTGGCTTCGTCGAGCAACAGCAGCGGCGGGTTTTTCAGCATGGCTCTGGCAATGGAGATGCGTTGGCGTT
>SXWY01000133.1 GCA_005789825.1 Burkholderiales bacterium | reverse complement strand
ATATTTGCCGGGTGCGTCCGGTATTTCAATGCCGAAGTAAGGCGCATCGCGGCTGATGTCCCAGTCACCTAAGCCTTCGCTGGTCGTGCCGTCCGGATTGCTGCGCACGCTGAACCATTCCTTCACTTTGTTTGCCACCTCGGGCTGCAAGTGCTTGCCGTTTTGCGTCCAGTCTTGTAAAAACTCCACGCAACGCGGGTCCGACAATTTGAAGAAGAAATGCTCTGCTTGCTTGAGAACCGGAGTGGCGCCACTCAAGCCTGAGTACGGGTTTTTCAAATCCGTGGGCGCATACACCGCGCCACAGTTTTCGCAGTTGTCGCCATACTGGTCTTTGGCGCCGCATGTCGGGCATTCGCCTTTGATGAACCGGTCCGGCAAGAACATATTTTTCTCGGGGTCGAAAAATTGTTCAATCGTTTTGCGTTCGATCAAACTGCCGCCTTTGTCAGCGGGCAAGTCGCGCAGATCGCGGTATATCTGTTGCGCCAATGCATGGTTTTCCGGCGCATCGGTGGAATGCCAATTGTCAAAACCGATATGAAAGCCGTCCAGGTACTGCGAACGACCGGCGGCAATATCCGCGACAAACTGCTGCGGAGTTTTGCCTGCTTTTTCCGCAGCGATCATGATGGGCGCGCCGTGCGTGTCATCGGCGCAGACAAAATTCACCGCGTGACCTTGCATGCGTTGGAACCGGACCCAGATATCCGCTTGTATGTATTCCATCATATGACCAATGTGGAAGTTACCGTTGGCATAGGGCAAGGCGGTGGTGACAAACAGGCGACGCTGGCTCATAAGCAAGGATGAATTAGGCGGTGAATCAAGGATTTTATGCGCCAAGGCTTTTTGCCCGTGCCTTGCTCGGCCGAATGAACCTTGGCCATGGGTTGGCGGCTTGTGCGGTCTTGTGGCGAGCGGGCGGGTGTACAACGGCCTCTTGGCTAGACTAGACGGTTTTCGCTGTAACCATTGGGAGAAGACATGGCTGTGACCGAACAAGACATCAACACCGCATTGCAAACGGTGGTGGACCCGTTGACCGGTCAAGATTTTGTGGCGGCCAAAGCCATCAAAAATATGCAAATACAAGCGGGTGCAGTCAGTTTTGATCTGGTCTTGGGCTACCCCGCCAAAAGTTTGTGGGCGTCGTTTCAACAACAGTTAGAACATGTCGTCGGTCAATTGCCCGGGGTCAGTTCGGTTCGTGTGCATGTGAGCAGCCAGGTGGTGGCTCACGCTGCGCAACCCGGCGTGGCTTTGTTGCCGCAAGTCAAAAACATCATTGCGGTCGCATCCGGCAAGGGCGGTGTGGGCAAATCCACCACTGCCGCCAATTTGGCCCTGGCCTTGGCCGCTGAGGGTGCAAGTGTGGGTTTGCTGGATGCAGACATTTACGGCCCCAGCCAGCCCATGATGATGGGTTTGTCAGGTCGCCCGGAAAGTACGGACGGCAAAACCATGCAGCCCTTGGAAAGCCACGGCGTGCAGGTGATGTCCATTGGGTTTTTGGTGGCGCAAGACCAGGCCATGGTGTGGCGAGGTCCGATGGCTACCCAAGCTTTAGAACAATTGCTGCGTCAAACCCAGTGGCGTGATTTGGATTACCTGATCATTGACATGCCGCCCGGTACCGGCGATATACAGCTGACATTGAGTCAACGCGTACCGTTGACCGGTGCGGTGATTGTCACCACGCCACAAGACATTGCCTTGATCGACGCCATGAAGGGCATTCGGATGTTTCAAAAAGTGGGTGTGCCGATTTTGGGCATTGTGGAAAACATGGCGGTCCATGTGTGCAGCCAATGTGGCCATGCAGAACCCATTTTTGGCGTGGAGGGCGGCAAAAAAATGGCCCAAGCCGAGGGCATGGCTTACTTGGGCGCGTTGCCGTTGAGCATGGCGATTCGGGTGCATGCCGACAGCGGATTGCCAACGGTGGTCGCTGAGCCCGACAGCGAGGTGGCGGGTATTTATAAATCCGTTGCCCGCCAGTTGGCAGTCAAGGTGGCCGCCAAAGCCAAAGATTTTTCGTCCAAATTCCCAACCATCAAAGTATCTCAAGACACTTGAATTGACCAAGTCAGCTCATGGGATCTGGGGTACTCGGTCGATCAATGGCTGTCAAGGCACCAAGCGCGATGAACCGTTGTATCGGTTGGCTTGCACTGGGATCACATAGCGGTGTGAATGGGTCAGCACATGCAACAGGCCCCGGGTTCGCTGGCGCATGATGATGTCGCCAATTTGCGAAAACGCATGCTGGATTTTGGCCAGTTGCTCGGTGTCGATAGAGCTGGACAAATGGCCGATGAAGAAATTTTCGGTTTGCGACAGCAGATCTCGGTTGACCGTAGAGGGTGACTGGGTGCTGTACACAATACCGATGTTGAATTTGGCCCCCTCTTTGGCGAACCGCGAATAGACATCGATCGTGTTGCCCGCATTGGGCGGGAAAATCATGTGGGCTTCTTCAAAATAAATTTGAATGAAGTTGTTGTTCAAGGTGTTGGATACGAATTTGCTTTCTTGCTCTCGGAAAACAGCCTCTGACAAACTGCGGCTGAAGTAGCGGATGATTTGCTCGTTGGCGCTGCCCAAGTCCAAAATGACGGTTTCGCCCTGGGCGAGTTTGTAGAGAATTTCAGCCACAAAGTCACCGGCTTCAGGCGAATGGAATTGCAAGCACGGGCGCAGCACAAACGGGCTGTAACCAATCGGCGGGAACATGAAACTGATCATGATCTCTTCGTCGCTGTCGAAAATGAATTGGCCGTTGCGACGCAAACTGGGGTCGTTTTGGTAGGACTGGCTAAAACGTGCCACCACACTGATTTCGGTCACCATGTCTGCAAATGTGGTGGGCAAGGGTGGCGGCGTTGAATTACGTATCGCTTGGTAGGCAGACAAACGAAGCAGTTGTGGAAAGCTGGGGTTGAATGGCTGGGTGATACCGATCGCCTCCATGCGGTTTTGCAGCCTTTGTGGGTTGACTTCAAAACCGCAAATATCCAGCAGGGTCCAAAACAGCATGACTTTGCGCACACGGTTGCCAATTTTTCGTTCGGAATCGTGTTCGGTTCTGGCCAAGTTGGGCAAGCGGCAAGTCAATAACCTGGCGACATATTCGGATTCAGCGGTTGAAGGCGGAAGCAATTCGCGCATGACGCTGAGTGCTTCAAAAGTGCGTTCGTAAAAGTTAAACCGCAGTAACTTGGGCGCTTCCGATTGCACACCGCGCGGGGTGAGGAAGTACGACGTGCATCTGTCTGGGTAGGCCGACGCAATCGCGTCAAATCCGTCTTGCGGGTTGCTGTTGGCGTATTCGCCGTTGACGTCAAAAATCAACTGGCCGACATTGCGTTGCTCCTTGGTCACATCGAGCATGCCTTGCACCACCAACTTGACCACATTGGATTTACCCATGCGGGTTTTGCCAAACATGGCGGTGCGTTTGCCCCGTATGTCCATCATGGAAATATAGACCGGTTCTTTGTTAGCCAGGTAGCTTTCGTTTTCACTGGGCCTGAGCAGGCCAAAGTCTATGCGGTGCTCCGGGTTGAGCATGCCGTTGAGAATCAAGTCCATGACCTTGGTGTCCGGTCGAAACAAATGAAACACCACAGCAGGGCTGATTTGTCCGACGTCGGATGAAAAATTGACACCCGCACCTGGGTCTGCACTGCCTTCAAACGTGCCCATGATTTCGCACTCAAGCAGGAAAAATAAACTTTTCATCAATTCGGTGTCATCTGTACCGTGGGCAGTGCCGTCTTGGGGTTTGGGTGCGCGGTTTTTGATACTGTTGTTGATGATGACTTGGCTCATGCCAAACAGGTGACTGCTTTGATCGGGAACCCCTTTGGATTTATTGACTCGCAGCAAGTAAATGATTTCTGTGTTGAGGTTCTCCGGGCTGGGGTAACCAATCACATGCTGGTAAATATTGGTTTTCAAAGCAATCAAAAAGCTGCCCTGCACCAAGGTGGCCCGTTGGTCATTGGGAAAGCCCTGAGACACCAAGAAATCGATACGTTGCTCGCCTAAGTCAATGCCTTGTCCAAGGTAGTGTGAAGGGAGGATGGACTCGGGGGAAATGATGTTGAGATGGGTCATGAAAATGAAGAGTTAATTTTTATACATACATTCGTTATGCTTACTTAAATGCTCAAAAAAATCAATACTTAAAAGTCTGCAATATTTGCCGTGCGTAACGTTCTCGCTTCCACGGCGTGGCCGCGTTGTACGCACCCAAGCCTTGTGTGTTGTAGCCCAGTCGGGCAAAGTTGTTGGACAAAATCCAAGCCGCGACCAACACATTCACACAGGGATCGAACAAATCTTGTTCCTGCAGACCGTGCCTAGCCAGCATAGGCAACCAAGCCGAATTGATTTGCATCAACCCGATATCACGCGTGCCGTTGCGGTTGTGGTTGATCGCTGTGGTGCGACCGCCCGATTCGTGTTTGGCAATCGCGATAAGCAAGGCTGGGGGGACGTTGTAGCGTTGCGAAGCTTCTTTGAAGCAGTGGCTGTGGGCGCAGGAGCCCAGCAAACCCAAGAACAGCATCCATACACATTTCATGCTGGCTTTTGCCTCAATAATTCAATGCAGTTTTGTACCGTTTGTTGCTGATGAACAAATAATCAACGCTCAAAAAAGAATCACCGGGAATATAGTTTGAAACGCGCCAATAGTTGTCAACACAGCTGGGTTGTTCAAACACAGTCATGTTTTCTGTGGTACCTGCCGTATACCAACCGGTGACAACTGGCATGTTCCAGTGAGAGCAAGAGTATGGGGTTTGGTAGTCTTTGGTGGTGACGGTGAGCCTGGCGGTTTTAGGCAGGTAATCGCCCTTGAACAGAAATGAAACCCAGTTCACATTGATATATGTGCTTGTGGCTTCGGCTCTGACCCGCCATTCGTTGTTGCTTCCACAAAATGACCAGTAACTGGGGTTTCTGAGATCTCCTTGTGAGGTACTGATGGATGTGATGACAGGCGCTGTCCATGCGCTGCAATTCAAACCGGTGTTGATTTCATCGGCAGCGTTTCCGCTGGGGGAACTGGCTGTGATCGAACCTGTTTTGTGGTCAGTTTCATCCGACACAATCGGCACAAAACTGAAGACAAATTGTATGCCGTTTTGCCTTTTTTGTGAGGTTTTGTAGCCGGGAAGGTAACGGTACAAATATTGCCAATAGGTTTTCTCGGAAGCATTCGCCCACACATCGGTGGGTTTGAAAACGCCTACAGAAAAATTCTCGCTGTTGGTGAGTCCACCGCTGCCAATGATGGCTGTGAACGCAGGGAAATAATCCGACATTTTGTAAGTTGACGTGAAATAACTCGAGTTTTCCCATTTGTCCGTCAGAAACACGTCACCGCCGTAGAAATCAAGCTTGTCGTACGAGTTCAAATATCCACCGGAAACATACACAGGAAAGATAAAGTCTCGAACGTAAATGCTCCCAGGCCCCGGTGGTCCTTGCAGTCCCTGTTGCCCCTGTTGTCCTTGTTGTCCTTGTGGGCCTTGTGGGCCTTGTGGGCCTTGTGGTCCGGTTTGTAGCATGGCTACCCATGTGTTGCTGGTGGGATCGCAGGTGAGTAGCTCTTTGAAAGACGTATCGCTGAGTGCCAAGGATTTCAATTGTTTAGCCGCGCAGCTCGCGCCTGCAGTCACGGTGTTTAAAAATTGAAAAAATTGGCCGCTGACCGTGTTTGTGTTTCCAGCGGAGACATCGCCTTTGGCAGACACATTGCCCGTGGTCGACAGGGATGCAGCAGCCATGGAGCCGTCCTTTTTCAAGGTGACGGCTTTGGCAGATCCATTGAGCACGGCTATTTCGTTGCTTGCAGCGACATCCAGTGCTGTGACCTTGGCGCTGGCGGCCACATTGGCTGCACTCACGGTTTCAATGGCACTGAGGTTGCGTGCGTTGACGTTGCCGCTGGCATTCACGTTAGCAACACCCAAAGTACCCATGTCGCTGACATTGAAGCCGCCAAAATTCCAGTCGTTGGTTGGACGGGTGCCGCCATCCACCCGCATACGGTTTAGGAACAAACTGCTTTGAAAACCGCCGCGCATGGCAAACACATTGGAGACACCTTCACCAGACACATTGCGCAAAGGATTGGCTACATAGTCGCCAGCACTGCGATTGGCAGCAATCAAAGGAAACTGAGACGTGATGTCGACACCACTGGCGTTGACGACTTTTTGTACTCCTGGCGTGGCCATCAACGCATCTGGGCCTGCGGCATTGAAAATCAAATGCATGAGGTTCACCCCGCGCGATGTGTAAATTGCTGCGTCGCTGAAGGGTTGTGTATTGAAGACCAGTGAGCTGAGGTCCCAATACCCTGTGGTGTTAGAGGTGGAACAGTTCAAGTGGCTGGCGGCTGAGGCCGCGGCGCCTGCGTGCTGCACACAAACACGCGAAATTTGAACCGCGAACCCGGGGGGCAAGAATTGCTCGACACCGCCAACCTGACCCACCATGACTTGCTGTGTGCCCATGGGCAGGGTGGACGAGGTCGTGGGGTCTAAAAACTTGAGCGCACGCAATTCATCAAGCGTGGGTTGTGCACCGTTGGCAGCCAGAATGTTGCCCGCTGCATCTTTGAGTTCGCAGCCTGTGGGGTCAGCAGACACACCAACACCTCCCGGAACTGCGCTGGCTCGCCAATTGATGTCGCTGCAATTGCTTTTGGCCTGCAACAACTGCAACAAAGCATCCGAATTTTGCGACAAGTAACCGCTGACCGCCAAGTTGATGCGCTTGTATTGGCCCGCGATGATGTCGGCTTTGTCAGTGGCTTGTTTGAACTGGTAAATGGCAAACAGTCCGAGTATTGCGCCAGTGAGTATCACCAGCACAATTGTCAACTCGATCAAGCTGTAGCCATGCTGGTTTGTGCAGACTTGTCTACGGATCGAAGGTCGATGCATCGTTTCTATAGGCATATGGGTGTGAGGGATTGAAACTTTGAAAAATTGCGGCGCTTATTTGCTTATTTGCGAGTTTTGCTGCGCAATGCCTGACTGCAATTCCATGGCGGTGGCAAAAAAACCGCCCATCATCAGTCCCAGAATCAAACCGCAAATCACCAGCAAGGCTGAATTCAATTTGCTGGCAGATGCTTCAATGGAGGCCGCGAGTCGATCAATAGAACCTACACCAATCTTTACAAACGCCTCTACAGGATTGCGACGCTCTGCCGCATCTTGTATGCGGTCTTCCAAATATTGGTTGACCACGCCGGTTTGAAACGCTTCACCAAATGTGGATGAATTGGGGCGGGACAAACGGGTCAAAATCTCACGGATATGCCAAGCCAGCCAAGGTGAGCTGTAGCGCAAAGCGCGCTCCAGAGATGAGCGCAATGACACCCCTGAACGCATCAGGGTAGACAAAGAAACAATCAGCATGGCGCCGGAAAAATCACGGTACAGCACCCACGGCGGATAAGGGTCGAGCCGCCGCCGCACCGCCCCCGTCCAGCGCGGCAAACTGTAAACAAACAACAGCGCAGTCGCCACAAATCCTGCAAATATGTAATGGCCGTAACTTTGGATAGTGGTGGATGTTGCGTAAAGTAATTTGCCCAAAAACGGCCATTTTTCAGGCGGCAAAATATTGCTCAACACAGGCACCACATGGGCAGCGAACCCGTACAACATGCCATAAAAAACAATGATCATGACCACAGGGTAGACCACGGCTTTGCGGGCAATCGCTTTGAGATGGTCGATTTTTTCTACGGTACTGGAGAGAAATTTCAAGCCAGATGACAAAGCCGCATCTCCCGAGGCCTGAACCGCATCTAGCATGATCAACTCGGAATCAGCCGCCACGCCTTTGAGGGCTTCGGATAACGAACCCGATTGCATGCGCTTCAATATATGCAAATACAAGGGCGCGGAGATTTGCTTGCGCTGGCGGGCACGGGCTTCGTATTTGCGCAACGTGGTGAACAAAGGAATTTTGTCGTCCAACGTCATGCCTAAGTCGTAGTAAAAATCGGCTCGCCTGGCACGCAAATCCAATTGGCCTTGCCAAATCAAAAAACTTTGTAGCAAGTTAGCCATGGTTCAATTCACTCAAACTGATTTTGAGCCGCAACGGTGAACCAAACACCTTTTCAAAATGGTAGGGATCGATATGCCCCAACGACATTTCGTACAAAGCGTGTCCCCAAGAGGGTTTGCCCAGCATGTCCGGATGGTTGAAAGCCGAGGTTTGTAAATTGCGCCAATAGTCAAATGCTTTGAGGTCTTCGGCTTTGCTGAGAAATTCGAGTAACTGCAAGTCGGGTTGGAGGATTTCAGCCGCCACAGTCACCCCTTTGACGCCAGCGTGGCCGCCTCTGATGGTGGCTAAGTTCGCAGGTTTGCAGGCAGGGCAACCATCGTCACTGGCCACAAACAATTTGCTGGTGTCGAGAAAAAAAACCGACTCATACACCAGCAATTCGGATGCTTTCATGGTTGTTTCCGCGGGAATCTTGCAGTGTGCACAGTTTTTGGGGATCAGCGACTGGTAGACCAACGCCGATATGAACTCTGGTCGGCATATGTCCGAACGCACCAGCCCAATTTGCGGTGATGTCAAGCGGGAAATGATGCCCAATGCCGAAGTGGCGTGTACCGTGGTGAGCAGCTTGTGACCGGTTTGTATCGCGGTGTAGGCGATTTGCGCTGAAAGTGCATCGCGAATTTCACCAAACATACCCACATCGGGGTCCATGCGCAAGAACGCCATCATCGAACTGGCAAACGGGTTGGTGGCGTCAGATTTTTCGTTGCCGGCGGCACGCTGAATCGACAGATGAGACACCCCGGGAATTTGGTATTCCACCGGGTCTTCTATGGAGATGATTTTTCTGTCGCCAGCGGCTGCCAGTTGGTTCATCAGCGCACTCAGTGTGGTGGTTTTTCCAGAGCCCGTGATACCAGCCACAAATATGCCTCCGTTGGCTGTGCTGAGCGCGTCATGCAATGCTTTGGATTGCCAAGGCGTGAACCCAAGTTTTTCCAGCGCAAGCGCTTGGTTGGAGTCTGAGCGCACATCGGTTTTGAGAATCCGCATGATGACGTCATACCCACCAACCGCCGGGTGGCTCTGGTAGCGCAAGCCATAACTTTTGCGGTTGACAGTCAATGGGATCAACGCAGATTGCGGCGCATTCAAATTGAACGCCACTTCTGATCGGGATCTTTCTTCTGCCAACAAGGTGTAGATGGCCGACATGGATTGTGTGACCGTGTTTTGGTCGTAACTCTGCACATCCCGCATCAGGCCGTCTCGCCGAATGCGTACATGGGCTTTTTCTTGGCGAATTTCAAAATGCACGTCGGAGGCATTGAGTTCAATGCACATTTTGATGACTGAGCGAAACCACTCGATGGGTTCTGACGCATTGACAATGCTTTGCACCACTTCCTGGTTTTGCTTGTTTTGCTCCCGAATCCGGTGCGACTGCGAATCTTTGCTGTTGGCTATGAATGTTTTGAGCGACAAATGGTCTGTGGTGTAGTAGCCTTCAAAATGCAGTTGCAGCCTGATGCCTTGTTGCACCAAATAAAACCATGTGGAACTGCCTTGTTCTTCCTGGGTGCTGATGATGGCAAATTGCTGATCGAGCAACTCGATAGCCACAATCGCATCTTTTTTGGTTTCATTCAACATCACGCTTGGGTTGCGACCATGCGTGAGTACCGATTTGTAGTCAGGGAAATCTTGGTAAAACTTTAAATGGCCCAAATTTTTAAAGTATGAACGCGGCATCTTGCCTCCGGTAGAGGTTGGGTTGACCAGTGCAGAAGCGGCTGCCATGTTCAGTTTTTGGCAGGAACAGCGGGTAAGTTGGGTAAGTCTGCAGCTGCCTGTCGCTGCTGGGTGTTGATGTCGCTGCCAGCGGTAATGCGGAAAGGGGCGATCGAATGGCCTCGGGCTGCGACATACAGTTTCAGCGGCGGCTTGACATGGTGCTTGCGTTGGGAAGAGGCGGCGGAGGATTTGGCGTTGTTGGGGCCGCGCTCTGCCAGTGTCACGCTGTCGCTGTCAAACGCAATCACTTCCCATTGCTGAATTCGCGCACCCGTCACCAACTTAACCGTGTGTATGGTTGCACCTTGAATGATTTCAGCGGTGTATTCACCATTGATGCCTTTGATTGACCACAATTTGGGCTGGCTTTGTGCAGGATTTGACAGTGGACTGTGGAAAGGGGGCAGCAACGCAACCGGCAAGGGTTCTGCCTTGGCGATCGCTGATTGCGATTTTTTTTTCTTGGCGCTTTCGATAGCGTCATCGACTGTCACGGGTTGTGCCCAAACATGTAAACCGAAGCACATCAAACCGAATCCGCAGACTCGAATGCATTCATTTGTAAAGCGCATAAAAGCTTCCTTTCAACGAATAAACGGCTTGGTCCTGCTTATCCGCAGGGAATTGAATGTCCAGGGTCTCGGGTACCACATAGGGCAAGAGCTTGAGCGAGTGGATGCTCCAGAGTTCGAGTTGCAACCCCCAAGTGCCGCGCACGACGGGGCGCTGGAGGGTTTCTGCGCTGCCTTGTGCTGAAGCAGGAAACAACACGGGCTTGTCAAGTGTGATCGTGGCGTTGTCTAACAGCGTTAAATCCTGCAATTGGCTGCTGAACAGGCTCAGCACGTCTTTGGCCACTGGCAAGGCATTTCTGTCCATGGTTGAAGCGCGGGATGCTTCAGCCAGGCGGTGGGTGGTGGTCGCGGTTGAATTGCCGACCTTGGATGTGTCCATGTTTTCTGTACGCGAAACGTAAGCAAGCCCCAAGCTGTTGAACAGCTCAGAAAAATTGCCGTACTCTCTGTGCCATGTGGCCGTGCAGTCTTGCAACGTGCACTTCACCGAATCAAGTCGCCACCCAGAGGTTTTGAGTGGCAATTTGCCGATGGTTTGTATCCAGCTGTCTATTTGCGTTCTGCCTCCGGAGGTCACCTGTTTCAGCGCGGGCCCAATGCTTTGCTCATACAACACATTGGGATCGTTCAATAGCGCTTGACGTTTTTGCTCTTCTTGGATTCTCAGGTGTGTCAGGTAGGCGTTGGCGCCATATACCAAGCCGAGCACCCCCAGCAACACCGCAGCGAATGCCAAGAGCAGTGGTTGATGGATGATGGATTTGAATTGCGCATGGGGGGCTGGATCAGTCAGCGCTTTTTCCAGCGTCAAGGGCTCTTCCATTTCAAAAATACCAGAGTTACCCACATAGCGAATGGCTTGTTTTTCTTGCAGGTTGGCAAAGTCATCACCGAGTTGCCACACATTTTCTTTGGTGCCCACGTAATCATGTCCGGGCACAGGCTTGGATTCGTTCAATGCGATGAACGAATACAAGTCCTCCCGCAGATGAAAGCAGAATATTTCGATGCCGCCTTGCGACAGTCGATCAGCCAAGTGCAAGGCTGCGGCGTATTTCCTGCCCTTGGCCACGGGCAAAGCACTGATAAAGCCAATGACATCTTCAAAATGCGAAAGTGCATAAAAGCCAAGGCCTTTTTTTCGTTGGGCTTGCAGCTCTTTGTTTTTGCTGCCAGCGGGCGCCGAATATTCCCAGTCAATGCCAAATAAAAATACCTGTCCCTTGGTGCTTATCCAATGTGGCCAAGGCGAGGCCGTGACAGCGGTGGGACGAATTAAACGCGACAGGTTGTTACGCCAGAACCCACCAAGTGACAGCATCGTTTTTGTTCCCACCGCTCATACCCCAAGCAAACGCGGAGTCACCAAAATGATGGTGCTTTTTTTGTTGCTGCTGACCAGACGTGAACCCGGAATGCTGTTGCGCACCACATCGGTTTGGTTGGTTCTGGATTCGTCTCTTTCAAACCCCATGATGACCATGGTCTCACCAGAGTTCAGCGTCATGCGCTGCAAAGATGCAAACGTGTCCACATTCGGTTGCTGAACACTTTGGATAGAGTCGCCGGTGCCGCTGGTGAATTTGGTCAACTCGCGCAGGCTGCTGATGCTGATGGAGCATTGCAACAGCACGCGGTTTGAGTCAAGCACCATGGGCAACAGATTGAGGCTGAAACCTGTGGTGATTTCACCGGGCACCAAGCCCACCCCGCCCGACAGTGACGATCCGGTTGACAAGGATGTCACTGGCGCGGGTGTGATGGATTTCAAATAGGCCAAGGTGTTGAGTACGCCAACGGGAACAGATTGACGGTTGACCGTGGTCAAGACACTGGAATAAGCGGTGCTGACGCGGCCGAATTTCTCCAGCATCTTCAGCATGACTTGGCTGCCATTGGTCATTTTGATACCAAAGGCGCCTGGTGAAGAGGTGCCAGCAAGCAAGGGTGCGCCGGTGAGGGAAACGATGGCATTGGTTTTGGCGAGCGTCTCGGACACATAGTTCCAATCGATGCCAGATTGGTGCTCCAGCGACAAATCCACTTGAAGCACTTCTACATTCATGGAAATTTGTCGCAAAAACAATGCGTTTTGTAACTCCACCAGTTTTTCAACCGCTTGTACGTTGTCGATGGCATCGCGCACAGTGATGAGTCCTACACGGGCATCCACAATGAATTGGCCTTGGGACGAAACCAGCAAGGGCAGGGTTTTTTCCAGGGCAGACCAGAAGTCGGTGTCTGCGTCTGAATTGATGGACAGTGATCCGCCATTGGCGCCACCACTGGACATGGACAAGCTGCCAGAACTTTTGATGGAGCCGGGCAAAGATTTGACAATGATGCTGCGCGTGATCACCCGCCTGAACACAATGCGGTCATCCTCATAGGTCCAGCGCAGACGGGTTTTGGCGGCCACTTGATTGAGCAGCCCAGACAGGGACCCGCTGTAATTCAATTCGATGGTGTTTTGTGCTACTTGGTCACTCAATGCCAAGCGGCTCGCACCTGCGGCCATCAGGCTGGTGTAGACCGCATCATCTGTTGCGGCATCTTTGGCGAGATTGCTGGGTGCGGTGGTGATCCGACCGGGGGCAAAGGAAGATGGATCTTGTAGGGCGTCTGGGGTCATGATGACAGGAATGCCTGTGGCGTTGCTGATCAGGTCGGCAACGGTAGACAGGTTGTGTCGCCCGGGCACCCGCAATGTGACATTGCCTATGCTGGTGGGCAGCATAGAACTGCGCACAAAAGGAATGGATTTTTGGGTGAACCGAAGCGTGGTGTCCTCGGACACCAGGGGCACGGTGTTTTGCGGTTGCCGCAATTGGGTTTGGGCCAGCGCTGATCGATCTTTGGCTTCCTCATGGCCGGCTTTGACGGCTGGGTCGAACGTACTGGTACATGCGCTGACCCAGCAACACGCAGCGATGGAGCAGACAGTTTTCAAGTACCGAGGGCGGTGTGTTTGGGCCATGGCTTTAAGGCATTTCATCCGTTGGGTGCTTGCATGTAACGCACGATGCGAACAATGCGGGTGTTGGGGTTGAGAATGGCTTGTAACGGGTAGTCGCTGTCTGACAGCGACTGCATGACCGACAAAATGACCGACTGAAAACTCCCTTTCAGGTACACGGTGGCGAGAATCGGGAAATCACGGTCAGCTTCCCAAATGAGTTGCCATTTTTCTTGTCGACTCCAGCGCGACAAGGAGTTGGATAAGGTGCCGTCTGCCGTTTCCAGTGACCAAATAGGGGTCACGTTGTTGCTGGGGTTGTCTGGCAGCGTGGCCGCTGTGTGTTTGCGTTCTTGGGTTTCAATTGAGGTGCGTGGTGATTTACGCCATTCCAAATCTGACTCGGTCAGTGGAACTTGCGCCCAAGCCACCGATGCCGCCAATAGCGGCGGCATCGTGGAGATGAAACAGAGCTTTTTCAAGGGATGCCATCCTAGAGCTTGTAAGCGCTTAGGAGCCTATGAGAGCAGCCACCGTGATGGTGGCACCTGCTGCAGCTGTGCAAGCAGTGGCAAGGTTGGCTACGGTGATGGGTGCAAGATTGGTTTTGACAACGTTGGCGTAAGGCGCGCCAACGACAGCAGGAGCGTCTGCATCGGTGGCAGAAATATGGCTGGCAATGGTGTTTAAACCGGTGATGTAGTCGCTGCAGACTTCGGGTGGTATGCCTCTGGAGTACAACATTATTCCGCTGTTGGCAGGGATCGTACCTATCGCAGCATTGGGGATAACTGTGATCAAGCCACCAAACGCATTATTTATTGTGCCATTTGCAACATTCACCCGCATGCCTTCAAACATCCGCAAATTGATCAATTGAGCTTGGTTGATACCCGCGGTGTCGGGGACACTTGACAGCATGACGGCAAGTTTGGAGGCCACCAAATTGATGTTTTTCAGGTCTTCGTTGACATTGTTCGATCTCAAAATCCGCTGAACCCCTGCCAGCGCTGTCACCAAAATGATAGAAATGATGGCCAGTGCGATCGATAACTCGATAATGCTGTAGCCTTTTTGCTTAATGGACGGCTTGGATGTATCCAACACGGGGATTGTTTTTGCAAAGGCGGTCATAAATCTCTCCAAAATGATTAAAAGGTTCAAAAATAATAGCCATATATAGCTCTGTAGACAATCTGTTTTTTGTACGATCGAATGAAAAATTTTGAGAAATTCATGAAAAATAATTCATTTTACAAAATAAATGCAATTTAGTGCATAAGCTTATTAAATGTTATTGCATAGCTTTTTAAATAGGCATTAAAATTCATTTATGTATGACAGTCCATCACCCACCCATTCGCCGTTGCTGCAGGTCATCGGCCACCAAGTGCGCTGGTGGCGCCAACAGCGCAAATGGACCCGCAAAGAATTGGCGCAGGCGGCGCATGTGTCAGAACGTCATCTCGCTTCGCTGGAGTCTGGTACGGGCAATGCTTCCATCATGATTTTGTTGCAGGTGTCGCAGGCACTGGACTGCGAAATCACCGATTTGTTGTCGAGCTTCAATTTGAAGCAACCCCAACTTCAGGCGATTCAGCAATTGTTGGTAGACAAAACCGACACCGAACTCCAGTTGGTCCACACTTATTTGGCACAACTGCTCAGCGCCAAGGCCAAACTCAATCAACGAAAAATTGCGCTGGTGGGTTTGCGCGGGGCAGGCAAAACCACCATTGGCCAGCGCATTGCCAATGAGTTGCAACTGCATTTCGTTGAACTCAGCCGCGATATTGAAAAACTGGCGGGATGCAAAACCCACGAGATACACAGTTTGTACGGGCCATTGGCCTACCAGCGCTACCAGTTGCGTGCCCTGGAAAGCGCTTTGGCGAGTGAATTGCCCGCCATCATCGCCACCACCGGCGGCATCGTCATGGACTTACAGGCATGGGAGAAATTGCAGGCCCAATGTTTGACCATTTGGCTGCAAGCCAAGCCAGAAGACCACTTGAATCGCGTCATGGCGCAAGGCGATATGCGGCCCATGGCCGGCAGCAGCCAAGCGCTGGAAGACCTCAAACATATCTTGGACGAAAGAACGCCCATGTATTCGCAGGCGCACCAATCGTTTGACACCAGCGCTTTCAATTTGAAAGAGGCCGTCAAACGCTTGTCGCTGGATTTGAAGTACGCCATGAAATTGGCGTGAAGACGCCGACCACAGAAAGACCGATGTATGAGCACTAACTTTGCAGTGAACTACGAAACACAACCCGATCAATACCGCCATTGGTCGTGGCGTATAGATGGAGAAATTGCCACTTTGTCGCTCGACATTCAGGAAGACGGTGGCATATTGCCCGGCTACAAGCTCAAACTCAATTCTTACGATTTGGGCGTGGACATTGAGCTCAACGATGCAGTGCAACGCTTGCGTTTTGAGCACCCTCAAGTCAAAGCCGTGGTGCTGACCAGCTTGAAAGACCGCATTTTTTGCTCTGGCGCCAATATTTTCATGTTGGGTTTGTCAACCCATGCGTGGAAGGTGAATTTTTGTAAATTCACCAACGAAACACGCAACGGTTTGGAAGACAGCAGCCGACATGGCGGATTGAAATTTTTGGCCGCTGTCAATGGCGCGTGTGCTGGCGGTGGTTATGAATTGGCCTTGGCCTGCGACGACATCGTGTTGGTTGACGACCGCTCCAGCAGTGTGTCCTTGCCTGAAGTCCCGTTGTTGGGTGTGTTGCCGGGTACCGGCGGGCTGACCCGCATCACCGATAAGCGCCATGTTCGCCATGACCACGCGGATGTGTTTTGCACCAGCGTCGAGGGTGTGCGCGGTCAGCGCGCTGTCGATTGGCGTTTGGTGGACGCGATTGCCAAACCTGCGCAGTTCAGCGCTGCCGTGGCCGAACGCGCCGCTGCATTGGCAGCCAAAAGTGAACGGCCCGGCATGGCCGCGGACAGCGAAGGCGTCAAATTGCAAGCGTTGAAGAAAAAAGTCTCCGCCGATGGCGTGGACTATGAATATGTGCAAGTTGTCATTGACCGCCACAAACGCACCGCCACCTTGTGTGTCTCTGCGCCAAAGTCGCCTGTGCCTGACACATTGCCAGCCATTCAAGCAGCGGGAGACAGTTGGTACCCGTTGCAAATGGCCCGCGAAATGGATGATGCGATTTTGGTATTGCGCACCAACGAACTCGACATCGGAACCTGGTTGCTGAAAACCCAAGGCAATGCGCAATGGGCGATGCAATCGGATGCAGTAATGCTGCAACACGCACAGCATTGGTTGGTGCGTGAAACCATCGGCTTGTTGCGTCGCACTCTGGCGCGATTGGATGTGTCTTCACGGTCGCTGTTTGCGTTGATCGACCAAGGGTCTTGCTTTGCAGGCACGCTGGCCGAATTGGCGTTGGCGGCTGACCGCAGTTACATGTTGGCATTGCCTGACGACCCCGCTTCTGCGCCGCAATTGCAATTGAGTGAACTCAATTTGGGCTACTTTCCCATGGTCAACCACCAGTCGCGTTTGCAGCGTCGCTTTTACGAAGAAGAAGCGCCCATGCAAGCCGTGCGCGATGTGCTGGGTCAAGCCTTGAACGCTGAACAAGCGGTTGCCCTTGGCTTGGTCACTGCCGCGCCTGACGACATGGATTGGGCAGATGAAATTCGCATCGCCATCGAAGAGCGCGCCGCCATGTCCCCAGACTCGCTCACCGGCTTGGAAGCCAATTTGCGCTTTAGCCAAAAAGAGTCCATGGAAACACGCATCTTCGGGCGCTTGTCGGCCTGGCAAAACTGGATTTTCAACCGCCCCAATGCTGTCGGTGACAAAGGCGCATTGAAGGTGTACGGCAAAGGCGAAAAAGCCGCCTTTGACATGAACCGCGTCTGATTAATTGGTTAATTGGGGTCAGACTCCAATTAATTTTCCTCTTTCAACACTCTGGAGTACCTCATGTCAGCCATCAACTACAGCGAAAAAATTCCCAACAACGTGGACTTGGGCAGCGACCGCACTTTGCAACGCGCCTTGGAACAATGGCAGCCCAACTTCATCAACTGGTGGGATGACATGGGCCCCGAAGGCACGACCGACAACGAGGTGTATTTGCGCACCGCCGTCAGCGTGGACCCGCAAGGTTGGGCGCAATTTGGCCATGTGAAGATGCGCGACTACCGCTGGGGCATCTTCTTGAACCAAGGCGAAGCCGATCGCACCATCCATTTCGGTGACCACAAAGGCGAGAAGGCTTGGCAAGACGTGCCCGGCGAGCACCGCGCTAATTTGCGCCGCATCATCGTGACGCAAGGCGATACCGAGCCCGCGTCTGTCGAGCAGCAACGCCATTTGGGGAAGACCGCGCCGAGCATGTACGACTTGCGCAATTTGTTTCAAATCAACGTGGAAGAAGGCCGCCACCTTTGGGCCATGGTGTATTTGTTGCACAAACATTTCGGTCGTGATGGCCGTGAAGAAGCAGAAGCGCTGCTCGAGCGTCGCAGCGGCCAAGAAGACAACCCGCGCATCCTGCAAGCCTTCAACGAAGAAACGCCGGACTGGTTGAGCTTCTTCATGTTCACGTATTTCACCGACCGCGATGGCAAATTTCAGTTGTGCGCTTTGGCGGAGAGCAGTTTCGATCCGTTGGCTCGCACCACCAAGTTCATGTTGACCGAAGAAGCGCACCACATGTTTGTGGGTGAGTCCGGCATCAGTCGTGTTATTCAACGCACTTGCGCGGCAATGAACGAATTGAAAACCGATGACGTGGGCAAACTCCGCGCTGCCGGTGTGATCGATTTACCCACCATCCAGCGTTATTTGAATTTCCACTTCAGCGTCACCATCGATTTGTTTGGCGCAGACGAGTCCGGCAACGCGGCCACGTTTTATTCCACCGGTATCAAGGGCCGCTACGAAGAAACCAAACGCGATGACGACCATGTGTTGCGTGGCCAGACCTACAAGGTGTTGAACGTCGTGAACGGGCAATTGCAAGAAAAAGAAGTGCCCATGCTCAATGCGCTGAATGAAGTGCTGCGCGATGACTACATCAAAGATTCGGTCGGTGGTGTCGAGCGTTGGAACCGTGTGATTGAAAAAGCCGGTTTGCCGCACCGCTTGAGCGTGCCGCACAAAGCGTTTCACCGCAACATCGGCGCTTTGTCAGGCGCCAAGGTATCGCCCGATGGTCGTGTGGTGTCCGAGCAAGAATGGCAAGCTAAGGTCGGCGAATGGTTGCCCACTGCTGAAGACCGCGCGTTTGTGCAAAGCCTGATGGGCCGTGTGGCTGAGCCGGGCAAGTTCGCCAACTGGATCGCGCCACCTGCCATCGGTATCAACCGTCAGCCGGTGGACTTCGAGTACGTGCGTTTCAACTGACACACCATGAGCACGGATACCGCCGAACTGCTGCAACAGCATGTGATCGACCCCGAGGTGTGCATCCGTTGCAACACCTGCGAAGCCACCTGCCCCGTCGGCGCGGTCACGCACGACAGCCGCAACTATGTGGTCGACCCGGACAAATGCAACCACTGCATGGCTTGCGTGCCGCCATGCCCCACAGGTTCGATTGACCATTGGTTGCCCGTGTTGCGCAGCAAGGCGTACAGCCTGGCAGAGCAGCTTTCTTGGGATGAATTGCCCCCTGCGCAGTCTGTGGAAGATCTGCAAACCGCGACCATCGACAGCCCCCGCGCAACTGACCACCACGCGTTTGAATCCGCTGTCAGCTCGGTGAGCGCCGCTCCTGCACCGGTTGTACAAACCATAACAAAGCCTGTGGCATGGGGTTCCACCGTGCCGCCGTGGTCTGCTGCGCATCCGTACACCAATTTGCATGGACCCAAGACACCGATCACCGCGACGGTGGTGGGCAACATGCAAGTGAATGAAGCAGGCACAGACAACGAGACGCACCATATCGTGTTGGACTTTGGCAGCATGCCGTTCCCCGTGCTCGAAGGCCAATCCATCGGCATCGTGCCACCCGGTGTAGACGCCAATGGCAAGCCGCACCATGCACGTCAGTACTCTGTGGCCAGCCCGCGCAACGGCGAGCGCCCCGGCTACAACAACTTGTCGTTGACCGTGAAACGCGTGGTGCAAGACCACCAAGGCAACGCCATTCATGGCGTGGCATCCAACTATTTGTGCGATTTGAAAACCGGCGACAGTGTGCAAGTGATTGGTCCGTTTGGCAGCAGCTTTTTGATGCCCAACCATCCCGGCAGCCATATCGTGATGATTTGCACCGGCACCGGCAGTGCACCCATGCGCGGCATGACCGAATGGCGCAGACGCATTCAAGCCAGCGGCAAATTTGCAGGCGGCAAGCTGCTGCTGTTTTTCGGCGCACGCACGCAGCAAGAGTTGCCCTACTTCGGGCCTTTGCAAAAACTGCCCAAAGACTTCATCGACATTCACTTCGCGTTTTCACGCACACCTGGCCAACCCAAACGCTATGTGCAAGACGCGATGCGGGATGCCTCCGCACAACTGGCCACTTTGCTGCAAGACCCGCAGACACATTTTTATGTTTGCGGTTTGAAGAGCATGGAAGAAGGCGTGTTGCAGGCTTTGCACGATATTGCGGTGGGTGCGGGCTTGGATTGGAACTTGGTGGCGGAGGGGTTGAAGCAAGAGGGTAGGTTGCAGTTGGAGACTTATTGAGTTCCATTCCGTCCTTAAAAGCGTGACGTTGCCTGCCTTCTATGCCCTCTAATATTTTTTCGGCTTCACGGCGTCCATTGCGTACGATTTCAGGCAATTGTTCAATCAAAGAGCGTGGCATGTCCGGTCACCCCTAAAAATGAACCGGCATTCTACGAATACAAAAATACTAAATCTATTAAAAATAACAATTAAAAGGTAATAGTACGGAGGAATTATCAGGTGGTTTCAAGTTCCAAGTGCAACATTGGGTTTAATAGGATGAAGTATAGATTTCCAATAAGCTTGGAAATCAAACGAGTCTTCAGGCAGGAAGAGTTCAGCTGGGCACTTCCAGTCCAGTGATTTCCTTGGACGTGTAT